>JAJDEM010000001.1 GCA_029259795.1 Planctomycetota bacterium
GGTCGATCGCAAGGTCTTCCATGACCGGCGTCGCACCCGTGAGCGCGGCGAGGTCCTGGAGCATCGCCTTGCGACGATCCCCGAAGCCCGGCGCCTTGACCGCGCAGCACTGGAAGACACCGCGCAGGCGGTTGACCACGAGCGTGGCCAGGGCCTCACCCTCGACGTCCTCGGCGATCACGAGGAGCGGACGGCCGCCCTTCGCCACCTTCTCGAGAAGGGGCAGCATGTCCTTGACGGTGCTGAGCTTCTTCTCGTGAACGAGGATGTAGGGGTTGTCGAGCTCGCAGGTCATCTGGTCCGCCTTCGTGATGAAGTGCGGCGACAGGTAGCCCTTGTCGAACTGCATGCCCTCGACCCAGTCGACGGTCGTGTCCAGGCCCTTGCCCTCTTCGACCGTGATCACGCCATCCTTGCCGACACGGTCCATCGCCTCGGCGATCTGGCCGCCGATCTCGGGATCGTTGTTGGCGGCGATGGAGCCGATCTGCGCGATCTCCTTGGAGCCCTTGATGGGCTTCTTCATGGAGTCGAGCTTGCCGACCACGGCCTCGACCGCCATGGCGATGCCATCCTTGATGCCGATCGGGCTGGCACCCGCCGCGACGTTCTTGAGGCCCTCTTCGTAGATGGCCTCCGCGAGCACGGTGGCCGTGGTGGTGCCGTCGCCGGCGACGTCGGAGGTCTTCGAAGCGACCTCACGCACCATCTGGGCGCCCATGTTCTCGTAGGGGTCCTTGAGCTCGACTTCCTTGGCGACGGTGACGCCGTCCTTGGTGACGGTCGGGCTACCGAACGACGTCTGGATCACGACGTTGCGGCCGCGCGGGCCGCGGGTGACCTTGACGGCGCGCGCGAGCTGACGCACGCCTGCCCGAATGCGTTCTCGGGCGTCCTGGTTGTAGACAATCTGCTTCGCAGCCATCGTGGAGACCTCCTTCGGTGACCGGCGTTACTTGGACTTCTTCTTCTTCGAAGGCTTCTTGGCCTTCGAGAAGGGCTTGGAATCGACGATCGCGAGAATCTCGCTCTCCTCGAGGATCAGGTACTCGGAGCCGTCTTCCTTGACGGAGGTGCCGGCGTAGGAGCTGAAGAGCACGCGGTCACCGATGGAGACGCTCAGCGGCAGGCGCTTGCCCTCGTCGGTGCGGCGGCCGTCGCCCGTAGCGACGATCTTGCCTTCGGTGGGCTTCTCCTTGGCGGAGTCGGGCAGCAGGATACCGCCGGCGGACTTCTCGCTCGCCTTGATGCGCTCGATGAGGACGCGGTCGTTCAGGGGCTTGATGGGCATGGCGTTGGCTCTCTTCGTGCGCGCCGCATGGCCTGCGGCGGAACTGGCTGCGGGGAAACGAGGTCAGTAGGTATGGGTGCGAGGTCCTGCGCCGGGGCGACCGGTCACGGCCTCGATCGCCGCCAGCACCATGGACTCATGGAGCGGCAGCGGGAGGACCGTGGCCACGCCCGTGCGTAGGGCCTCGAACCAGAGGTCGCGACGTCGGTCCCGTGCCAGCAACACCGTGCGGCGGGCCACTGCGGGTCGCAGTGTTCGCCAGACGGCCTCGCCCTCGCCCAGCCCCAGGTCGCAATCCACGAAGGATGCGGCGTAGTCCTCCTGGCCGAGCCAGGAGCGGGCCTCATGGGCGTTGGTCGTAAACCGGGTCTCGAACCCTAGACGCCGGACCCAACCCTCGAGGGCGCCCCCCGACTCGGCGTCGGTCCGCAGACCAGCAACCAGTACGGCAGGGTTCGGTGTCATGGCCCCGGTAGGGCAAGCCGGGTGCCAAGGGCGCTCCAAACGGGCACAAGTGCTTGACAGAGCATGGCTTGGAACGAAGCAACGCGCCCGCGCCTTGGCGCGGACGCGTTGAAGGCGTGCCAACTTGTCAGATTCGGGCGCCCTGGAGGTGCCACACTGTCCTCAGGGCTTCCCGACGCGTCCCCGGGGCCCTACTTCACGCGGCGCTACTTCACGAGGGCCGGCATCGCCATGGTCGTGTTGACCCGGATGACCTCGAGCTCGGGGAGCTGGATGCTCACGGGGGCGTTGGCGCCCACGGGACCCGACGCGAGGTTGGTCTGGAAGATCGTGATCGGGCGCTTGAGCTTGCTCAGCGTGGCGCGGATCTCGCCCATCACCATGCCGCCCGAGGTCACCCCCACCGGGCCGCCGACCGAGGCGGCCTTGCGGCGCAGCTCCTCGATGGTCTTCAGGTACTGGTCGATACCCGCGATCAGCTTGCGGATCTTGGCGGAGTCGTACTCCTTCGCCAGCGCTTGGAGGCGCGCGTTCCCGCGGGCTCGCACGGCCGGATCCGGGCTCAGGGCAAGCCGTACGGCCTGATTGAGCTCGGCCTGGCGGGCCTTGGCTGCGACGGCCTTCTCGGCGTCGGCGGCCTTGCGCTTCTCGGCCGTGGCGAGATTCTCCCACTCCTTGGCCGTGTACCACTTGCCGCCGTGAAGCTCGAGACCGCGGGCCTCCTGGGCCTTGGCGTGCGTGACCCAGCGGCCACGGTAGCGCTCATGGCCGAGCAGCTTGTGGGCCGCGGGGTTCTCGGGCTGCCACGCGAGGATCTCGGTGGCGAGCGCGCGGGCCTCCTCTTCGCGACCCAGGCGCAGCATCCACTCCGCCAGCCTCTGGCGGTTCTTGACGTCCTTGGGCTTGAGCTGCTTGAGGTAGCCGCGGATCTGCACATCGACGGGCGTGGACTTGTGGCGCGCCTTGATGTCGGCCTTCTTCACGAAGGTGGGACCAAAGCGGCTCACAACGTAGACGCCCTCGCCGAGCTTGGGATGGGTGTCGGGGATCAGCAGGCCCTCGACCGTGCGACCGTCCTTGAGTTCGAGCGTGTCGGCCGTCGCTGACGGCGCGGCCAGCGCAGCGGCGGCACTGAGGACCCCGACCAGCGCGAGGGCGGCGGGCAGACGAAGAGGGATCGATCGCATCAGGAGGCTCTCCAGCTAGGGGGCGGCGGAACGCCCCGGACCCCTATGGAAACGTCAGATGAGCGCTTTCGCCACGGAGAACGGGCATTCGGGCCCAGAGCCCCTGGTCCTGGGGCCCTTGAAGGGCATCTCGGCGCGTTTGAATGCTCCTGGGGGCCTCTGACGGCGCCCAGAAGCCCTCAACGGCGATCTTGTTCGCCCGTAGAATGCCGCAGTCCACTAGGAGATGTCACGTTGCGTACCCAGATCACCCTCGTCGCCACGCTCTGCTTCTGCCTAGCGGGCGGCGTGCAGGCCGAGCAAGTCGACTGGGAGCGCAAGCTGAACAGGAACGACGCGGACGAGATCTACAAGACCATTGTCGAGATCGGGAAGCGCCGCCACATGGACGCGGTCCTTCCGCTCATCAAGCGTGGGGCGAACGCGCGTAGCCCTCACATCGCAGTCGCCGTCGGCGAGTCCCTCGCCCAGATGGACCAGGCCGAACTCAGCAAGTCGGTGATCCGCAGCCGGGACTTCCAGAAGCTCACCCGCAAACTCCTGACGAACAAGGACGGCGAGACCAAGAAGAATCTGGCTCGCATCTTCGGCACATGGGGCCACCCGTGGGTGGATGGACCACTGGCCAAACTGGCCTCTGGCCGCCGAAGTCCGGATGTCCAAGAAGAGGCACTCCACATGTGCGGGTCCATCCGGCTGGACACGCCGACCTCGTTCCCTGAAGTGAAGGAGTCAATCCGCAAGGCCCTGAAGGGACGCAGCGGCTTGATCAAGGCTGCGGCATGTTCGGCGGCCGGTCGCTTGGGGCTGCGCGAGCTTCAGGACGGCATTGCGCGGATCGTCCGAATCGAGAAGGACAAATACGCGGGCCTCTACGCCGTGTGGGCGCTCAAGCAAATGGGCTGGTCGCAGGGGATCGGTTCGTTCAAGCACGTGGCCACGAAGAGCCCGAAGCTCACGACCAAGGAAGCAAACCTCAAGGCCATCACGGAGCTCTCGACCCTTCGAGATATCCCCGACCTGCTCACACTCTCGAAGCACTCGGACGACGACCTCAGGGATGCGGCTGTCCTTGCTCTGGGCCGCATGCCGTGGCGTGCGTGGCGCAAGAAGAAGGCCGAGCAGCGCCGCCGCGCCGAGAACGGCTCGATCACGCCGCGCGGCGGGGAAGAGCCGGTGGTCGTTCACGAGAAGGGACTGCCTGACCCGCAATTGGACGTTCCGCCGGGGGTCATTGATCGGCTGATCCAGATCGTAATCTCTGATTCGTCCTGGGAAGTACGGGATGCGGCGCGCCAAGGGCTTCTTCGATTCGGCAAGATCGCGCAGCCCAAGGTGCGTGCTGCCATGCCTGCCGTCGTCGGCTCCAGTGACGACGATGCCTCGCTGACGGCGGCAGAGTTGTGCGGCCTCTTTGAGTGCACGGAGGCGCGCGACGAACTGATCAAGATCGCCCGTCACGACACCAGGGCGGCACACCGCATGTTCGCGGCGCGGGCTCTTGAGGGCCTGGATGCAGCGGTGTGCGTCAAGGAACTCACGAAGGAACTCCGCCCCCGCGGTCGGAAGACATCCAAGGATGTCGAGCTGCACTCTGTCCAAGCCCTCGGCTACGTGCGGCACATCGACGCATACAGCTTCCTGATCGGCATGTTCGAAATGGAAGGCTGGCCGGAGGACATTCTGCGGGAGGCAGAGTTCTCCCTTGAGCGCCTCACGGGGCACCGATTCGGTCGCAAGCCGAAGCGGTGGGCCTTCTGGATGGCCAGCGCAAGCAATCCCCTCCACCCAGGGATAGGAACATTTGATCGCAGCAAGAACCGCGCCGCGGCCATCCAGAACAAGATGTACGGCGTGACGGCCAGCACGGAGCGGGCCGTGGAGAACGGCCTCCGTTGGCTTGACCTTCAGCAAGAACCGCTGGGTTATTGGGACGGGAACAAGCACAACGGGATCATCGCCTGCGAACCTGCCTACACGGGCTTGTCCCTGCTCTCCCTGCTGGGTGCGGGCTACAACAGCGCGAGCGGCAAGTACCGCGAGACCATCCGGCGTGGAACCGAGTTTCTCGCAGCCACCCAGTTCTACGACGGCGGCTTCCCTGTCACCGGAGGCGGAGACGACAGCTGGATCTTCGCGTACATGATCGGCATGGGCATCTGGGGTGTCACGGAGTCCTACGCACTCTCGGGCGACGAGTTGTTTGCTGGACCTGCTCAGTGGGGCATCGACTACCTCGTCCGCGTACAGACGCCGGGGGCGGGTTGGCGCTACTCAGGGCGCGCGTACCAGAGCGATACGTCATGCACCTCGTGGGTCCTGATGGCGACGAAGATGGCAGCGCTCGCCGGCCTCGATGTCGCGCAAAAGAGTTGGGACGGCATCGACAGTTGGCTCACGCGCTGCACCTTCGACCTCACCGGTGAGGAGGAGGTGCCAGAAGACCTCGCGACCGACTACGACCACGAGGTGGGGCACAAGCGCCTCCACAAGTCGTTCACTGGCTACTTCACCCTGTCAGGCCACGAGAAGTCAGCCCTGCGCGCCGTCTCGATGACGGCGGTGGGCATGGTGTGTCGCTTCTTCATGGGATGGAAGCGCAGCCATCCGTACATGATCGGCGCGTCGAACTTCCTCCGAGACTACCTACCCCGGTGGATGAAGGGGCTCGAGGGGCAGAGCGCCCGCTGGTACTTCTACTACTGGTACTACGGGACGCTGGCGATGCACCAGATGGGGGGTCGGCACTGGGCAGTGTGGAACGAGAAAATCAAGAAGGTCCTCCCGAAGCATCAGCTCCTGACGCCGCCGAACCTGCAGGGTGCATGGCCGGCGGACGCCGTACGTTTCGGAGGCGGGCGCCTCCTTTCCACGCCGCTGGCGATCATGACGCTGGAGACCTACTACCGCTTCTCCCCCCTGCTCGGCGACCAGAACAAGAGTGACGCGCCGGGCAAGGACGACCCGCCGGGCAAGGACGAGCCCCCGGGAAAGAACGACGCGCCGGGCGAGGGCGAGAACGAGGACAGGGGCGGCAAGAAGAAGTAGCGCCCGCGGGCGCTGACCGACGGCTGCCCGACGGCGCTATGCCCGTCGGAACAGCTTCCGCACGGCGCGCGGAACCGCGTCGCCGCAGGCGAGCAGGACCTCGACACCGGGGCGCGGACTGTCGATGTAACGCGTCGACACCGGCGCACACGGCGAGGCATGCAGTGTCTTCGCACCGCGCTGCACGCGAACCCGCACACCAGGCGCAGAGAGCGCCGCGAGTGCGGTCTCGCTGCTGACGTCCCAGAGACGCACGATCATGGCGCGCTTGCCAAGCGCTGCGACCGGGCCGAGGAACAGCGGGCCCGTGAGGGCCTCGTCCTGATCGACGAGCAGAGCCGCTACCGGGCACTCGGGGCGCGCCGCCAAGCGGATGTCGTGCAGGAGCGATGCTTCGCCCCAGCCGAGCAGCTCACTGTCTTGGCTCTGCAGGATTCCGAGCTTCGCCTGCTGAGCGTCACTGAGCGGTACCACGAAGCGGCAACCAAGGCCGAGGGCTCCGCTGTCCTCGCCCGTCACGAGCAGGCGAATGACCTGGGCTTCCATCACGACGCCGCACGAGGGCACATGGAGATCGAAGCTGTCGCGGAAGTGGCCTTCGAGGAGCGCAAACTGCTCTGCCGGACCGAGCGGCTGGCCAGGCTCGCCACCGAGGGCTCCCAGCGGGATGCTCAGAAGGGCGCCATCGAGGCTGAGGTCGAGCACGCGGGCGGGGAACTCCCCGCGAGCGGCGCGTACCTGCGCGTCGAGGCGCACGGCATGACGCGGAGAGGCTCGCTTGCCAGAGACAAGCGCGTCGAGAGTTCCGGCCGCAGCATGACAATCAACCATGTCGATCCCATCGACCGATCACGGGCCGATTCCGCGCCAGAATCTGCTGAGCAGCCTTCAAACCGCCAAACGGGCGGTCAGGCGCTCTTGGGGAGGGCCTGGGCCGGGGCGGCCTTCTCGCCCAACCGGCCGAGTCCCATGGTCTCGATCTCGGAGAGGATCATCGCTTCGATCTCCTCGGAGCGGGCCTGGATCTTGGGGATCACCTGCAGGAACGCGTCCACGACGTCAGCGTCGAACTGCGTCCCCGCGCAGCGCTTGAGTTCAGCGATGGCTACGCTCGCCGGCTGGGCCGGCTTGTAGCAGCGCTCGGAGACGATCGCGTCGTAGGCATCCACGACGGAGAAGATGCGAGCCGTCAGCGGGATGTCATCGCCGGCAAGCTGGTTCGGGTAGCCAGCGCCGTCCACACGCTCGTGGTGGCAGTAGATGACATCCGTAGCGCCAGCGAGGAACGGGATCCGCTCGACGAAGTCCTTGCCGTACGCGGGGTGGCGACGCATCTCGACCCACTCAACGTCATTGAGCTTACCGGGCTTCATGAGGATGGCGTCGGGCACGGCGTACTTGCCGATGTCGTGCAGGAGCGCCCCCAGCTCGAGTTCGCGCATGCGCTTGTCGGGCAGGTTCAGTTCCTTGGCCAGCATCCGACAGAACTCCCGCACGCGGAAAAGGTGCCGCAGGGTCGACGTGTCCTTGCCCTCGATCATGGCCGCGAAGCCGATGACGGTGCCCTCGTGGGTGCGCCGTAGCTCACGGGTCTTCTCGCGCAGCTCCGTTTCGAGCTGTTCGCGGTAATTGTGGCGGAGCTTGTAGATCTCGCGCACCTGCAGCGCCTTGTCGACGGCGTTGGCGATGTCGGCGAGGTCGAAGGGGTTCTTCTGCAGGAAGTTGCAGGCGCCGAGGCGGATGGCCTCCATGGCGTACTTCCACTCGTCGTAGGCCGTGAGGATCATGAACGGCGTGACGGATTCGACGTGCGGCTGCACGCGGCGCAGGAACGTGAGGCCGTCCATGCGCGGCATCTCGATGTCGCTGATGATCAGGTCGTAGCCCTGGCCCTCGGCTTCGGCCGTGACCTTCTCGACGCCGATGACCCCGTCTTCGGCGAACTCGCAGACATGGCCCTGTACCTCGAGATACCGGGAGAGGACGTCGCGGAGCGACTCCTCGTCTTCGACGATCAAAATGCGACCCATGCTGTCTCCGCCCGGCCACGCTCCCCACGCGGGGGAGATGACCGACTCCTCTTTCGACCGCTCCGGTCCCCTGACTGAACGACCGGCGTCGATTCTTGCGAACCCGGGCCGTCGCGACAATGCACCCCGTACCGGAGGGGCCCTCCCGGAGGCGGCCGTATCGTCCAAGAGGCGAGGAGAGCCCTGTTTGTTGCGGGGGGCGGGGGTCGGCTGCGCGAGGTCGGCGCTTTACAGTTTGCGAGCATCCTTGGGAGCGATGCGGTGGCGAGGATCGTAGGACGGCGTTCCGCGCTGGGCGGGTGGGTTGGTGGGTCGCGGGGGTCGCGTTGGTGGGAGCTTGAGGTTTGGGAGGGGCCCACCGCGGGCGGGTGGGTGCTGGTCGGTGTTCCGGGCTCACGCCCGGGTCGGAGGGGTCGCGTTGGGCGAACGTTGTGGGTTGTGAAGGCGCTGCCGCGGGGGGGTGGTGCTGGCCGGTGTTCCGCCCTGACGGGCGGGTCGGAGGGTTCGCGTTGGTTGAGGCCCGAGGTTTGGGCGGTGCCTGCCGCGGGCGGGTGGGTGCTGGCCGGAGTTCCGCGCTGACGCGCGGGTCGGAGGGGTCGCGTTGGTGGCGGCTTGAGGTTTGGACGGTGCCTGCCGCGGGCGGTTACGAGCCGGAGCCTGCGTGCGAACGCGGGTCGTGCATCGAGCCCATGTGGTTCGCGCATGACGGCCGGCGAGCGGGGCC
>JAJDEM010000002.1 GCA_029259795.1 Planctomycetota bacterium
CCCCCCCCCCCCCCCCCCACTGGACCCCGCCTGGCCCCCTCGACCCCAGACGGCGGCACCCTCGAGGGAGAGCGCACGTACGCCAGGGGGACGCAGCTGCCACGCACACAAGTGCCTCGGGGGCAGCGTCCCTGGCCTCGCGCTGCCTCCCTCTCGGGCTGCGGTCGCTCGAACCCGGAGCCTTTCGCCACGTTCCAGGCCCAACACGGATGCCTTGTTCCCCGCGGGGCTAGCCCGGTGGATTGACCCCCTCCGGAGGCATCCGTAGAATCCCGCTTCGGGAAAGCCCGGTCTGGCAGTGCGACGCGCTCCTCAGCACCCGCACAGACCCCGTCGTCCGCCCTGCCCGCACGCTCGTTTCGCTCGTGACCAACGCTTCCCCGACCCGCCCACCATCGGATCAGAACCATGACATCATCTCGCGCTCGGTTCTTCGCTGCGCTTCTCTCCTTCGTCTTCTTGATGACCCTCCTCGGGGGACCCGGCTTCTTGGCCGGGGAAGCCGACGCTGGCCAGGACGACTTCGAGTACGGCCGCGCGCTGGCTGCGCTCGGAACGAAGACGGGCGACAAGGCCTACTTCACGTACGCACGTCGCGTCTTCGACAAGGTCATCGCCGACGAGAACCGCTCCGAGGCGATGAAGGACCTCTGCCGGTACGGCATCGCAGAGATGACCAAGTCGGCCGCCATCGGTGCCTCGGGCAACCCGGAGAAGAAGTACACGGAGGTGCGCGAGCTCTTCCGAAGTGCCGTCGAGACGATGGAAGCCTTCGTCAAGAAGAACCCCGACCACGAGAAGGCCGACGAGGCCCGGCTTGGTGTCGGGACGACCCGCCTTGCGTTCGTGCAGTGGGCACGCGACCTTCTCGAGACCCCCGAGAAGCGCGAGGAGCGCGGTGCCTCGATGACCGAGGTGCAGACCGACGCCGAGTCGTTCGTGCGCGGCGCGATCGGCTACTTCGAGAAGATCCGCAAGGGCTTCAACTCCAACCAGCCCTCCCAGATCTCGCAGATCGCACAGTACTACTGGGTCCTCTGCCAGTACTACCTCGCGCTGGTCTACGAGCCCGGGACGGACCAGGCCGAGAAGGCGCTCGTGCACGCTGCGCTGCAGCTCGACGACTTCATCACACTCAACGACGGCCAACTCTTGGCCATCTACGCCCAGGACATCATGGGGCTCACCCGCTGGGAGCAAGCCCGCCAGGCCACGGGCACCGACGAGAAGGCCAGCTTCTACGGCAAGGCCGTGGAGTGGTTTGGCACGTGCATCGACACGCCTGTCGAGGACCTCGACTCGCAACGCGTGGTCGCCAATGGCTACTTCCACCTCGGTCAGGTCTGCAACGAAGCCGGCCGCGTGGGCACGCTGAACTTCCACCGCATCGGCGTGAGCCGGCTCAAGGACATGCTCGTCCAGCACAAGACGATCTGGCGCCAGGACAACGGCATCCGCGCGCTGTTGGAGCTCGCGCGCCTCGAGCTGAACCGCGACCGCCAGGCGGAGGCTGTCGAGATCGCCCGCAAGGCCGGCGAGTTCGCGAAGAAGCTCGGCAAGGGCTGGCTCGAGCGCCAGGCCAACCGGATCCTCCAGGAGATCGTCACGGGCGGTGGCGGTGGTGGCGGCGCCAGCGCCGATCCGACCGTGCTGATGCGCGTCGCCGAGGCCATCTACTCCGAACAGAAGTGGAGTCAGGCCATCGCCGCGTACCAGCAGGTGATTGCGAGCGTCGAGCGCAACCCGAAGAACGCCGAGGACTACCTCATTCGCAGCTGGGAGCGCATCTCCAGGGCCTACAAGGAGCAGGGCGATCTGGTCGCCGCGGCACTGGCCCTCGAGCCGATTCACGGCATCTGGGTGGATGGCCTCGTCGACAAGGCGACCGGCGGCAAGGACAACCCGAACCTGCACCGGCTGGGCACCACCCGCCTCAAGGCCCAGAACATGTGGAAGCAGCTCCACACGCTCACGGGCTCCGGCCTGTTCGATCGTCGCCACGCCGCGATCCGCAATGCGTTCAGCCGGGAGTACCCGGGGCATCCTGGCGCACAGATCGGCGAGTGGAACGGCGCCATGGACAAGTACCGCTTGGCCAACGACCAGAAGCAGAAGAAGAACTCGCGCTGGCGCACCACGGTCAAGGAGGCCGATGCGCTCTTCCGTCGCGTCACAAAGGACAAGAACTCACCCAGGCAGGACCAGGCCTGGACCTTCCTGATCTACACGCAGTTCTTGCGCGACGACTGGCGGGGCATGCTCAAGGCCGCGGCCGAAGCCAACGCGTTCTGGGACTCGGCCGCCGCCAAGGCACAGGCCGAGAAGTTCGAGACCGTCGCCCAGCGCCGCAGGCCCGAGCGCGGCAAGGCGGCCTACTGGGAAGCCGAGGCGCTCTACCAGTTGGCCAGCGACGAGTCCGACGAGGCCAAGGCTGGCGCTCTCTGGGACAAGATCCTGAAGCTCCTCGACGGCTGGCACGTGGAGTACGAGATGCTCCGGCCGGTCTCCGGCAAGCGCTACTACGTCGGCACGCTGGGTCACATCGTCTTCGCCCACATCGGCAAGGGCGACATCCCCAGCGCGGATGAGTCGTTCAAGCGGGTCCTCGCCGAGGACCCGAAGTACTTCCGCCTGCCGAAGATCACCTTCGCACTGGCACGCCACTGGAACGACCAGGCGCGCACCATCGATGACGAGCGCAAGAAGTACCGCATCGAGCTCAACGGCACCGAAGACGTGATGGGTGCTCGCACGCGCCTGCGCTCGGTGGCCAAGCGCGCTCACGGCGTACTCGAGTACCGGGTCGACCTTGAGAGCCTGATCACGAAGGACCAGGAGGTCATCGATCTCTACAACGAGAAGGTGAAGGCCGGCGATCCGATCGAGAAGCTCCAGAAGGCCTATGACGAAGCCGTCAAGCGGCTCCCGGAGACCAAGAAGAAGGTCGCCGAGCTCACCGAGCAGGGCAACAAGCTCACGGCCGAGCAGGAGAAGCTCACCGTTCGCGTCGCCGAGCTCGTCAAGCTCATCAAGGAGAAGGCCCAGCTCCTCTACGAGCCCCTCGTCCGCGCGGCTGGCTACTTCTGGGAGTGGGATGCCGCGCTGCGTGCAGGCGGCCTCGACCGCGACCCGGGCAACGTGGCCATCTTCGCCGACCTGTACTTCAAGGCGGGCCTGCTGCGCCCCCGCATTGCCGCGAACTGGGAGCGGGCCCGCAGCCTCTACGAGGACTATCTCGGCTTCAGCGAAGGCGCCGAAGACAAGAAGCAGGAAGCTCTGGGCCGCCTCGGCACGATCTACGCCCGCCTTGCCCGGGCCTCGAAGCAGGGCTCGGAGGAGCGCACGAAGCTTGTCGCGCACGCGCTGGATCGCCTGCAGGGGTCGCTGGCGCTGATCCCCGAGAACAACGACATCGTCGTCGCCCATCTCGAGGGCAAGATCATCGTGATCCAGTACAAGGACACCGACATCAACGAGACCTTCTACTTCCCGTTCACGCGCATCAAGACGGTGGACGAGTTCAAGAAGGTCGTCGCCCAGATGGGCAAGACCGGCGGTACGCCCCTGCCCACGCAGGAGACGGACATCGAGCGCCGCAAGTACCAGAACGCGGTCGGCTCGTTCCGCAACCGCGTCAACGGCATGACCCCCGCAGCGCTGGCGCGCACGGTGAAGGGCTTCGAGGGCGCTGGCTTCGACATGCGCCTGCACAAGCGCCTCGCTCGCTCGCAGGACGACTTCCGTCTGGCCCTCGCCTGGATCTACATCGAGTCGGGCGAGCCCGCGAACATGACGAAGGCCTACAACCTGGCGAGCAGCCTGCTCGCGGGTACCTACGCCGCCGACGAAGACGGCGAGGACTGGTGGGAGGCGCAGGTACTGCGGCTGGACTCGATCGTCACGGGTGCCGAGATCGAGACGCGCAAGACGCCGTCGGGCGGCAAGCTCTCCCCCACCGCCGCCGCGTGGATCGAGCGTGCCTCGACCGTGCTGCGCGGCGTCACGACGACGAACCCCTCCCTCGGCGACGAGGTGCGTCCCGAGACCCGTCAGGAGTTCAAGGATCTCCAGTCCCGCATCAAGATCCTTCGCGGTCGCGCCGGACTGAAGAGCATGGACCTGTTCCTCGACAAGATGCCGGATGTGCCGGTGGTGCCCGAGAAGAAGGACGACGACGTCCCCGAGAAGAAGAGCGGCAAGTAGTTCCGCGCCACCCCGCAGCCGACAAACCCGGCCCCTAACCGACCCGGCCCGCTGACAGACGTCTGAGAAGGAATTCCCGATGACCCACCTGATGATCCCCCGGATGCGACTCCTACTGGCCGCCGCCGTTGTCGGCGCAGCCCTCCTCTGCGCACCGCGTGCCCAAGCCGACGAGATCATCGTTCGCGACCTCGCGACCGGCGCCGAGTCGAGCGTGCGCTGCTGGGGCGTGACCTCGGAGACCTGGACCGACGTCAAGTACCGGGAGCGGCAGCGCACGGCGGACAAGTCCATCCCGACGATCAGCGTCGTGCGCATCGTGCGCTCGGACAAGTCCACGACGGCCGAGAACCTGCGCTCGGCCCTGGGCGAGCTGGTCCGCGGAAACTACGCCGAGGCGGCCAAGGCCATGAAGGAGATCGCCGGCGGTGGCTGGAAGATCGACTTCGACACCGGGGAGCGCACGGGCTACCGCAGCTTCGACGAAGGCGACCCCAAGGGCCGCTCGAAGCGTCCGACCTGGATCAGCGAGTACGCGCACCTCTACTACGCCCAGGCCAAGGTGCTCGAGGCCCAGGCAAGCAAGGACCGCGGTGCGTTTGAAGAAGCCCTCCTGGCCATCGACGATGTCAAGGTGCCCGGTGGCGACGGCAAGCAGACGACGGGTGGGTTCCTCGGTCGCTTCAGCGGCGGCAACAGCCGCTTCTATCCCGACGCCCTCTTGGTGAAGGCCCAGGCCCTCGTCGGCCTCGCGCGCTACGAGGACGCGGCTGCCACGTTCACCGAGCTGCAGAACCAGGCCACGCGCGTCAAGCTCGCACCCCGCTGGACCTACGAAGGCGTCATCGGTGCCGGTGTCATCGCGGAAGCCCAGGGCAACCTGACCGGCGCCGTGGACGGTTACCGCTCTGCGATCCCGACGATGGAGATCCTCCTGTCGCAGGAGCCCCGCAACTGGCTCCGGAAGCAGTGCGGGAAGTGGTGGAGTCAGGCGCACATGCGCGTGTCGGCCATCAAGCTGCGCGACGCAGAGGACGCGAAGTCCCCGGCGAAGTTCGCCGCGCTCCGCAGCTGGATCCAGAAGGGCACGCCGGAGGCGGTCCGGAAGTACGCCAGCGGCAAGGGTTGGCCGACGGCAGCCATCGACGCCTTGGTCAGCGGCGCCCGGGATCCCAGCGTCCAGGCTGTTGGTCTGAACGGCCAGGGCCTCGCGTTCCTCTACGAGCCCAAGCCCCGGTTCGAAGAGGCCATGCTGGCGTTCAAGGCTGTGACGGTGAAGTACTTCCAGGTACCCGATCAGCACGCGCGGGGGCTCTACTACCTCGCTGAGGCGGCCAAGAAAGCCTCCGCAGCGAACAGCGGCAAGAAGGAGGTCAAGGAGATGTACGACATCATGGCCGACGAGGCCGTGAAGATGCTCCGCAGCCAGCACCCCAACAGCAAGTGGGCCAACAAGTAGGCTCGGTCCGACTTGTGCCTTCGACAAAAGCCTGAGGCCCCATTGGTTGGGGCACCCAGGAGACCCCCGTATGGAGGGCCGGACCGCCGGCCCTCAGAACCCCGCAGGAAGTAGCAACAAATCGAGCGCGGAGGTACGCTTTCGCGCTCTCCAAGACAATCGCCCCGTCCGGCCCAATCGGCCAGGTTCCGGAGACTGACAAGCCATGTCCAAGTTCAACCGTTTCGTTCTCTTCGCCATTCTGCTCGGGGCCTTTGTCGCTCTCGCGCCCTCCGCTCTCGCCGAAGGCGAAGAGCAGGAGAGCTTTGTGAGCGCCGTCCTCACCCAGGGTGGCCTGATCGGTTGGGTCATCATCCTGATGTCCGTCGCCACGCTGGCACTGATCATCGAGTTCTCCGTCAACGTGCGCGCCGACAAGATCTGCGCGCCGGAGCTCATCGACGAGGTCGAAGCCCTCCTTGAGGAAGACGAGTACCAGGAGGCACTCGAGCTCTGCGAGAGCGAACCGAACTTCGTCACGCGCTCGCTCGCAGCGGGCCTCCCCCGCTTGAACGAGGGCTACGAGAAGGTCAAGGAGGCCCTCGAGTCCGCCGCCGGCGTCGAAGCCATGAAGCTGCAGCAGAAGGTGAGCTGGATGCTCTTCCTCTCCAACGTGGCACCGCTCATGGGTTTGTTCGGGACGGTCACCGGTATGATCACGGCCTTCAACGTGATCGTCTCACTGGGTGACAAGGTCACGCCCGCCGCGCTCGCCGGTGGTATCTCGGCCGCGCTCGTCACGACCTTCCTTGGTCTGCTCGTCGCCATCCCCGCCGTCACGGCGTACCAGTTCTTCCGGAACAAGGCCACGCGGATCTCGATCCACTTCGCCGAGGTCCTCGAAGAGATGACCGACCGCTTCCGCAGCCGCTAACCCCATTCCCCCTAGACGTCCGACCCACGACACTTAGGAGGACAGGCTTATGGCCACCACAGATATCGTCCCCGCTACTGACGATGCCAAGATGAACATGACTCCGATGATCGACATCACCTTCCTACTGGTGGTGTTCTTCATGCTGACGATTGACTTGTCGTCGAAGGAGTTCTTCCCGGTCGACCTGCCCTACGCCCGCATGGGGGTTGACGACAAGCCGGTTCCGGGAGAGGTGAAGCGCTTCGTCATCAACCTGACGCGCGATGGCCGCATCATCTTCAAGGGCAACACGTTCGAGCTCACCTCGCCGGACGCGGGCATCCAGGACGACAACATTGTCGCCCTGCGCACCGCACTCCGGCAGATCCACGATTCGGGCGGTGGCAGTGCGCTGCTCCGCGAGCCCGATGGCGCCTCGAAGGTCCCCGTGATGATTCACGCGGACTGGGGTACCAAGTGGAAGTACGTCCAGTGGGTCATGCAGGCCTGCGCCCACCCCGACATCAAGATCTACAAGCTGCAGTTCGCCATCAAGGTTCCGAAGCCTGAAGACGGCAACTAGGAAAGGAGAAGGATCATGGGTATCGAACTTCCCGAAGCTGACGACACCGAACTCAACATGACCCCGATGATCGACATCGTGTTCCAGTTGATCATCTTCTTCCTCCTGAGCTTGAAGTTCAAGACGATCGACCAGCGCATCGAGTCGATGCTGCCGAAGGATCGTGGACTGGCGGCGACGCCGACGTTCCCCGAGGACTTCCTCAAGGTGAAGATCAAGGTCTTCCGTCGCGACATGGACGACAAGGAGAAGGCGTACACGCTGGTCAAGATCGACAACGATCAGCGCACGTTCAGCCTCCCCCGTGGCTGGAAGGGTCGTCTCAAGGAGACCCCCGAGCGCGTCCGTGAGTACGACGGCAAGATCGGCGCGATCCGCATGATCGTGGCCGAGAAGATGAAGGCACACGGCGGCAAGGCCGACGAGGTCAAGGGCGAGATCGTCGCTCCGCCGCCGAAGGGTGGCGCCGTCCCGCACGGCGACATCATCCAGGTGCTCGACGTCTTCTTGAACCTCGGCATGCTCGACGTCGTCTTCGAAGGTGCTGCCACACCGCTCACCAACCGCGAGCGCGCGGCCCGAGCCGGCAGCAAGTAGCCACGCTACGCGTCCTGCGGCGGCCCCACTCCGGTGGGGTCGCCGCTCGACGCATGTTCGCGCGGCCTGCCCCGGCAGGCCGCACCCCGTCGCACGCTCTACCGTCCATCGAGCGCCGACGGATTCCGTCCGGTCCCGTTCCCCATCCCCGTCCTGGGATGGCACGACAACCTCGACCGACCCGGAATCAGGACCTGGATGGACCTCCCCTACGCCGAGCCGGATGAAACCGAGCTCAACATGACCCCGATGATCGACATCGTGTTCCAGTTGATCATCTTCTTCCTCCTGAG
>JAJDEM010000011.1 GCA_029259795.1 Planctomycetota bacterium
GCTCGCGTCGCTCGACCCGCAGCCGGAGAGTGTGCCGATCAATGCGCTGGTGGCGGTCGAAGGCACGCCGCTCGAAGACACCCCGCCGCTCGCCTGGGACGACCTCGTGCGCGGCGTCGCGACCGCGCGCATCGCCATGCCGCGCGCCTACGTGCGGCTGAGCGCCGGGCGCACCGAGCTCAGTGAGGAAGCCCAGGCGCTCTGCTTCCTTGCCGGGGCCAACTCGGTATTCCTCGGCGACACGTTGCTCACGACCCCGAACCCGGGGCCGGACACGGACGCACTGCTGTTTGAGAAGCTCGGCCTCACCACCATCCGCGACGGCGACCGCGCCAGTGGATGAGGGGCTGAGCAGTGCCTTGCGCGACTGGGATCGCGCAGGCCTCAGGCGCACGCTCGACCTGGCCGAAGGCCTCGACTTCTGCACGAACGACTATCTTGGCCTCGCAAGCGATCCGCGACTCAAGACGGCGGCCGCCGCGGCGCTCGCACGGTACGGGACGGGCGGGCGCGCCGCGCGCCTTCTCGGCGGCCACACGCCCGCGCACGCAGCGGCGGAGTCGGCCGCGGCTCGCTGGCAGGGCACCGAGGCAGCGCTGCTCCTGCCGAGCGGCTATCACGCCAATCTAGCGCTGGTCGCAACGCTGGCCGGCAGCAAGGACATCATCTTCAGTGACGCGCGCAATCACGCGTCGTTGATCGACGGGGCGCGCCTCTCCGGCGCAACCGTGGAAGTGTTCGCGCACGGGAACCCGGAGGACCTGGGACGACGCCTCGCCCACGCTGGCGGCTTCGCACGGCGCTGGATCGTCGTGGAGTCCGTCTACTCCACGAACGGGGCGCACGCGCCTCTCGCCGCATACGCCGAACTCGCCGAGGCGCACGACGCGTGGCTGCTCGTGGACGAGGCCCACGCGGCGGGCCTGTATGGCGACCGCGGCAGCGGACGCGCCGAAGGCCTCTCGCGCGTCCTCGCGCGCACGATCACTGGCGGCAAGGCCATGGGCGTCGCCGGGGCGTTCGTCGTCGGCTCGCGGGATGCCATCGAGCTCTTGATCAACCGCGGCCGCGCGTTCGTCTTCACGACCGCACCGATGCCCGCGCAGGCCGCCGCGTTGACCGAAGCCATTGGCATCATCGAGGCGGAGCCCGAGCGCCGCGCCCGCGCCCACGCGGCGGCGCGCCGCCTGCGCGATCAACTCGCCCGCCACGGCATCGACGCACCTGGCGAGAGCCCCATCCTCCCCGTGCCGCTCGGTAGACCGGAAGCGGCGCGCCAAGCTGCGGCGCGGATCCAAGCCGCCGGCTACGACGTCCGCGCCGTGCGCCCCCCCACCGTGCCCGAGGGCGAGAGTGGGCTGCGCATCGTCTGTCACGCCGATCACGATGGCGCCACGCTCGCCGCCCTCGCGGCGGAGATTGCGGACGCGCTGCGCGCCCGCGTCGCGGCCGCGCCCCCGGAGCGAGCGGCCACGCCCCTCGTCGTCGTGGGCACAGACACCGACGTCGGCAAGACTGTGATCGCAGCGCTGCTCGCGCGGGCCGCTGCCCGCGCCGGGCTCGATGTGCGCTACTTCAAGCCTGTCCAGACGGGTGCCGACGGCGATACCGAGTCCGTGCAGTCGCTGGCTGGGCTTGACGCAGCGGCCGCGCCGGCACCGGGGGTGGCCCTCGAGCTCCCTGCCTCGGTGGATCAGGCGGCGGAAGCCGAAGGCGCCCACGTGGAGGCGGCGGACATCCTCGCGCCGTTGCGCGGTCAGTTGACGTCGGCGCCCGATGCGCAGTGGATCGTCGAGACGGCGGGCGGGCTGCTCGTTCCGATCAACGACCGCGAGGACCAGGCGGATGTCCTGCGCGCCCTCGGCGCCCCGCTGGTTCTCGTCGCGCGCTCCGGGCTCGGCACGCTCAACCACACGCTGCTCACGGTGGAAGCGCTGCGCCGCCGCGGCCTTGGCCTCCGCGCGCTCTTCCTCGTCGGAGAGCCGCATGCTGCCAACGAGCGCACCCTGGCCAAGCGACTCGGCGCCCTGCCGCAGTTCTCCGTGCCGCTCTTCGCCTCGCTCGAGGGCGCCGCCCTCGACGCCTGGCTCGACGATCACGACCTGAGCTCGCTGTGGCGGTAGCCGACACCCGACCCTGGTGGGAACGCGACGCCGATGTCTGCTGGCATCCGTACACGCAACATGGCCAGGCCGAGGGGTTGCTTGCGATCCGCGGCGCGGCGGGTGCCTGGCTGGAGCTTGCGGACGGCCGGAAGATTCTCGATGCGGTCTCCTCCTGGTGGGCGTGCCTGCACGGCCATGGGCACCCCCAGTTGGTGGCCGCGATCGCCAAGCAGGCGGCCACGCTCGATCATGTCCTCTTCGCGGGCTGCACCCACGAGCCGGCCGTGCGTCTCGCGGAGCGACTGTGCGCGGTGGCCCCGGCGGGCCTCACCCGAGCCTTCTACAGCGATGACGGCAGCACAGCCGTCGAGGTGGCGCTCAAGGCCTGCTACGCCGCAGCCGCGCGGCGCGGGGAGCAGGGCCGCACGCTCTTCCTCGCCCTCGAGGGCGGGTACCACGGTGACACCTTCGGCGCGATGGCCGTGGGTGATCCCGACCCGTTCTTCCGCGAGTACGGCGACTTGATGTTCCAGGTCGAGCGCATGCCTGCGGACGTCGGAGCGCTCGAGGCGCTCATGGCGGCACGCGGTGCCGAGGCCGCGGCGTTGATCGTCGAGCCGATCGTGCAGGGCGCCGCGGGCATGGCGTCCGTCCCGCCGGCGTTCTTGCAGGCGGCGAGGCGACTCTGCGACGAGCACGGCGTGCTACTGATCGCCGACGAGGTCATGACCGGCTTCGGCCGCACGGGGACGTTGTTCGCGTGCGAGCAGGCGGGGATTTCTCCGGATGCGCTGTGCCTCTCGAAGGGCCTTACGGGTGGCATGCTGCCGCTGGCAGCCACGCTCTTCTCCGAGGCGATCTTCGAGGCCTTCCGCTCCGATGACCGGAGCCGCATGTTCTTCCACGGCCACACGTTCACCGGCCACGCCATCGGTTGTGCGGTCGCGCTCGCGTCCCTCGACGTGGTCGAGGCCGAGGGCACCCCCGCCCGCATGGAAGCCAATGGCCGCCGCATCGAGGCGGGGCTCCGGTCGGCCCTCGAAGAGGGCGACGATCTCGCCTGGCGACGCTTCGGCGGCATCGTCGCCGTCGAGCTCGCGGGCGAGAGCGGCTACCTCTCCGAGGTCGGCCCGCGGCTGAAGGCCGCCTGCCGCGAGCTGTCCCCGGACGTCTTGCTGCGCCCGCTCGGACGCGTGCTCTACGCCATGCCGCCGGCCTGCACGACCGAGGCCGAGTGTGACCTGATCGCTACACGCATGGCGGCCATCGTGCAGTCCGTGCGCCATCCGGAGTCTGCATGAATCCCGAAGTTACCGAGTTCATCGCCAGCGCTCCGCAGGGCCATCGCCCTGTGCTCGAGCTGCTTCGGCGGATGATCCACGACGTGATGCCGGCCGCGGAGGAGACCTTCCAGAACGGCTTCGCCGTCTACGAAGTCGACGGCGAGTGGACCGCGGGGTTCGCGAGCCGGAAGAAGGGGCCCATGCTCTACATCATGGTCACGAGCGTTCTGGACGAGCACGCCGAGGAGCTGGGCCGCCTGCGGTCCGGGCGCAGCTGCATCGAGTGGAAGGGCAGCAAGACCCTACCTTTGGACGAACTCGAGCTGCTGGCCGAGAGCATGCTCGCCCAGGCAGCCCACGCGCGCGGGCTCTAGCAACGACGCCCGCCGGCAGCGCCTTCACAGCCTAGAAAATGGCCTTGGCGGGCTGCGCTAGAGGGTCGATAGGAATCCCATCATGGGGATCCCTGCCATCCAACCGGCGATCGCGGTCGTCGACCGCCTGCTGAAGACCGCGCGGAGGCTCTCGGCCAGCGACCTCCACCTCGACCCCACGGAGGAGGGCTTCACCGTCGTTGCCCGCCGTGATGGCGTGCTCGAGGACGTCGAGACGGTGCCCGCGAGCCTCGCCCGACAGGTCGTCGGTCGCCTGAAGGCCCTGGCCGACCTGCTCGCCTATCGGACCGACGTTCCGCAAGAGGGCCGCATCGCAGCGGATCGCAGCGACGCCGGCATCGAGGTGCGCGTCGCGACCTTCCCCACCCTGCTTGGCGAGCGCGTCGCGCTGCGGTTTGACACCCCGGAGGGCGCCCCGCAATCGCTGGCGTCGCTCGGCCTCGCGCCGCGCATCGAGCAGGCGCTGCGCACGTCGCTGGCCCAACCCGACGGCGTCGTCCTCTTGACCGGCCCCTCGGGCAGCGGCAAGACCACCACACTCTACGCCTGTCTCCGTGAACTCGTCTCCCAAGACGCCCGGCGCAGCCTCTTCACGATCGAGGATCCCGTCGAGCGACGCATCCCGGGCGTTACGCAGACGCAGGTAAACCCCGCAGCCGAGTTCGACTTCGGCCGCGCGCTGCGCTCAATGCTCCGGCAGGACCCCGATGTGATCCTCGTCGGCGAGATCCGCGACGAAGAGACAGCGGGTGCCGCCCTCGAAGCCGGCCTCACAGGGCACCTCGTGGCCTCTACGATCCACGCGGGCACCGGTCCGCAGGTGTTCGCGCGGCTGCTGGAGATGGGCGTCGAGCCCTTCGTGATTACCACCGCGATGCGCGGTGTGCTCTCCCAGCGGCTGCTCCGTCGGGCAGATGCCGATGGCAATCCCGCCGCGGGGCGCGTGGTGTGCGCGGAGTGGATGCCGATGTCGGCGCCGCTGCGCGCCGCCGTGCACCAACGGGCCGATGTCGAAGTCCTCGCCGCCGCAGCCGCTGAAGGCGGGTACCGGACGCTGCGCGAGGAAGCCCAAGCCCTGGTCAAGGCCGGGGTCACCACGCAACAGGAGGTGGACCGTGTCCTTGGCACTCTCTAGCGGCGCGCGCATCGACGATGGTCTTGCGCTGTTTCACCGCACGCTCGCCGAGCTCTGCCGGAGCGATGTCCCGCTCCCGCGCGCCCTGCGCATCATCGAAGCCGAAGCCGACACGAAGTCGCTGGCTCGTGCCGCGCGAGCGATGGCGGCCGAGGTCGAAGGCGGAACCAAGCTCAGCGACACCTACGCGCAGCACAGCGAGGTCTTCCCTCGGCTCTACGCCCGGCTGGTTGCCTCGGGCGAGAACGCGGGCGACCTGGCCGGCACCCTCGAGCAGATCGCGTCGCACGCGGCGCATCGAGCAAGCGTCGCCTCGCGCATGCGCAGCGCGCTGGCCTACCCGATCACCACAGCCGTGTTCGTCCTCCTGCTCGGCGTCGGCGTCCTGTCGTTTGCATCGCCAAGGCTCGCCGTGTTCGCCGAGAGCGTGAGCGGCACATCGCCCTGGGCAATCACCCTGGCCGCACTCGGCGGACTGGCTGCCGTCGTCGGCGGCGTGTGCTGGTTCTCATGGCGGCGTGCGCGCACGACCGGCGGTGGATTTCGCCTGCCCATCCTCGGCCCGCTGCGGCTAGCGGCTGCGCGGGCGTCTCTCGCGAGCACCCTAGCCCTGCTGCTCCGGCGCGAACTGCCGTTGCGGGACGCGCTCCGAGAGGCGGGAGAGACGGCCGAGAACGACGCGGTCCGCGAGCGCGTGCAGGTGATGGTCGAACGTGCCGAGGGCGGCGAGGGACTCATGGAGTCCATGCGCGCTGGTGAGCTGTTCGAGCCGAGCCTGCTGTGGCTCGTTGAGACGGGCGAGACGAGTGGGACGGCCGCCAGCGCCCTTGAGGACGTCGCCGCCATCTATCGGCAGCGCCTTTCCCGGGGTTTAGACCGTTGCTCGATCCTCGTGCGACCGGCGCTGGAACTCGTCGTGGGCGTAGCCGTGTTCTTCGTCGCCTACAGCTTCATGGTGCCGCTCTTCGAGTACGCCAACAACGTCTTCGGCCGCGCGGGGATCTAGTCGATGCTCTCGTCGCCGATGCTGCTCCCGGTCGTCGTGTTTGGTCTGACGCTTGCGATCTTCATGCGCTCGGCGCTGGCCCGCCGGCGGCTTGAGTTTCGCGCTCGGATCCTCGAGCTCATGGCCGTCGCCTGCCGCGGACAGGTCCCGATCAGCCCGCTGCTCGCCGCAGCCATGCGAGAGCACACTGGCGCGCGGCTGCAGGCGGTCACGACGATGCACAGGACCCTGCTCGGCGGCGGGAGTCTCGCCGACGCCCTGGCGGCCGCAGGCGAGCCCTGGTTCGCAACCCACATCGTCGAGGTGGCCCGCGTCGCCGCGACGACAGGTCGCATGGGCGATGCGCTGGCGGCACTGGCCGTCGAAGATGAGCGCACGCTCGAAGGGCGCCACCGGGTCCAGCTCGCACTGCTCTACCCCGTCCTCCTCGCGCTCATGACCGTCGGCCTTACCGGATTCACCGGCTATGCCCTCTCGACAGAGGCCTGGTACGACATCCAGTCCCCGGGGATCTGGGCGTTCACCGGCATCGGGCTCGCTGTCGTGGCCGTGGTCGTCTGGCTGATCGGCGGCACCATGCGCCGCCTGGATCTCCGCCTCGGCGGGCGGTCTGTTGCCTCCGCCCGGCTCCTGCGACTCGCAAGCATCCTCACTGACGCCGGCCTGCCCGCCCCCGAGGCCCTTCGGCGGGCTGCCCCTTGCTGCCGCCACCACGCCGTGGCCAATGCCGGCCGTCGCGTGGCAGCGCGCATCGAGGAGGGTGAGTTGTCCATCGAAGCCTGGCTCCCGCTGCGGCTGCCTCGGGCGATCGCCTTACGCCTCGGAGCCGTTCGCCCGACGCGGCTGCACGCAACCATGGCAGAACTCGCAGCCCGGCTTCTTCATCACCATCAGCGCGCCCGAGAGCGAACGCTGCGCTGGCTTCAGCCAGTTTCGATTGCCGTCGTCGCGGGCCTCGTACTGCTTCGGTACATGGCGGTCATGCGGGTGGTCGACGCCTCCAGACAGGCGGTGGAGCTGTGGTAGGCCGCACGCGAGGCTTCACCGTCGTCGAGCTGATGGTTGCCTTGAGCATCATCACGATCGTCCTGACCGCCGCGCTGGGCGGCGAGGAGGCCCAGCGGCGCACGATCGCAAGCGCCTACGGCGGCCTCGAAGCGCACCTCGCTGCCTCAAGTAGGCTCGAGCGCTTGCAGCGACCTGACGCCTGGCTGCAGCTCGGACGCCACGACGTAGACCTCGGCCTCCCCGGTCATCGCGGTCGAGAGACGGTCACCCCGATTGCTCCCGGGTTGTTTGATGTCACCGTCATCGTCACCTCACAGCGCGGCGAGACCCTCGCCCGCCTCACCACGCGCATCGCGCGGGAGGTGACGCCGTGAGGTCGCGCGGATTCACGATCACGGAGTTGATGGTTGCCATCGCCATGTTGCTGATCCTCTCCGGCGTCGTCGGCGGCATCGTCATGACGATGCGCGCCCGCGACGAGAGCACCGCGGCCTACGCGCAGGACCTGTCGGGCTTGCGCCGCGCCGCCCGAGCTCTCGAGACCGACCTGCGCGCCGCCCCCTCGCTGAGCGCCGTTGATTACGAGCTCAAGGACGGCACCTTGCTCCGCTGGGGAAAGCCGCTCCTCACACGCGTGGCTTCATTCGACCTGAAGGCCCATGGCGCACTCGCCCGGGTCCAGTTGACCCTGGCCGCACGCGCACGCACGTCGACGCGCCTCGCACGGATCGCATTCGACGTTCGCATGCGCGGCGTAGCAGGGAGCGAGAAGTGATGCGCGCCGCGAGGAGGCAACGCGGAGCGGCCATGATCTGGGCGATGATGCTCGTTGTCGGGGCCAGTGCGCTCTCCGTGATCCTCCTGGAGCGCGAGAGCACCATGCGCCGCGAAGCCTCGACGGATGCAGAGGCGCTCGCGGCGGTGCACGCGGTCGAGGGCGGACTCGCGCATGTGCGCCACGGGCTTGCGCGGAATCCGGACTACGCCGGCGAGAAGCTCGTCATCGGCGCGTGCACGGTCGAGGCGACGGTTGTCCGTCGGGAGCCGGCGGGTTGGTCGGTCACGCTTGTCGCCGAGCCGGGTTCAAAGCGCCTGGCGGTCGAGCTCATGCCGACGAAGGGCCTGCCGAAGGTCGTCGAGCGCCGCTAACCAGCGCGCGCGGCGTCGGGTGAGCGCCCGTAGGGGCGACCCGAGACGAGACACCGGCGTGTGGACTACGCCTCGTCAGCGGGCTTCTTCTTCTTGCGGCCGTAGAACCAGACGGCGCCGAGCACGAGCAAGGAGCC
>JAJDEM010000101.1 GCA_029259795.1 Planctomycetota bacterium
GGGACCGTCTTGCGATGGTCCGCGTCACATCCTTCCCTCCGCACCTGGCGAAGGCCTGCTGCCGCGCGAAAACAAAGCGCGGCGTGGGCCATCTGCCCCGAAAGGCAGGGACCCGCAGATCTCCTTGGGTACCCCCCAGCACCCATGCGCCAGAGTATAGGGTCAACCGCCGTCGGGTCCACGCTCCGGTGTGGTGCGGGCAAGGAACCGGATTGGCGCGCCTCAGAATGCGACGGCGTCAGGACCTCGGCCCCCTCCACGTTGAGGAGCCAGGTCGCCGTTGGGACGCGGATCGGGAGGGCATCAGCCGGCGCAGCAGGTGGGTCCAACGAGTGGACGCTGCAGACTGGCCCTAGGCCCGATGGCTGTCCGGGGCCTCACCGAGGCGGGCCTGGGCCATATCGAGCAGAAGGTCACTCCGCTCGGGGTAGCGGCGGGCCGCGCGCAAGAGATTGCGGACTTCAAGCTCCCCGACGCGCTCCGCGAGGAAGGCCGCGCCCTCCAGTGCTTGCTCTCCGGAGGCCGAGTCGGGCTGGGCGCGCGCCCGCCGGATCTCGGCGCGGAGCGTCTCTTTGAGCGGGGTGACGGAGGCGAACATCGCGTCCAGCCTAGCCGTGCGACGCGCACGCGCCGACCTTCGTTGCTGGCGACGGGTACGCCGCATGCCACCGCCTCCTGGACTACCACCGCCAAGAGCGGGAGGCCGAGGTGGACGTTTCGGTCAACGCGGCGTGTCGGGGACAAGCTCCTTGACCCGCTCCCCCACGCGCTTCTCGATCGCCTTCCAAGGACTGCCGGCGATGCCCTTGATCTCGGTCGGATCCATCTGCCAGGTCTGGAAGGCCGTGTGCTGCTTTGGGTTCAGGTCACGCTTGAGGGCGGCGCGCAGGCGTGACTTCACGCCCTCGACCCGCTCGGCGTACGTCTCGTTGGATCCGGGGATCTTCTCCGTCAGCAGCCGCGTGAAGAGCGCTTGGCCCGCCTTGGGGTTTTTTCCGGGGTGGGCGATGCCATCGGCAAACACTTCAACCAGATCATCGAGGAAGTTGGCCCCAGCCTCCGTCTCGATCTCGAGGATCGACTTGATCTCATGCTGGCTGCTCAAGACGCCGCGCTCAATCGCAGCGCGCTGGGCATCGTCAAGTTCGAGCGTCCTTGCAAACGTGTCGATCGACGGCTTCTTCTCGCGCATGGCGAGCAGCTGCGCGGCCTTCTTCTCAACGGCCGCGGAGACCATCTCGGTCAGCGCGGCTTCACCCTCTGGGGACGCAAGCGAGCCGGTCGGCGCACGTTCCGTCACATTGGGTTCGCCGCGTGTCGGCGCGCCCTCGGTGACACCGCTGCTCGCGTTCGAGAGTTTCGTCGGGGTGTCGGCCGAGAGTCCGAGCAGGGACGGTGCCTCGACCAGGACTTCCCTCGCCGCAAGTGCATCGAGGGAGCGCTCGACGCGCGAGAGTTGATCCTCCACGGAGGCAAGGCGCGCCTCCAACTGGGCCGTCTCGGTCGGCGCACGGCTCAGCGCATAGCCGGCCAGTCCTGCCGCACCAGCTGCCAACACGAGGCTCAGGAGGGCAAGCGGACTCTGCATGGCACCTTCTCCTTGACTGACCATCGTACCGGATCCACCTGCGCAGGTTTCGAGGGAGGGTCAAAGCCACGGCGGGCCTCGAATCCGGTACACTCGCCGACCCAAATCAGGACGGGTGCTGGGAGGCAGGGCGATGGGACGATTCAAGATCTGGATGATCATCGGGGGCGCGGTACTGGCTTGGTACGGGTTCAAGGAGTGGCGCATCTCGGGCGAGGCCAAGGCCGATCCACAGGTCATCACGTGCGGCGCGCTGGCCAAGGACGGCTACGGCAAGAACGCCCATGTCAAGATGACGGACTTCCTCCTCTCCCCCGGCGGCTACGTCTACGAGGAGAAGACGAGCGGCGGCAGCTGGAGCAAGGTGTGGATTCCCGTGGTTCCGCTCGGCGGCGAGTACCACACCATGGTCCAGGCGCTTCCCGAGGATGCCGAGCTCCCGGCTCCGAAGTCCTTCAACGTCATCCTGCAGACCGAACACGCCAGCAGTGCTTCGATGCTCAGCAAGATCGGCAAGCGAGACGACATCCAAGGGGTTGTGATCAATGAGATCGACTCGCTGGATTCCGAGACGAAGAAGTTGCTGCGCGACTCGTACCCGGGCATCGACCTCGACAAGTGCTGGATCGTCGAACACAAGCGCAAGACCAAGGGCGCCATGCTGAGTCTGCTGATGCTGCTGGCCGGTGTCGGCCTTGCAGGTGGCGGCGTGTTCTTCCTCGTCAAGGGCGGCAAGTAGCCAGGCCTTCGATGGCGAGAACCACCCTCGCGCTCCTGGTCGCCGCCTTCCTGGGGGGCGTCGTGTGGGGGTTCGTGGCCGAGGGCAAGGCCGAACCGCGCAAGGCTGCCGTGGTCCTGCCCGAGACGCTCGCCCACCAGGGCCGCGAGCGGACCTACCGCCTGCTCCTGCCCAAGGGCTACGACAAAGCCAAGCCCGCGCCCCTCGTGCTGGCGCTGCACGGCGGTGGCGGCACCGCCGACGGCATGGACCGCTCGACGGGAGCGCAGTTCGCGCGCGAGGCGGACAAGCGTGGCTGGGTGGTGGTCTTCCCCCAGGGCGTAGCGAAGGGCTGGAACGACGGACGCCCGCTGACCTCACGCCGCGACAAGCAACGCAAGGGCGTCGACGATGTTGCGTTCCTCGGCGCGCTGATCGACCACCTGCACAAGACGCGCGGCATCGATCGCACGCGCGTCTATGCCACGGGCATCTCCAACGGCGGCTTCATGTCGTTTCGCCTTGGGCTCGAGCTGTCGGCGAGGATCGCCGCGATTGCCCCCGTGACGGCCAATCTCGCCAAGGTCCACGCCGGCAAGCGACCCACGCACCCGGTGGGCCTGCTCGTCATCAACGGAACGAAGGACCCACTCGTTCCCTACGCTGGCGGCCAGGTGAAGGTGCTCGGCAAGGCGCGCGGAGCGATCTTCTCCACGGACGAGTCACTCGTGCGCTGGGCCGCACTCGTCGGCTGCGGCAAGGCGGGCAAGGCCGTAGCCTTGCCAGACACGGCCCCCCGCGACGGAGCACGCGCCTACCGCCAAGCGTGGACGCCGTGCGGCCGCGGCGCGCACGTCGAGCTGATCCGGATCGAGGGCGGCGGCCACACCTGGCCGGGTGGCCAGCAGTACCTGCCGAAGCTCTTGGTCGGCACGACCTGTCGGGACTTCGATGCCGTGCCGGTCATCTTCGACTTCTTCGCACGGCACCGGCGCGTCAAGAGCCCTGCGAGAGCGCCGGCTCGCAAGGCGCGCTGACCCAGCGTCAGGCTGCGGCGAAGCGGCGTGCGCACACCCGACGGACGACTACTTGTTCTGGCAGGGGTTGCAGCCGTAGGGCTCGCACGTCGGCTTGGGTGCATTCGCGCAGGGGTCGCAGCAGAGCCAGGCGCAGCCGGTGGTTGTCACGAGAACAAGCGCAAGGGCCAGGATCGTGAGACGCTTCATCGGGAACTCCGAGGGGTAGTGGACGCCATACCCTGGCGACCGAGGCGCGGCATCCTAGGACTCCCGAGGCGGCGACTCAAGGAGCGCTGCGCCGTGCCGGGCGCGTCGAAGCGTTTTCACCCTTTCCACACAATCACTGCACCGGATGCACACAGGCTTGCTCGGCCGCGCGTCGGGCGCTCTAGCGGAACGTCGGCTCCTCGTAGCGCTCGCCGGCACCGATGCCGAGGCGACCGGGCTTGAACTCGAGCGTGAGCGTCTTTTTGCCGCGCCTGAGCACGACGGGTACCGTCTCCTTGCCCGCCTCCTCCGCCGCGGTCTTCGCGGCCTGCAACTCGGCGCGGGTCTTGAGCGGCGTGCCGTCGTAGCTCACAAGGACGTCGCCAACCTGCGCGCCGAGCGTCTTCGCCTGGCCCTTCGGGCCCATGCGCTGGATGACAAGGGTGGTTGTCTCGAGCCGCGCCGCCAGCGCCTTGCGATCCAGGACGTCGCCCTTGACGCGTCCGGTGTACTTCGCAGCGCTCTTGCCCTCCCGCTTCGCGCGCCGGCGCAGGACTTCCTTCACCGCGCGGTAGCAGTTGATGAGGCCATGGCCCGTCTCGAAGTCGTAGCCCTTCGCCGCGACATCCATCGCCGTCGTCGTGATGATGTCCATCAGATCCCAGGGCAGCAGATCCGGGTCGGCGGAGACCATCAAGGCAATGCAGCCACAGAACATCGGGCCCGCAAACGAGTTTCCGCCCAGCCCTCCGTCGGTGACCTTGCCACTCAGCTTCAGATACGGCAGATTCGCGTTGAAGGCGCAGACCTCCGGCTTGTTGACGGTGCCCTCGTCGTAGTGCTCGGTCTTCCACTCGACGGGCCCCTTGCTCGAGAAGGCCGTGCGGCTCAGGTTGCGCTGCACCCCCGCCGCCGAGAAGACCACGTTGGGGATGTCCTCCGGCTGCCGCATCTGGACAGGCACCTCGACCTGCTGGGCAAAGTTGCCTGCCCCGGAGACGAAGTAGATCCCGCAAAGCGAGCCGTGCTCCATCACCTTGCGGCGATGCGAGCGATACTCTGCCTCGCCGGGCTTGGAGAAGCTCATGCGGTAGGTGTCGGCCCCCTGATCCACAGCCCACTCGATCGCGGCTTCGAGCCGACGACCGCTGATGACCCCCGCCCAGCGGCCGTCCGGCGCCAAGCCCAGCGCGTAGGGCCGATCCTTGGCCGCGACGCCGCAGATGATGGCCGAGCACATGAAGCCATGCATCAGCTGGCCGTTGGTCGCCTCGGGGCCCACGGGGGTCGTGGTCATGACCCCGGTCGCGTGATCGAAGTTCCAGCCGCAGATGTCGTCGACCAGCCCGTTGCCGTCGTCATCCTTGCCGTTGCCGGGCGTCTCGCCGGGGTTGCGATAGGCGTTCGGCAGCAAGTTCGGCGAGAAGAGGAAGTTGAAGTCGTGGACGATGTTGAGCGTTCCCGCGCCCGTGATCTTGAAGTCCTCCCAGACCTTGTCCACCAGCAGGCTGCGCACGTACCAGGGATGCTTGATGTCCTGGGGAGCGATGGTGTCGCCGGTGGTCTGGGCCAGGTCGGGCATGGTGCCCTGGGGCTTGGGACCCCCGCCCCCAAAGCGCGTGGCGAACACCTTGCGCACCCCCTTTACCTTCTTGAGGGCTTCGAGGCCTTCGGGCGTCACCCCGCAGGAGAGGCCGTTGATGATCCAATGCCAGTCGAGGTTGCGGAGTGCGCCGGACGCTTCGAGCTTGTCGATGGCCGGCTGGAGGTTCTTGCGGGTGCGCTGGGCGAGCGCCTTCAGGGTGGCTGTAGCCGCGGTGCGCAGCTCACGTCGCTTGAAGTCCTTGAACTCCTTGGCCCGACGCAGGTAGCCCCCGCCGTCGCCGAGTAGCTGCTCCTCGAACCAGATCGTCGCCCGGACCCGACCCGCCTTCTCGAGGCGCGTGGTGAGGAACGGATCCACCCACACCCCCTTGCCTCCGAGCAACTCCGTTGCGAGCAGTCCCTTCGCCTTGGGCGGTACGCGCTTGGCCGTCCGCGCCGAAGCGACACTCAGGGGAATCAGCAAGCCCACACACAGCAGGAGGCAGGCGGCGGGTCGGTTCATGGGGTCCCCATCGGCAGGCCACACCCCTGTGTGGCCTGCCCCAACCGTACGCAGACAGCCGGAATCTCGCCAGCGCCCGAGCTCGGTGAACGACGCATGACGCCGACCGCCTAGGTTCCGTGAGGAGGTTGCCGATGCGAACGCTGCTGATCACTGCGGGGCTTGCGCTGATCGCCGGCGGCTGCTGCTGTCGTTCGCCGCAGCCAGCAGCCCAGACGTCGAAGCCCGCGGTCGAACAAGCCGCGGCAGCCCCCGTGGCGACGGTCGCGACTGACTACTTCATCGGGGATCTCGTACTGGCGAGGCTCGAGAGGCGGAGTCAGGCGGGCATGGACCGCGCGCGCGCGGCCGTCGTCGCAACCGTCCGTACGGCCGTCGGTGGCGAGGCCGAACTTCGCGCCTGGTGGAGCGTACTGCATGTCAGCGCAGCCACAGCCCTTCAGGCCAAGGTCGGGCAGGCACTGCGCTCCCTGCGCATGGCGGCCGGCGGCGAGGGCGACGTCGTCGTAGCGACCCACGATGTGGCAGCCATCTTGAAGACGCTGCCTGTGATCACAGCCATGGGGCCAGGCACGGAAGAAGCAATTCCGAAGGAAGCCACGCTGTTTGAAGCGCTCTACTTCGAGCTCGGACTCGCGGAGGGCGCGCCCGGACCAGGGCTGCGGATCCACAGAGGCACGCTCACCGTCGACGCGCCAGCGGCGAAGCAGGCCGGGGTCGCCGCGGCGCTGCGAGGCATGCTCTAGCCAGCCACTTCGTCGGGGGACGCGCTAACGATCGGACGTAGGCTCCAACGCCTCGGCCTTCGCCTGGGCCTCGGCGGCCTCCTTGGTGCGACCGAGACTCTCGAGCAAGACGCCGAGGTTGAACCACGCCGGGGCGTGCTGCGCGTCGATGGCGATCGCCTTGCGGTAGGCGGCCTCGGCTTCCTTCTCTCGCTTGAGATCCGCCAGCGCATCGCCAAGCCCCTGCCAGGCATTCGGGAGGTCGGCGTTCAGCCCGACGGCCTGGCGAAACGCCGCCTCGGAGCGCTCGGCGAAGGACGCCTCGAGCAGCAGCGCGCCATACTCCAGCCACGTGACGGCGTCCTTCGGGTCCAGCTGGAGGGCACGCTCGAAGGCGGCCTCGCTGGCGGACACGCGCCCCGTGGCGGCCGCCACGGAGGCCAGGTACTTCCAAGCGTCCGCATGCTGCGGATCGCGCGCAATCACCACCTCGAGCGGAGCCCTGGCCGCCGCCACCTCCCCAAGCTCTGCCAGTGACGCACCAAGGCCGAACTGCGTCGCGACGTCGTTGGGGTCCAGCGCGACCGCACGCTGAAAGGCCATCAGGGCCTCCTGATGCCGCGCGGCGGTGCGCAGCAGCAGGCCGAGCCGCCCCCACGCAAAGGCTGAGGATTCATCCAGCGCGAGAACCGCGCGATAGGCCAGCTCCGCCTCCGCCGGGTTCTCCCGCTGCTCGAGCAGGCGCCCCATGTTGATGTGCAGCTCCGGACGCCGCGAGTCCAGAGCGAGCGCGCGCCGGAACGAGGCCTCAGCCTCCTCCAGCTTGCCCTGCTCGAAGTGCAGCAAGCCCAGGTTGTGATGCGCGAACATGTAGTAGTCGTTCAGCGCGATCGCCTTGCGGTAGGCCTTCTCTGCCTCCTCCACCGAGCCCAGCGCGTAGTGCCCCATGCCGAGGCCATTCCAGGCGTCAGGCGCCTCCGGGGCAAACTCAACCCCGCGCCGATACGCGGCGAGCGCCTGAGGTCCCTTGCCCAAAAGGTGGAAGTAGTCCCCCATGAGCATGTGCCCGCGCGGCGCCTCGGGATCGAGCGTGAGCGCTTCGTCGATCTTGCGGCGCGCCAACTCGAGGCGACGCTCGGCGGCCTGACCCTGCACAGTGTCCATCACCAAGATCGTCGAGCCCTCCGCGCCGCCGAGCAGATCAGCGGCTTCGTTCAGCAACTGGAAGACCTGGATGCGGTTGACCGTCTCGGTGCTCGAACGCGCGCTGAGGAACCCGAGCAAGCCGAGAACCGAGCCGAGCAGCCCCAGGCCGAAGCCGACCCACGTCCGCGTTGCATCCAGCTTCTTGCCCATGGCCGCGGCCCTCCAGGGTCGCCAATCTAGCGGAGTGGGGCCCTCGGGCTCTGCTTGATCTGCCCTGAGCTCTCGCAGCGCGCCGACGACGCACGCCGACACGCGCGTGCCCGGCTGACGCCTACGCCTCGTCCGGCTTGTAGCGCACGATGAAGCGCTCGAGCACGAGCGGCATGTCGGGTGCGAAGGCGTGCCCAATCGTTGGCAGGAAGCGTGTAAAGAAGCTCTCGTGCGCCTCCCGCCACCAAGCCAGGGTCCGGTCGCCCTCCCCCTCGTCGTAGGCGTGAGCCTTATCAACGGCAGCGAAGGGACGCTGCTCGACGTGGGTGGTCTCGACGACACAGCGCGGGTTGCCGGCGCCGTCGAGCACGATCGACAGGTCTCCCGGGACCGGCAGCGCTTCCTGTTCGGACTCGTAGTCCCAGAGGGCACCAGCTGTCGCGATCTTCTTGCCTTCGAGGACGGGGGCAAGCAGCGCGTCGGCCATCTCAGGGGAGTCGCCAAACGCCCAGGCCTCCGGCGCGGGCTGCGTAGCGGGTAGCCCCATGGCTTCTGCGGCTCGTAGCCAGAACGCGGCCACGGCCGCGGCGTTCGCGACGACGCCGTCCGGCTTCGTGGGCTTGTCGGCTTCCATGAGCCCTCCTGCGTCCGCGCGCGAGCGGCGGGTCCCGGGCGAAGCTACGCCGGGAGACTGGGTTGCGCAGAGGCTCCCCCGACTTGGGGGGTTTCACCGGCCGGCGAGCGCCCGCCTTGCGTTTCAACTACGCTCGCTAACCCATGACACGTGAGAAGCCCGGACAGCCGCCCCCCATCCCGCGCAAGCCGACGGCGCCCCGCAAGGGCCGCCAGCGAGAGGCGACCCCCGAGCAGCGGGACGCCGAGGCGCGCATGCGCGCGGCGAAGCTGTGCACGACGAGCATGTACGCAGCCTTCGCGGCAGGCCCGGTGTACTTCTTCATGGGCCTTGGTGCGCTGATGGCGGCGGGCCTCGCCATCGCGACGGGCGTGATCGGGCTGGTCGGGCTGCTGCGCGTGGGCATGGGCCCACCCCTGACCGCCGAGGTCACGGGCCTCGTCCGCGTCAGCGTGCGCCTTGCGAAGCGCGCGCGGCCGCAAGCCGGTCTGGGCATCGGGCTCGGACTGGTGGTCTGCGCCATCCCCGTGTTCGCGTACTTGAACCAGCTGAACCATCGCGGCAGGGACCAGGCGTCGTATCCGCTGGCCACCGAGGCGACCGGCCGGGACGCCCCGCCTGGGTCCATCGAGCGGATGAGTCGCGAAGCCACGGCAACCTTCATCCTGGACCTGGAGGTCACCAAGCGGATGAAGTCTCCGGCCCACAACCCAAGAGACCCGCTGCCGGAGACGGAGTTGGCCGCCATCCTCGCCAAGTTCATGGCGGACTACGGCGACACCCAAGCCGCAGAGGCCATCCGCACGGAGGCCAAGGAGCCCTTCGTGACGATGCGCCGCATCCTGAAGGAGCACGGCGGGTCCGAGGGGAAGTGACGGCAGCGGAACGGGGGCGTCGCGCGCCCCCTCGAGCCCAAGGGCGTTCGCGGACGGCATGAAGCTGTGCATGCCGCGCTGGTCCTCAGCACGCAATGGAGCGTGTCTTCGGAGCCGAAGTAGAAATGGTGCCGGAGGAGGGACTCGAACCCTCAAGCCCTTGCGGGCGGCAGATTTTGAATCTGCTGCGTCTGCCGATTCCGCCACTCCGGCTTGGATCGTGGGGCGAGATCCTACCCCAGAGAGGGTGCTAGAGGCGCAGGATGGCGCGGAAGCTGACGAATGGCGACGGGTCGGTCGTGTGGGTTCCGAAGGTGCTGCCGTTCGCGTTCTCGATTCGGAACTCGCGGACGAGGTCGACGCCTACGCGCAGGGTCATGTCGAGATCGGGAATGCCGCGGTAGCGCGCCTGGATCCAGATGGGAATGCGCCTCTCCGCGACGATGCCGCTGGGGAGTGGCCCGCTGTCGTTCAGGCGGAAGCGATGCGCGAGAAAGGCTCCGGCTCCGGCGATCTGCCAGCTACGGCCGATGTTGCGCTGGATTTCCATCTGCGTGCCAGAGAGCACGAAGCGCCACTCCTTGTTCGGACGCCAGTCGAACTGCGGCCCGCCGATGATGAAGAGCTCGCCGGCGAAGCTGTCGGAGACGATGACCCCAAGCCCGAGATCGAGGACGTCCGACGGCCGGTAGCCGAAGCCCGCCGTCACCGACCAGGTGAACCCATCGGAGAGGTCTGCGCCGTCCTCCGCATGCCAGCGGACATCGGTGGCGAGAAAGACAGCCCACGCTTCGGCGACCGGCTGGAACATGTTCACACCGACCGCAATGCGATGGGCCGTGCCCCACGGATCCTCCGTCCCGGGGATGAGTCCATTGGTGCCGCTGAAGGTGTAGTTGCGGTTTGTGTAGTCGCCGTAGATGCCTAGACGCCCGAACAGCGGTGTCGAGAGCTCGTGGCTGAGCCGGAACCGATTGGTGAAGAGGTCGGGTGCATCGCCGGGGTGGTCGAGCTCGGTCCCCCACTGGTATGTCGTCTGGAAGGTCCCGATCCACTCCGCAGGGCCGCCGCGCAGGCTGCCAACGCGGGTGCGCCGCTCGAGGGCATCGCCCACGCGTGCATCGCGACCGCCCTGGGTGAGGTCGATGACGGACTGGGGCACGTGCACCGGCATGCCCATGATCGAGACGGTTTGGCCGCCCTTCTCGAGCCGGCCCGCGGTCTCGGGCACGCGCGGCGTCGTCCAGCCGCCAGGGGGCGGCGGAAGCACGCCAGGCTGGTAGGCGATCGAGCTCGGGGTCGGGGCTGGCCGCGGCGAAGCGGCCGGCGCACCGACCTGGCAGCCCGCAAGGAAGGCAGTGGCGGTCAGCAGTGTGAACAATCGGGTGGCACGCACGCCCCAAGCCTCGCGGCAAGGCGCGGCTCGCCAAGGATGATCTCGGCAGCCCTCACGCTTTGCTGGGAACCTCGGTGATCAGGAGCGCAGGACACGCAGGCGCGTGACGACGCGCTCCGGCCGGACCTTCAGGAACCGCACCTGGGCTACGCGTACCGCGTCGAACAGCGGGCCGACGTCATGGGCATCGAAGATCGGCTCCTGCTCGGGGGTGAGATCGGCCCGGAGGCGATCCTCGTAGCTCGCCACGATGCGCGTGCGGGCCGCGATGTAGGTCTCCCCTCCGCGGAGGGTGCTCTGGGCAAAGTCGGCGAGGCGCTTGGCTTCTGCGGCGGCCTTCGTCAGGTTGCCACCCGCCTGGAGGATCGAGCCGGAGACGGTGTGCCAGGTGTCACCCTGCTGGTTGGGCACGTGGCGTAGGTCATCCATGTCGCGGCGCGCGTCGTCGAGCGTCCGGCGCCACGAGGTCAGCTGGCCCTCGTCGAGGTGGAGGTCGCGCCCCGCGGCCGCCAGGGTCGACCAGCGCTTCGGCCGATCCATCCACATCGAGGTCAGCTTGCCGCTGAACGCCATGCGGTCCGAGAGGTCCTTGCGGTCGGAGACGTCGGCGCTGGCGAACTGGACGGCCACCTCTGCCGCCTTGGCAACGTCCTGCGCCTCGGCCTCGACGCCGATCACCGCCGGAGGCTTGCACGCCGGGCAGGCGGCTGCGCCGTCGCCGCTGCCGCCCCGCACGGCGAGGCTTGGCCCGTCCACGCGGCGGAGCGGCGCGCTGGGCGCCTCGGCGGCTTCGGCTTCGGCCTCCTCGAGGAGCGGGTCGCCGAGGTAGCCGCCCATCAGGGCCTGGACGGGCGCGAGATCCAGCGAGAGCAGGCCAAAGAGGCCCAGTAGGCCAAGGGCCAGCATCTGGAGTCGGGCTTGATTGCGTCGCATGGGTGCTCCTCAGGTCTCACCCCTATGGACGCACACTCCGCAGCCGAGTTGGCAAGAGCTGTGCAAGAGTCCTGTCAGAAGATTGCAAGGCGCGTGGCCCGCTACTTCAGGGACGCGGCCAGGAAGTCCGTGAAGCGCGTCCATGCCTCGGCAGCCGTGGGACTCCGGTTGAGCGTCGAGGCGCCGTGGACTCCCAGTGGCTGGACGTAGAGCGTCTTGGCCTCGGACGCGACGGCGTCGAAGACTTGCTGAGCCTGACGCTTCTCCCGCGGCGGGCAGACGACGAGCAGCGGCTTCGTCAGCCGCTTGCCGGCGGCGAGAATCGAGCCGCGGGGGGGCAGGTAGTCCCCGGGCGAGAAGGACACGACGGCGGCGACCTCCTTGTTGTCGGCCCCGACGAAGATAGCCAGGGAGGAGCTGTAGGAGCTACCGACGATGGCGAGCTTGCCCGTGTGGCCCTCGCTGCGCAGCCAGGCGATGGCGGCATCTAGGTCCGCGCGCGCGTCGATGTAGCCCTGCGGCGTGCCGGCCTTCTTTGCCCGAGCCGCGGTCTCGTTGCGGATGCCTGCCCAGCGGTCGCCGGAGCGTTGGTCGATGGCCAAGCACGTGTAGCCCATGTGCATAAGGCGCGGCGCGATGTCGCCGTACTCCCCGCGGCTGCTGCGGGCTTGATGAAACAACACCACGACCGGCGCCATCTTGCTCTTCCGAGGGAAGTAGTCGCCGCGAATCTCCAGCCCGTCAGCGGCGGGGAACGACACAGCCCGGCTCGGATCGGTCGAGCGCGCATGCCAAGCCGAGCGCGCGAACCACCGGGACGGCGACTGCGCGTCCTGAAGATCCTGAACCACAACGATGAGCGCGTCGTTATGCCCCTTCTCCTTGGTCGACGTGCTCTCGCGGCGCAGCGTCTTCGCCTTGGAAAGCACGAGTACGTCCTTCGCGGGAACCTCCACATCACTGAGCACGGCCGCCTGGTAGCGACCGGTCTCGGCCATCCCGCAATGCAAGGCGGCAAGACCAATCACCCCGTGCCCATGGACGATCCACGGGCTCTTGAGAAGGGCGCGATGCGCCAGGGAGGTCCACTGCAGGCTCGACTCGATCCACGACTTCACCATGCGGTCGTAGTCAATGTGGGATGGGAACGGCCCGCGCGTGCCGGTCGCTATGACTACGTAGCGAAGCTTCGCTCTGCGCAGGCGGTCGCGAACCAAAGCGGCCCGGCCCTTCGCCGCGCCGGCCATGACGATCACCGGAGCCGTCTGGTCTTCCGTGAGGCCGGCGGAGAGATAGACGTGCGTCGCGCCATGCTGCAGATGCCGCTCCTTCGGCTTGGCCTCCTCCGCATCATCGGCTTGCGCCGGAGCGGTCCATGCCGGAGCCAGCCAGGGAGCAAGGAGGCACGCGAGAACGAACAGCAGGCGGAAGGGCGTCATTACGCCGGATCGTACGCCAAGTTTGAGCCGAGCCAGCGCTCGACGACCGGGACCTCCATCCCCTTGCGCCGGGCGTAGTCGGCGATCTGCGACTCCCCCAGGCGGCCGACAGCGAAGTAGCGCGCCTTCGGATGGGCGAAGTAGAGCCCACTCACGCTCGCCGCCGGGGTCATGGCGAAGTTCTCGGTCAGGTCGATGCCGGCCTCGCGCGCGCCGAGCAGGTCGAAGAGCCGCTTTTTCTCGCTGTGGTCCGGGCACGCCGGGTAGCCAAACGCCGGGCGGATGCCGCGGAAGCGCTCGCGGAACAGCTCCTCGTGGCTGAGGCCCTCCTCGGCGCCGTAGCCCCACTCCGCGCGCGCCTTGGCGTGCAGCATCTCGGCGGCGGCCTCGGCAAGACGGTCGGCCAGGGACTTCACGAGGATTGCCTGGTAGTCGTCGAGCGCCGCCTCGTAAGCAGACGCCAGCGCCTCGGCGCCGATGCCGGCGGTTACGGCAAACGCGCCGACGTGGTCGACGAGACCTGTCTCCCGCGGCGCGACGAAGTCCGCCAACGAAGGATTCGGACCCGTGCGCTCGCTCGGACGCTGACTGCGCAGCATGGGGAAGCGG
>JAJDEM010000102.1 GCA_029259795.1 Planctomycetota bacterium
TCCGTTGGTGTCGGTAAACGGCTCCTGCTCCTCCCAGTCACCGGTGAAGGTCGGCGTCAGGACGCCGTCGAGGTTCATGCGCGCGCCGAACTTCTCCGGGACGTAGTAGCGCTGGGAGGCCATGCCGGCCGGCATCGCGCCCGGGTAGGCGTGAACCCAGGGTGTGTCCGCCCGGCTGTCGCGCGCTTCATTGGTGTAGGGCGCGTACTCCTCGTCGCGGCCGTAGCCCAGCTTGGTGATCCAGTGGGTGCGGAACTTCAGCCCCGGGTTGCGTCCCTCGAGGTCGGTGAGCGTGGCTTCGATGAACGGCTGGATGGAGTCCATGAACACCCACCAGCCGGGGACGTTCTCGCAGGCGACCAGGTAGACGTCGTAGACCTGGGTCGTCGGGAACGCGTCTCCGACGGTCCGGATCACGGACGACACATCGGCCATCTGCTCGCCCGGCAGCGCGTCGCCCGCGCGCATGCGAAACATCTTGACCGTCGCGATTCGCAGGTCGCGCGTGGCGACGCCCGGGAAGGGCCGGATGCTGACGCGGCGGTACCAGCGCCACTCCCCCTTGTCGCGGATGTTGCCCGAGATGACATTGCCAGCGGGCAGGTAGGAGCTGGGATCGGCGGGATCCGGCTGGATGGTGAGCGAGGGATCGACGCCGATGCCGTCGTCGAATCCGTCGAGGTCGGCAGCCACTTCTCCTTCGCCGCCCTCGACGAAGGCTCGCAGCTCGGCCAGGATCGCCATCGACTTCTGGCGCGCGAACGCGCGATCCCGCACCCAATCACTGTGCTGGGTGTCGCGCAGGATGAAGGCGATGCCTGCCATGGCCGCCAGCGCGAGGAGGGAGACCCCGATCAGGACCTCGATGAGTCCAAAGCCGTGTGTGCGCATCTTCAAGGGTTGCTCCCGGTGGTGCCGACCTGGTCGCTGCCAAGCCGGAAGGTCGCTTTGCTCAACCGGTAGCTGCCCATGCGGGTCATCAACTCGTCGATGATCCCGCCGTCGTATTCGATTTCGGCGTGGTCGCCGCCGGTGCCACGCACTACAACGCGGTCGCCCACGATGCAGGTCCCGCGCAAGTAGCAGGGACCGTCGATGATCAGGTCGTCCTGGACCCACAGCACGCCGTTGAAGAACGAGTTCGAGCCGGCCTCGATGAAGCAGTCGTCCGTGACGATGACGATGCCGGTGCCCCGCAGCGGCCGCTCCTTCGTGAAATGCACATCGCCCTCGATCACCGTGAGCGTGTACTCGCCGAGGTTCGCCGGAAGCACGCTGTGGTCGCTCACAGCCATGTCGGCCATGCCCTTGAGCGCCGTGAGGTCGTTGCCGAACACGGAGCGCAGGTTGAACTCAAAGCCGGGGACGGAGGTCGTGGACGGCGAGCCGTCGACTTCGCTGCCCGAGAGCAGGACGGGGGACGCCGAGCCCTCCTTGTAGCCAATGCCCGCACCGCCCCCGCCGCGAATGCGGGCGCGTGAGCCGATCTCGACCTTGTAGCCGCGGCGCGCGGCGATGGCGGCGGCTGTGGGCGGGGTGATGGTCATGCGGCGCAGCTCCGTAGCCACGCTGTAGGTGGCAAAGCGTCGGTTGGGGCCGCTCCCCAGGGGGAGCTCCGCGCGCGGGCGCCTGAAGAGCCGGCCGTGGCTCTCGAGGAACCAGACGGAGCCAGCGCCGGTCTGCCCACGCTCCACAGAGACGTCCCGCACACCGCTTGCCTCGTCCCGCCGGCCGTTGCCGTTGGTGTCGGTGTAGCTGTCGACCTCGGGTTCGTAGATGCCATTGGCGTCGGCATCGACGAAGGGCTCGGCGGCCTGGGCCAAGCGCACTTCGTAGCGTGCCCATACACCGGGCGTGATCTCGTACTCGCGGACAAGTCCGATCGAAGGATCGGCCGTCTCGTTGACGGGAGGGTTCGCCGCCGGGTCGAGTCGCGGCGCAAAGCTGACGACCGGCTGGACCGTTTGACGACGGAACCAGGAGTGGGCCTCGGCCACGCCGGCAAGAGCCACTTCGCGTGCGCGCGCTGGTGCGACGATCGCTGCCTCGGTCACGCCAGCGCGGGCGCGGCCGGACTCGGAGCTGGCTGCGATGAGTCCTGCAATGAGGATCAAGGAGAAGACGGCGATCAGGAGCGCGAAGCCGCCTTGCTCGGAACGCTGCTGTCGTACGCGCCGCCGCAGAGTGCTCGGGGGGGGAGGAATCATGCGGTGGTCTCGGGGAGACCAACCACCTTGCAAACCAATAATCTCTTGGCGTCTTGGGGAGGAGACGCCGCACGCTCTATCGTCAGCACGCGAGGCCGGAGGCAGCCCAATCCGCGCGCCTGAACATTTAGCGACGCCCGGCGCCTTGCTTGGCTTCACGGGCGGCCTTGCGAGCCAGTTCACGCGCCTTGCGCTCGGCGCGCAGCTTCACCAGCAGTTGCTCGATGAGGCCATCGGCCTCGCGCTGTGCAACGGACTTGGCCTTCGCACGCTGCAAGATGGCGTCCGGATCGGGCGCGGGGGCCTCGGTGGGAGTCAGCGCCGGCGCTGCGACGAGGTCGGGTTGCTGGTTCACGACCGGCGGACCCCGAAAGGAACCATCGGCTGCGGCTTGCGCACCGCGCCCGTCCGCCACATCCAGAATCGCGAGCAGCACGCCGAGGACGGCGAGGAGGCAGCCAGCGACCCAGAGCGCGGCCGAGCCACGGCTACGGCGGGCAGATGCGGGTGTGTCAGTCACGGAGGGGGAAGGAGTGCGCACGGGGCGTCGCCTTTCACCTCCACCACACCTAGCCAATCGACCCACGTGCAGCCGGCATGTAGGCCCCTTTCGGAGGGTGTCTCAGTCCGGGCCAGTCTCGCCTGGGGACTTTAGCCCTGCTGGCGAAAGATGGCCGTCAGAGGGGCACCAGCGACCGCGAGAGGGCAAGGGGGTGTTCAGCCACGGGTCGGAGGACTCCGGCGGCGCAGGGTTCGAAGGAAACCCGTTGCTACCCTCGGCGCGTCATAGGGGAAGACGAACTCACATTCCCTTGAGGAGAACGCACGTGGACCGATCGATTTTCCGAGCCCTGATCTGGGGCTCGATTGTCGCCGTCCTCCTGGTTGCCGCGCCGATGACGAGCACCTTCGCCGAAGGCGAAGATCTCGAAGGCGGTGGCATCCAGTGGGTTGATGGCTGGGAAGCCGGCAAGGCCGAGGCCGCCAAGGCCGGCAAGCTCATCTTCTTGTACTTCGGGCGTCACACCCCGACCTGACCCCCTTGCGTTGGGCTTGAGAACCGTGTGTTCTCCACCGCTGAAAGCAAGAAGATCAGTGACGACTACGTGGCCGTGCGCCTCCTCGGCGGCAACGACCTCAACGACGAAGGCCGTGCCTTCATGAAGCGCTTCGGCGTGCGTGGCTACCCCACCCTCTTGGCGATGACCGCCGACGGTGCGGTGCTCAGCACCAGCTTCCAGCGCGACACCGCGGGCATCCTGACAACGATGGCAGGCGCCGCGAAGACAGAGGCCGAGTTCGTCGCCAAGGTCAAGGAACTCGGCGCGTCCAAGCTCCCCGAGGCCCTGCGCACCATGGCCGGCCTCTACAAGAGCCGCAAGCAGTTCGACCAGGCGCGTGCCAACTACGAGGCGCTGACCGCCAAGAACCCGCAGGTGGACGACCAGGTCGCTCTCCTCGAGGTGCTTTCCGCGGTAAGCGACAAGGAGGCCCACAAGGCCCTGCTCGGCACGCTGATCGAGACCCGCAAGGACCACGCGAAGCACATCAACTGGCGCCTTGAGCTCGCCACGGCGGACCTGCCCACGCAGATCCGCTCGCGCGAGGAGTTCATGGCCATGCAGAAGGCGCGCAAGACGGCGCTGGAGGCGTTGCTGCCCACCGTGACCAAGCCGTCCGACGAAGCCGTCGTGCGCAACGAGCTCGCGGTCTCCCTCTCGCGTCTGCAGGACAGCGAAGGCGCTGCGAAGCACTGGGACTGGATTCTGGCCAACGCCAAGGACTCCGAGGCCGTGCCGGGCGCCCTCATGGGCAAGGCGATCATGGCCATCAACGGTGGCTACATGACGTCGGACGTCGCCAAGGTCAAGGAGGGCCGCGCGCTTCTCCAGAAGGTGATCGACGACCACGGCACCCACGCGGCTGCCGGCCAGGCGCGTCGCTTCATCGGTCAGGCCGATCAGCTCATCCAGACGCTCGAAGCCAAGGCGAAGGCCAAGGCCGAGGCGGACGCCGAACCGGAAGACGCCGACAAGTAGTCGCCGCTCTCGGGTCTGCACCAGCAGCTCTGCACGAGTCAACTCTGCAGCCTGCGCCTCGGGTGGTTCGCCACCCGGGGCGCTTTCCGTTTTGGTGCGCTCCCCCGTGGGGGAGTCGTGGCCTCGGGCCTAGCAGTCGCCGCCCTGATGCGCCTTCCACCACGCGCGAATCTTCGTGAGCCCAGCGCACCGCCGCTGGTTACCCGCCGCCCGGGCTCACGTTGGCAAACAGATCGACGGCGCGGGGGCTGAACGACTCGCCGTGCAGATCGAAGTGCTCGAGGGGGGGACGGACGGCCCGGCCGTCGGGATCCGCCGCATCAGTCAGCGTCACGATCGCCTCGTGGACGCGCAGGCACGCTTCCTTGGTGGCGATCTCGGCCGGGGTCAGTTCGAGCGAGACGTCGATACGCGCCTCCGGGGTCGCAAAGAGCAGGCGCGGCTTCGCGGCCTCGCAGACCGCCGGCGGGTAGGCCAGCAGCGCGAGCCTCCGCGGCGGCGCATCCTCGAGCGCGCGACGCACCGCCCAGTGCGCCGCGATGTGATCGCGATGGCCATTCACGCCCCGGGCGTCGCCCGTGACGACCACCTGCGGGTCGAACGCCTCGATCACCTCCCTGATGGGTGCGGCGACCTCCCGCAAGGCCAGGCGGTCGAGGCCCCCATCAGGGAGGTCGAGGACGAGGAGGCCTCCCAGGCCACAGAGCGCGGCGACCTCGACGAGTCGGCCCTCGCGGAGCTGACCGACCTCGGCGGGGCTCAGCCCGCGCTCCCTGCCCATCGAAGACGCCTCGCCGCGGGTGAGGCAGAGGAGGACGGCTTGCGTGTCGGGATCCGCACCTGCGCGTGCGAGCGCCCCCGCGCAGCCGTAGGACTCGTCATCTGGATGGGCGAGCACGACCAGCAGGCGCTTGGGTGCGCCCACCAGGGTGTGCAACTCCGCGGTCGTTCGAACGAGCGTCACGCCATTCACCCCCTCAGGCTCCGACGGCCCGGCCAGCAACCGTGCCAGAGGACCACGCCCATTGGAAGTTGAACCCACCGATGCGTCCGTCGACATCGAGGATCTCCCCGCAGAGAAACAAGCCGGGACACACGCGCGAGGCCAGGGTGTTGAGCTCGAGCTCGCGCAGCGGCACCCCCCCAGCCGTGACCTCGGCCCAGGTCCAGCCGCGCGGGCCCGTTACGGGCAGGCGCATGTCGGTCAGCGCGGTCACGAGGGCCTTGCGCTCGTCTCGCAGCAACTCGACATGGCGACGGGCCGGTTCGATGCCCACCGTGCCGACGAGCACATCGGCCAGGCGTGCGGGCAGGTGCTCCCCAAGCCAGGTCGACGGGTTCGCGCCGCGCAGGCGCTGAAGCGCCTTGTCGACCTGGTCGGGATCGAGGCGCGGAAGCCACGAGACGAACAGATCCCCGTCGGCATGAATCCAGTAGCGGCTGATGTCGAGGATGGCGGGGCCGCTCAACCCAAAGTGCGTGCAGAGCAGCGGCCCCTCAGCCGTATGCAAGCGCTTGCCGCTCGGGGCACGGACCTCGAGGCGCACGGGCGTTGCAAGCCCGGGCACCTTCATCAGCCCGTGGCCCGGCTCCAGGCGTAGCGGCACGAGCGCCTGCTCGATCCGCTCCGTGACCGTGTGGCCGAGCGCACGCACGAACTCGTACCCCTGTCCATCCGAACCGCTCTTGGGCAGGCTCTTGCCCCCGGTGGCGATGACGACCTGGCGGGCCGTGATGCTCGCATCAGGCGACGTCAGCTCGAACCCGTCCTCGATCGACCGGATCGCCTCGACACGAAACGGGTGGCGCAGCTCCACCCCGGCGTCCGCCGCGGCGCCCAGCAGGGCCTCCAAGACGGTGCGCGCCTTGTCGGTCACGGGGAAGAGCTTACCGGTCTCTTCGCGCTTGAGCTCTACGCCCAGCTCGCGGAAGAAGGCGATCGTCTCCTCCACGCTGAACTGCCGAAGGACCTTCCGGATGGCCGGTGGGGTCGAGCCGGCGAAGGCCCGCTCGTCGACGGCGTGATGGGTGACGTTGCAGCGCCCTCCGCCTGCGACGAGAATCTTGGCACCGAGTCGGCGGGCGCCGTCGAGGAGCACGAGGCGTCGGCCTGGGCCGCACCGACCGGCCTGGATCGCCGCCATGAGCCCGGCCGCGCCCGCACCTACGATGGCGATGTCGAAGGTCTCCTGCACCGAGCGCGCCTCCCGGGGCGATGCGCCCCCCCGCCGCATGCGCAGTGTAGGGAGCAGGTTTCGTGCGGGACAGGAAGGAGCCGTGACCGTCTTGGGGAGTGTGAAGCCTGAAGCCACCCCGCGACCGCCCCTGCCGGACGACGCGCAGGACGAGCGCCTCGTCCGCCGGGCCCGTCGAGGGGACGCGGCGAGCCGCGAGGCCCTCGCCCGCCGCTGGCTCGGTCGAGCCTACGGCGCCGCGCTGGCGCGGGTGCGCTCGGCGGTGGACGCGGAGGACCTCGTTCAAGAGGCGTTCTGTCGCGCCTTCCAGAAGCTCGCCAGCCTGCGCGACCCCACGCGCTTCGGACCGTGGCTGCTCCAGATCGTGCGCAACGGCGCCCGCGATCTCCATCGCCGCGCGGGCCGCGCCACCTTCGTCGGTGACGCGGTCGAGTCCCTTCCCGGACATGGCCTTGCCTCCGAAGGCTTGCCGGGTGCCGAGAGCACGGCCGACGAGGGCGGGGCGCTGGCGGCGTGGAGGGCGCTGCCGGACGAGCAGCGCCTTGTGTGCTGGCTCAAGGTGATGGACGGCGTGACCTTCCGCGAGATCGCCGCCCTGCTGGGGCAATCCAAGAGCGCCGTCTACCGGACGTACACGCAGGGGCTCGAGCGCCTGCGAAGGGAGCTGACGCGATGCTGACCTGTGACTCCGTGCGCGAGATCCTTCCCGGGCTTGCTGCGGGTGAAGCCGCACCCCGCGAGGTTCACGCCCACTTGACGACCTGTGCGCCGTGCCGAGGTGCATGCGAACGGCTGACAGCCGACCTCACGCAGATCCGGCACGACCTGGCGGGGCTCTCGGCTTCGCCGTTCCTCGAGTCGCGTGTGCTCGAGGCCATCGCCGACGCGTCGGGCCCTTCGAAGATCGCGCGCTCGCCCCTGCGCTGGGGCATGCTCGCGGGACTGGCCGCGGCCGGCCTGCTGGCGGCGGTGCTCATCCTCGCCAGCCGCGAACCGGAGCCCGGGAGCGTGTCCGAGACACTCCCCGGGGAGGAAGAGGACGGCGCCGCGACGATCCCGAGCCAGGTCGAGGTGCCGCCGACGGCGGCAGAGGTGGACTTCGCCGGTCGGGCGCGTGCCGGACGCGGCGAGGTGGCGGACCGGTTCTACGACGTGGCCGGAGCTCCGCCGCCGGGGCTCGCACTGCTGGGCAAGCAACTCCTCGATCGACTCGCCGCAGACGACCGCGCAGAGATCATGCGGCGAGCCCACGCGCATGTCTGGGTTCTGAATCCTCGCTCGGGCGCCAAGGCCATCCTCCTTGCGCAGGTATCGCCCCGCTACACGGGAACCCTCCTTCTGGAGGAACCCCTGGCGCGTGCCCTCGGGCTGCACGAGCACGTGCTCCGCGGCGAGTCGACGATCGCCGGAGACCTGAACGCCAAGGCCTACCGCGCACGTGCGCATGTGCGCTTCGCCACGTTCGACGCCGAGGTGGAGATCCAAGTGCGTGCGGCGGGCGAGCCGCCTGTGGCCGAGGTTCTGCCGGATGTCGGCTTGCGAAGGGATGTCGGTGTGGTGTTCACGGGCGAGCGTCCGCACATGGGCTTCGCCGGCGAGACCGTCGGCATTCGCCACATGCATGGCGAGGTCTTCCCCATGGCGGATCACAACGTGCCGTGGCGCAAGAACGCCCTCGCCCACATCGGTCCCCGCCTTGGCCCCGGCATGTTGAAGAAGGACGGGGGCCCGGTGTACCTGCCGACGCAGATGATGCTCGAGTACCGGGGTGATGGCCTAGAGACCTGCTACGTCGTGCTGCCGGCCGTCGACTTCGGCGCCAGCGCGCCCCTCGCCTGGCGCATGCGCATGCAGCGCGTGAATCTGCAGGAGCGCTTCGAGCCGGGTGCCGCCGTTGCCGTAGCGCGCGTCTGGCGCGGGGCTACGGCCATCCCCTCGCGTGAGAGTGCGGCGTTTACCCTGGCCGACGCCAAGGGACGCGTGTCCTTCGTGCGCACAGGCGGTGAGCGCGGACCGCTGCGGATGCGTGAGCGGCGCAAGGACGGCAGCGTGCACTGGCACCGGATCGACCTCGAGTCGATGGAGGCGGATCTCACGCCTCGGCTGGACGTCCAGTTGACCAAGGCTGGCGTCATACGGATCGGTGCGCGGAGCTTTGGCCCTGTTCCCAAGAAGTCTCGGCAGTTCGGTTGGCGTTGGGACCTGCCCGAGGTCGCCGTGTTGCGCGAGCACCTGGCGGGACTGGCCGAGCGCGCCGGTCGTTCCGAGCCCCATCGAATGGCCAAGCTCACCATGGTCCTTCAGGCCGAGGCGGGCACCCCGTGGAGTGCCGTGGAGTTTGTCGTGCTTGTCTGCGCGCATCCCGATGTGCGGATCGACAAGCTCCAGTTCGCAGGCAGCGGGGCGAGTGTGCCCTACGAGCTCCCGAAAGACCGGGGCTTGGAGCCCGTCCGGTCTCCCGACGACATGCGCCCGCGCGAGGCCAAGCTCCGCATGACCCGCACGTCGGACGGCACCTACTGGCGGGGTTTCGGTGTCGACAAGCCACGGCCGCTCAGCACGGATGGCGAGTGGGGCCACCTGCTGGGGCGTCTCCGGACGTACGCGAATGCGTCGCGCGCGAGCAAGGCGGAGCCTGTGCTCGAGTTGCAGGCTTGGCCCAACGTGCCCTACGCCGGCGTACGTCGCATGATCGGCGCTGCCCAGTCCGCCGGCATCAAGGATGTGAGGCTCATGTCGAGCCCGCCGCGATAAGTGCGCTGGCTCTGGCACGACCCGACCGCCGCGCGAGAAGAATCGTTCCAGACACGCCGCGCCCGACGGCAGAGGGGCCGGCGGCCGGCCCGCTGCCATCAGGTCCCGCGCCGGAGAGCACATCCCTCCGCGGCCTCCACGTGTCGGCCGCTGTGGTTCGGTGGGCTTCCCCACCGGGACCCCGAATGGCCCTGAACGCTGAGCTTCCCGTTGTTCGCAACGGCACCTTG
>JAJDEM010000103.1 GCA_029259795.1 Planctomycetota bacterium
AGTCCGTCAACCATCCGCCCGAGGACCGCGAAGCCCTCCTTGACGTGCTCGGCATGCGGCCCGTCCATGACGACGCCGTCGCGATGCTCCAGGCTCCAGAGGCCCCCGCCGACCTGGAGGTTCACGGCGTGCGCGCCGAGATCGAACGCGGCGACCTCGAAGGCCGTGCGCGTGCGCAGCGACGCGTTGAAGAACACCATGCCGAAGCGTCGGCGCGCCAGCAGCGGCTCCCGGCCGGCAGGCCCGGCCAGGGTCTCGGAGGCAGCGAGCAGGCCGTTCCACGACGCCGTGTCGAGGTCGCGGAGGCTCAAGAGATGGGGTGTGGTCGGGATCACGGGGCGTGGGTGTCTCTGGGCAGGTCGATGGCGTCCAAGGGGGGCGCGCCGGGGCGAACGATACGCGTAACCGAGGTAGGTCGGAACCGGGCGGGCCTGTGCGGCCTAACGACGCGCCAACGGCGTCCCCGGGCGCGCGGCCGGCGACCGCTATCGTCGTCGGGCGGCTGCGAGAAGGACCCGCTCGAAGGCCGGCAGCCAGCCGAGGGCTTCCTCCTCGGAGAGGGTCAGCGGCGGCAGCAGGCGAACCTGGTTCGGGTTGCCGCCGGAGGTACCCGTCAGGATCCCCTCGTCGACGAGTGCGCGGCAGACGGGCTTGGCCGGCATGTCCAACTCGATGCCGATCAGCAGGCCGAGACCCGAGGTGCGCACCACGTGCGGCAAGGTCTCTACGGCGCTCAGCAAGCGGCCTCCGACCCGGGCGGCGTTGCCGGGCAGATCCTCGGCCACAAGGCACGCGGCCGTGGCGGCAATCGCTGCCGAGGCCAGCGGTCCCCCACCGAAGGTCGTGCCTTGCTCGCCCACCTGGACCTGCGCGGCGAGGTCCTCGCGCACGAACGTCACGCCAGCCGGGAACCCACTCGCCATCCCCTTCGCCCCGGTGATCAGGTCGGGCGTCACGCCCACGTGATCACCGAACCAGAGCGCTCCGGTACGGCCGAAGCCCGTCTGCACCTCGTCAAAGATGAGGAGCGCGCCGTGCTCGTCGCACAGGGTGCGGAGGGTGCGGAAGTACGCGGCAGCGGCGACCTGGATCCCGCCCATGGACGGGATCGGCTCGAGGATGACGGCGGCCACATCGTCGCCGAGGGCTGCGCTGAGTGCCTCGGCGTCTCCGTACGGCACGTACGTGTGGTCTGTCGGAATCGGATACGCAGGATCCCGATAGCCCGGGATGCCCGTGGCCCCCAGGGCACCCAGCGTGCGTCCGTGAAAGCCCTCGGTCATCGACACGATGCGCTTGCGGCCGGTGTGCTTGCGCACCAGCTTGAGCGCGGTCTCGTTGGCCTCGGCTCCCGAGTTGCAGAGGAACACGCTCCGGAGGCCCTCGGGCGCGAGCGCCGCCAAGGCCTTGACGGCCTGGGCGCGGACGTCGTTGTAGACAACGTTGCTGAAGAAAAGCAGCCGGCCCGCCTGGGCCTGCAGCGCGGCGACGACCTGTGGGTGGCAGTGCCCCGTGAGAGCCACGGCGTGACCGCCATAGAGGTCGAGGTAGCGGCGGCCGTCGGCGTCCCACACGTACGAGCCCTCGCCGCGCACGAGCGCGATCGGGAGCTTGGCGTAGGTCGGTACCTGGCAGGCATCCTCGATCTCGCGGATCGCCGCGGTGTCGGCGGGCAGCGCTCCGATGGCCGCCTCGAGCGCCGCCTGCGCTTCGTCGGGGCTCACAGCCCCGCTCCCGGACGCTCGAGACCCGCCGTCTCCTCCAGCCCACACATGAGATTCATGTTCTGGATCGCGGAGCCTGCCATGCCCTTGCCGAGGTTGTCGATCGCAAGCGTCACGATGGCGACGCCGTCACCCGGGGTGACGTTGAGGTCGACCATGTTGGTACCCACGCTCGCGCGCAGCTCCGGCGGCGTAGCCCGCAAGCGCACGAAGCGCTCGTCGGCGTAGACGTCCGTGAAGGCAGCCTGCACCTGCTCCGCACTCGCATCCCCCACCGGCGCGAAGGCCGTGACGTGGATGCCACGCGCAAAGGGCGCCGAGTGCGGGACGAAGTCGACGCGGGCGTCCCCGCCGAGCGCACGGATCACCTCGGGGAGATGTTGATGGCGCAGCGGCCGGTAGGCCTTGTAGTTGGAGAAGCGCTCGGGGTGGTGCGTCCCGGCCTTGGCCTGGGCCCCGGAGCCCGAGGAGCCCGTAACGCTGGCGACCGAGACACGCCCACGCAAGAGGTTCGCTCTCGCAAGCGGCCAAAGCGCAAGGATGGAGGCGATGGCGTGGCAGCCCGGGTTCGCTACGAAGCGGCTGGCCCGGATCGCCTCGCGCTGACCGCACTCGGGCAGCCCGTACTCCGAGGCTGCGAGCAGCTCGGGATGGGGATGCGTGTAGCCGTACCAGGCGTCGTAGGCCGTGGGATCCGGCAGCCGGAAGTCGCCGGAGAGGTCGACGATCTTCGCGTCCGGCGCCGCCTCGAGTACGGGCGGCAGCTCGGACGCCGCCACGCCGTGCGGCTTCGCAAAGAAGACCACATCGCTCTCGCGCGCGAGCTGAGCGCGTACGGCCTCTGTCTCCTTCGTGAAGCGGAGGTCGGTGTAGCCCGCAAGGTGCGGGTGGGCGTCCGCGACGCGATCGTCGCGGCTGCGGCTCGTCGTGGCGACGACCTCGACCCCGGGGTGGCCGATCAGCAGGCGAAGGAGCTCCATGCCCCCATAGCCGGTGCCCCCCAGGATCGTGGCCCGCAGCATCGGATGCCTACGCGTTGGCCAGCGACTGGACGTCGGCGATGCCGCTGGCAACACCGGCGGCAGACGCCGTCAGGCCGGCAAGCTCATCGGCGGAAAGATCCAACTCGAGGATCTTGCTGATGCCGTTCTTGCCGAGGTGGACCGGGACGCCGCAGTACATGCCGTCGAGGCCGTACTGGCCCGAAAGGTAGGCACTCGCGGGGAGCAGGCGGTTGCTGTCGTTGAGGACGGCCTCCGTCATCAAGGCCGCCGCGGCGCCGGGCGCGTAGTACGCGCTGCCGGTCCCCAGCAGCTTGACGATCTCCGCGCCACCGTTCCGGGTGCGGTTGCTGAGCTCTTCGATCCGCTCCGCGGACATCAGCTCCGTGATGGAGACACCGTTGACCGTACTGAAGCGGGGCAGCGGGACCATCGAGTCACCGTGACCCCCGAGGACCATCGCCTTGACGTCCTTGGGCGAACAGCCGAGTTCCATGGCGATGAATGTCGAGAAGCGGGCGGAGTCCAGGACGCCGGCCATGCCGACGACGCGGGATGCATCGAAGCCGCAGGACTGCTGCACGACCCAGGTCATGACGTCGAGCGGGTTCGTCACCGTGATGACGACCGCGTCGGGGGCGTACTTCTTGATCGCCTCACCCGAGGCGCGGGCGATGTCGGCGTTCTTCTTCAAGAGGTCCATCCGGTCCATGCCGGGCTTGCGGGGGAAGCCGGCGGTCACGACGACCACCTCGCTGCCCTCGATGATCGAGACGTCGTGCGAGCCTGTGATGCGGCCATCGAAGCCGAAGACCGGCCCCACCTGGCACATGTCGAGGGCCTTGCCCGCGGGCACGCCTTCGAGAATGTCGTAGATGGCGACATCAGCCGAGCCGCGCGACGCGAGTTGGTAGGCGCAGGTCGCGCCCACGTTGCCACCACCGATGATTCCGACCTTGCGCATGAGCTTCTCCGTGGGGCGCTCGCCACGAGCAGGCCACCTGCGCGGAGGATAAATCTGACCCAGGGAGGTCCCAAGGCGGTACGGAGCGGGCCGTCTTGATCCGGCGTCTCGGACCGCTCGGCGCGGGCTCCCGGCTCAGCGCTTGCGCGGCTTCGCCCCCTTGCCGGAGCCCTTCTCGGGTCGGGCCTCGCGGAAGAGGGCCTGCCAGCGGGCTTCGTCACGGCGATAGCGGTCCTGCGCGGCGCGGAACTCGACCAGGGCGGTCTCCAGCAGGGCCTTGGTGCGCTCGTCCTCGACATCCTCCCGGCCCATGAGGGCGATCAGCCGCCGGCTTGTGTCGTTCAGGTCGCGCATGGCCCGCATGTAGTTCAGCGCAGCATCGCGGAGGTTCTCGAAGGCGATCTCCGAATCATCGGGCTTGTTCAGGAGCTTCCAGGGGTGCGCGCGCACATCCTCGGAGGTGTCCTGGAGGTTCCGAGAGGTGTCGATCAGGTTGCGCATGAGCGTATCGACGTCGACGCCGAGGCCCTCGATGAGCTTGCGTGCCTCCGGACCGATCCCCGACATCTCACTCGTGATGTCGGCGGCGTTGCGCGCAGCGGTCTTGATATCGCCGAGAATCTCGCGCACGGGGCCGCGGGTGTCGGCCATGAGGCCATCGAGGTTGGCCAGCGCCCGCTTGAACGAGCCCATGGCCTCGGCCACGTCGGCATCCACCCGCTCGAGCGTCGTGACAGCCTGGCTCGTGAGACGCTTGATGTCGACGGAGGCCTCCTCGAGGTTGCCGCCGATCGTCTGGACACGGCCCTCGATCATCTCGAGGCTACGACGAAGCGATGCGAGGGCGGCGCGCGCGTCGCGATCCATCTCCTCGGTGTTGAAGACGGAGATCTTCTCCTTGAGCAGGACCAGCAAGCCCTTCGCCTCGACCATCACCTCACCACCCTGGGCGATCACGCCCCCGACCTGGTCGATGAGTTGGTCGAGCTTCTTGCTGATGTCTCCGAGGCCGGCGATGGCCGAGCCGGGAAGCGGGACTTCGCGCATCTGCTCGTCGGTGAGATTCTCAGGCGAGACGCCGGGGACAAGGTGCAGCTCGCGATTGCTGGTGATCGTCTCCTCGATCTGTGCGCGGGTGCCCTTGGGGATCGTCCGGTCGAGCGGCATCTTCACGACGGCGAGGACGTAGAGCTCACGCACGATCCCCGGCTCGTCCGGTCGGAGCCCGAGCCGGAGTCGATCGAGCGACGTAAGGGGTTTGGACCCGCCCTCGCCGCGGATCTCCACCTCCATGGTGATGCGCGAGACGCTACCGACCGCCGTGCCGTTCATGAGGACGGCATCGCCGCGCTTGGGCGCCACGAACCCCTGCTCGAAGCGGATGTGGATGTAGCGCCACTCGCCCCAGATCGGCTCGCGTCCGCCGGCGAACCATACGAGGACGCCTAGACCGGCGAGGCTCAGGAGCAGGACAAGGCCTGCCTTGAACTCGGCGTTCTTCGTGTACATCCGGGTTAGCCCGCCTGATTCGTGAAGCGCGCTTCGTTGTGCCACGACAGGCGTAGCTCCACGGGCCGGCGAGCGGCACGGGTGGACTGCGCGCCAGGGCGGGGTGTGCTCGCGACGGACTCGGGCCCGAGGTCGAGGCCATCGGGGCGAGGCGCTGCCGATCCCATCGTTGAGGCGCGATGGCAAGGAGAGCGGGCCCGAAGACGAGCGAGAACAGCGCGATTCAACCTGTGTTCATGAATCATGCGGGCTAGCTCCTGGGTCTGGTTAGAGGCGGAAGAGGAGGAAGTAGTTGAGGATTCCGTCGGCGACGATAATCGCAATGATCGAGCGCACAACGGCACCGGTCGTGACCCGGCCGACGCCCTCGGCACCGCCCTGCACACGGAAGCCCTGATAACAGCCGATGCTGCCAATGATGAGACCAAAGACGGTGGCTTTGAGGAGCCCACGCCAGACATCCCGGGTTCCGAGCGCCTGCTCCGCATGCTCAACGAAGCCATTCATGCTCAGATCGAGCACCTCGGTCGCCACCAGCAGGCCGCCGAGTACGCCGACGAAGTCCCCGAGCAGGGTGATTGCCGGCACCATCACGATCACGGCCAGCATGCGCGGCGCCACGATGTAGCGCACCGGATTGACCGCCATGGTGCGCAGCGCGGTCGTCTCCTCGTTCACGACCATCGTTGCGATCTCGGCTGCGAGGGCGGCACCGATATAGCCCGTCATGATGATCCCCGTCAGCAGCGGCCCGAGCTCCAGGACGATGCCCACACCGAGCAGGTCGCCCACGTACTCCGTCACGCCCAGCTGCATGAGGATCTTGCCGCCGATGAGGGCGAGGATCATGCCCACGAAGAAGTTGACGACGAAAACGACCGGCAGGGCACGGGGGCCCGCCCGCACGGACTGGGTCCAGAAGGAGCGCCAGCCCACGCCGGGGCCGCCGAAGGGGCCCCGTATGAGGTGACCAAGCACATCACGCACAAGCAGGGTCAGGCCGCCAAAGAACTGGACGAAGCCAAGGGTCGCCGCGCCGAGCGACGCGATGAATCCCCCCCTGCGTGTAGTGCGCGCCGAGCTCATGCCTGCGTGGTCAGTCCGCGCAGGCGTCGTCGCGCGAATCGCGCAGATCGAAGATCGTGCTCAGCTGCGCAAGATCAAAGAGCTTGCGCACCTCGGGGGTGAGACCGAAGAGGCGCAGCTTGCCGCCATACTTGCCCACAGCCTGGAGGGCTTCGATGAGGGTGGCGAGTCCGCTCGAGTCGATGAACGCCACCTGGGTGAGATCGACGACCAACGGCGAGGCCTCGGCGCCCAAGGCACCGCGCAAGTGGCCGCGCAGTTCAGGGCTGGTGTGCATGTCCACCTGCCCATCGACGACGAAGAGGGTGGCGGACCCCTGGGTTTCCTGGGTGACCTTCATGAGGATTCCTTCTCTGACGGTAGCCGCTTCACCATGGTGAGCGTGGTCCCGCCATGGTCGTTCTCGCGGTACTCCACGCGATCCATGGTGGTCTTGATGAGGTGCACGCCGAGGCCCCCCGGACGAACGTCGTCCAAGGGTCGCGACGCGATGTGTTTCGGGTCGATGAAGCGACCGTAGTCGACCAGGTTCAGGCGGAGCGTGCTCTCTTCGACCTGGAGTTCCAAGTCGATGGGCTTCACCGTGCCCTGACCGTACGCGTGCCGGATGACGTTCGTGAACGCCTCGGTCACCGCGAGAACAAGCCTGTGGGTGACGTCGGTATCGAAACCGACGAGCGAGGCGGACTCCGCAACGAGGGACCGGATCAGGGGCAGGTAGCGCGGGTGCGAGGGCAAGGTGCAACGCACACGGTCCGGTGCCGGGGTCGGATCACCCCCACTCACGGTTGACTCCCCACCGCCGCCGGCGCGCTGCCCGCGGACTGCTCGGCCCACCAGGCCTCCCAGCGCTGCACATGCGCGCTGCGCTCGGCTCGGTCTGCGAAAGGCAAGTAGCCCGTATCGAAGTCGGTGAGTTCCTTCAGGACGGCATGGGCCTGGAGGCGAATCGTCTCGTCGTCATCGTCGAGCATGGGGATGAGTTCGGGAACGTAGCGCGGATCCCCCAAGCCGCCGACCGCCTGCACGGCCCACGCGCGGCGCGTGCCATCGGGACTCGACAGGTCTACGGACGGGTCGATCGGGCGTGTGCCCTCCGACGCGCAGCCAAGCAGCGAGACACCGATCAGGAGGATGAAGCAAAGACGCACGATGGAAGGATTCTCAAGCACCGCCGTCGGCGCGTCAACGAATCCATCCCTACATCCGGGCTAGGCGCGCAGAACGCCCGCCTCGCGATACGCGGCGACGGTTTGGGCGAAGCCCCGCACGAGCGGGATCTCGGCGACCCAGCCCGCGTCGCGCGCCAAGGCTTGGCCCGAGCACGCCCAATCGCCCGTCGCGACCTCACGCATGCGCTGGCTCCCCAGGACGGACGAGCGTCCTGTCCACTGGCTGCCCAGGTCGACCACCCGCCCGATGAGGCGCATCAGACTCTCCGGGACGGCCAGCCTCAGCGTTTGACGATCCACCGCCTGCTCGGCCGCCTCCACGATGTCGAGGAGGGTCACGACCTCGGGATGCGTCGCGAAGTACACCCGGCCCCGCGTCGCCTCGGCGCGAGCGGCCGCCACCAGCGCGGCTGCGAGATCGGTCGCGTGGATCAAGCTGTAGCGCTTCGTCGGCCGGCCGGTGACCAGGGCGAAGCCCTGGGCGGCGGCCTGAAACAGCGGCAGGAACGCTTGATCGCGCGGGCCGTACACCCCCGGCGGCCGAACGACGGTGAGGGGCACATCCCCAGCCAGCCCCAATGCCAGCGCCTCGGCGGCCGCCTTGCTCTCTCCGTACCAGGTCAGTGGCCGGCACGGCGTGGCCTCGTCGACCGTGCTTCCAGGCTGCGCCGGGCCCGTCACCGACATGCTGGAGCAGTGAACGAAGCGGCCCACCTGGCCCGCGCGTGCCGCAGCCTCGAGCAGCCGGCGGGTACCACCGAGGTTGGTCGCGAACATCGCCGAGCGCGTCAGGCTGCTCGTGAGCCCTGCCAGGTGGTAGACCTCGCCTACCCCCTGCATGGCGTCCGCGAGGCCTGCAGTGTGCCTCAGGTCGCCCCGGACGATCTCGACCTCGAGTCCCTCAAGCGCCGCGGGACGGCCCGGGCTGCGGACAAGGCAGCGCACTTCCGCCCCCCCATCGAGAAGATGGCGAACGAGGTGTGTGCCGATGAAGCCGTGGCCGCCTGTCACGAGTGCGCGCATAGAGAAGGACAGCATAGCGGTCGCCGCCGAAACCGGCGCCCCTGGCGGGGTGCCTCGCCTCAGTTGACGGGTCCCTGGCGACCCCTAGGATGGGGCGGCCTTGGAGCACAGGCTCCGGGCCCGTACGAGACTGCCGGCGTTGCGCTCGGCGAGGGCACACACTTGGACCTGTTTGACAAGGCCCACCGGTACCGCCGGGTGGACGACATCATCGCCGCCGGCCTCTACAGCTGGTTCCGACCCATTCGAGAGTCGTCTGGCGGGACGCGCGTACGCATCGACGGGCGAGAGCTCGTCATGGCGGGGTCGAACAACTACCTCGGCTTGACGCACCACCCCAAGGTCATGGAGGCCGCCCGCAAGGCCATCGACGAGTTCGGTACCGGCTGCACGGGTTCCCGGTTTCTGAACGGCACGCTCTCCATCCACGAAGAGATGGAGGAGCGCCTGGCGCGCTTCCTCGGCAAGGAAGCCTGCATCACCTCGGGCACCGGCTACCAGACGAACGTCGGCGCCATCGCGACGCTCGCCGGCAAGCGCGACGTCATCTTCGGCGACGGGGACAATCACGCGTCCATCATCGACGGCGCTCGACTCTCGTTCGCCCGCCACTTCAAGTACCGACACAACGACGTCGAGGATCTCGAGCGCCTGCTGCAGTGCACCGAGGTCGGCGAGGGCGGTGGTCGCCTCATCGTCACCGATGGCGTCTTCTCGATGCTGGGCGATCTCGCGCCGCTGCCCGAGTTGGTCGCCACCGCCAAGCGGCACGGGGCCCGCCTCATGGTCGACGACGCCCACGCGGTGGGTGTGCTCGGCGCGAACGGCACGGGCACGCCCGAGCACTTCGGCGTCCTTGACGACGTCGACCTGATCATCGGCACCTTCTCGAAGTCCTTCGCTTGCCTCGGCGGCTTCATCGCCGGTCCCCAGCGTGTCATCGACTTCGTCCGCCACACGAGCCGCTCGGTCATGTTTTCCGCGAGCGTCACCCCGGCCAGCGTGGCGACGGTGCTCGCCTGCCTCGACATCATTGAAGAGGAGCCCGAGCGGCGTGAGCGGCTCTGGGCCAACGTCCGCCACATGAAGGCAGGCTTCGAGGACCTTGGCTTCGAGGTCATCGACGGCGGCAGCCCGATCCTCTCGGTCGTCATCGGCGACGAGCTGACCACGCTGGAGTTCAACAAGCTCCTGTTCGAGCACGGCGTGTTCGTGAACCCCGTGCTCCCGCCCGCCGCCCCGCCCGGCATGAGCCTGCTGCGCACCTCGTACATGGCGACGCACACCGAGGAAGATCTCGACCTCGTCCTGGCCGCGTTCAAGACCGTCAGCGCGCAACTCGGGATCGTGGGCTGAGCAAAGGACCGCTGCGGAGCCCGGGAGCCCGGGTGAGCACGGCCGCGACGGAAGCCCGCCGACGAAGGAGACCCCCATGCGCGCCCCGCCCACCGGCGCCGCCTTGCGCGTCGAGCCCGAAGCGGGCAAGGCCGACCGGGCCGCGTTCCTCGAGCTGCCCTACCGGCTCTACGCAGGCCACCCCACCTGGGTGCCGCCGCTCCGCATGGCCGAGCGCGACCTCATGGATCGCGCGAAGAATCCGTTCTTCGAGCACGCCGCCGTCCAGCACTTCCTGGCCCGTCGCGGCGACCGCGTGGTGGGCCGCATCGCAGCGATCGAGAATCGCCTCCACAACGAGATCCATGAGGACACGATCGGCTTCTTCGGCCTGTTCGATCTCGAGCCCGACCCCGAGGTCGCTGCCGCACTCCTGGAGGCGGCGCTGGCATGGACCGCAGGCCGCGGCCTCGGCCCCATGCGCGGGCCCGTCTCCTACTCCACCAACGAGGTATGCGGCGTTCTGGTCGAGGGCTTCGACGAGCCGCCGACGCTCCTCATGCCTTACAACCGGCCCGACTACGACACACTCCTGCAGGCCGCCGGCGCCGAGCCGGTCAAGGAACTGCTGGCGTACTGGATCGACACGCGAAACGAGGTGCCGGAGCGCTTCCGACGCGTCGTGACCCGCCGACTCCAGCGCTCGGGCATCACGCTCCGCCCGCTCGACCTCAAAAACTTCGAG
>JAJDEM010000104.1 GCA_029259795.1 Planctomycetota bacterium
CTGGCCGCGGGGCTTCGCGTGCGGTTCGGCCCCCTCGGGGCCGACAACGGGCCGAGCCAGCGAGGCCTGTTGAGCACGCGTGAGCCCCCCAGTAAACGACGCCGATTCGCAGGCGTCGGTCGCCGGCCGTCATGCGGGAACCGCGGGGGTTTCGATGCACCGTACGCGTACGCACGCAGGCTCCGGCTCGTAACCGCTCGCGGCAGGCAGCGTCCGAGGTTCGGGCAGCCCTCAACGCGACCGCTCTGACCCGCGCGTCAGCGCGGAACACCGGCCAGCACCCACCCGCCCGCGGCGACCACCGTCCAAACCTCAAACAGCTCCCAACGCGAACCCTCTGACCCGCGCGTGAGCGCGGAACACCGTCTAGCGATCTACTCCCGCCGCAACGCCTCCACCGGATCCAGGTCCGCCGCCCGGGCCGCCGGGTACAGCCCGAAGATCACGCCGACTGCCGCGCTGATCGAGAACGCGAGGATCATCGAGAACGGCGTGATGACCGTGCGCATCCCCGCGAAGTAGGTCACCAGGCGTGGCGCTAGAACGCCCAATCCAAGACCGATCGCGCCGCCGGTAATCGAGAGCAGCACGGTCTCGGCCAGGAACTGCGCAACGATGTTGCGGCGCCTTGCGCCGAGCGCGCGACGGATGCCGATCTCGCGCGTTCGCTCGACAACCGTGGCGAGCATGATGTTCATGATGCCGATGCCGCCCACGAGCAGGGAGATCGCAGCAATGCACGCGAGCACGATGGTGAAGATGCGCTTGCTGGCCTTGGCCTGACGGATCAGCTCCTGAGGAACGGTGATCCGTACGTCGCCCTTCGGATGCCGGGCCTCGATGAAGGCGCGCAGCGAGGCGGCCACGCGTTCGATCACCTGCTCGTCGCCGCTGGCGGCTTCGACCGTGATGCGATGCAGCTGGACGTTCTCGTAGGAGCGGCTTCCGCTCGTGACGTGTCGGATGCGGTCGCCGTTGCGCTCCCGCATCGTCTCCAGGGGAATGAAGATGGCGTTGTCGGACTCGCCGCCCGAGCCCGCCGTGCCGCCGGTGCCTTCGCCGCGGGCGGCAAGCAAGCCGACAACGCGGTAGTACTGCTTGCCGACGCGCAGCTCCATCCCGACCGGGTTGGTGGCGTGGAAGAGCTTGCGAGAGAGTGCGTCGCCGATGACGCAGACCGGCTTGCGCCCTTCGCCGTCCGATGGCGTCAGGAACCGGCCCGCCGCGACGCGGAGGTTGCCGACCTCCGCGTAGTCCGCCGACGTTCCCATGATGCGCGTGGGGATCTCACGATCGCTGAAGCGCGCTTTCACGGGGACGTCGCGGCGCGGCACGGCACGGCTGATCTCGGGGATGGTCTGGACGATCCCCTCGAGGTCCTTGCGGAGCAGGCCGTAGCGCAGGATGCGACTGCGGGACTCGCCGGCGGACTCCGTCTCCGGGGGCTTGATGCTGGCGAGCAGCAGATTGCGGCTCCCCATCTGGCGGATCTGGTCCTGGGCCTCCTGGCTCGCGCCCTCGCCGATCGCGAGCATGGCGACGACGCTACCGACGCCGAACACGATGCCTGACACGGTCAGCAAGGAGCGGAGGCGGTGGAGCCAGAGGCTCTTCCACGCGAGATGAACGAGTCGCCGCCCCGTCATGCCCGCTCCTCGATGCGCTCGATCTTGCCGTCACGCATGTGGATGGTGCGATCGGCGCGCGCGGCCACCTCTGCGTCGTGGGTGACGATGATGAGCGTGCGCCCCTGCCCGTTCAACTCGTCGAGCAGGCTGAGGATCTCCTCCCCGGTCTTGGAGTCGAGGTTTCCGGTGGGTTCGTCGGCCAAGAGGACGACCGGGTCGTTTGCGAGGGCACGAGCGATTGCCACGCGCTGCTGCTGACCACCCGACAACTCCGTGGGCCTGTGGTGCAGTCGATCGGAGAGCCCCATGCGCGTGGCAAGCATGGTGGCGCGCTCGCGCGCGGCCGCCGGGGCCACGCCGCCGTACTCCATCGGCACTTCGATGTTCTCGAGCACGCTGAGGTGCGGGATGAGGTTGTAGGCCTGAAACACGAAGCCGAGGCGCTGGTTGCGCTCCTCGGACAGGCTGTCGTCGTCGAGGCCCGAGACGTCGCGGCCGCCGAGGTAGTAGGCGCCGGCCGTCGGCCGATCGAGGCAGCCCAGGATGTTGAGCAGCGTGGACTTGCCCGATCCCGACGCACCCATGATGGCGGTGTAGGAGCCAGGCTGGAACTGCAGGTCGACGCCATCGAGCGCGCGGACCTCGACCGTCCCCATTGCGTAGATGCGCGTTGCGCCGCGCAGTTCGGCCACGGCGCTCATCGAGTCGTGCCCGTGCTCCCGTTCGGCTGCGCAGGCTTCGCGCCGCCGCGGTTGGCTCGCTTCGCGCGCTTCGGGGCGGGGGGGCTGGCCTCCGATTTCGGTGCGCCAGCAGCCTCGCCCTTGGGCGCCGACTTCGCACCCGCGCCGTCCCGGCTGCCGCGCTTCTTGCCACCGTAGCCGGGGCGCTTCGTCCCACCAGCGGGGCGGCCCTTGCGCCGGTTCCCCGGCTGGCCGGTGGGCTTGTCCTTGACCGGCGCGCCATGTTCCGGCTCGGTCTGGTCGAGGCGAGTCTCCCGCGGCGGATCGAGCAGGAGGCGCTCGCCGACCTCGACACCCGACTTGAGTTCGACGAGGTGCTCGGAGGCCAAGCCGAGTACGACGGAGCGACGCTTCGGCTCGCCGTCCTCCCAGACGTAGACGACGGGCTTGTCGGCCGTCCCTGCGATGGCCTGTACGGGGGCTGCGAGTACGTTGTCGAGCGTCGTGACGAGGATCTCGACCTGCGCGCTCATGCCGGGCTTGAGGTCGGGGTTGTCACCCTGGAGCTGGATCTTGGTGGTGTAGACCTTCAGGTCCGGGTTGAGCCAGCGGTCGGCAGAGTCCGGCAGGCGGGCCACCTCGGCCACGCGGCCGCGGAAGCGCTCGCCGGGCGCGGCGTCCACCTCGATCGAGGCCTCGAGCCCCACGCGCACCTTGTCGATGGCGGTCTCGTGCACCTTGATCACGACGCCGAGGCTCGTGGGGTCGGGAATGGTGATCAGGGACTGACCCTGACGCACGCTGGCGCCCTCGTGGATCCGATCGTCGTTGCCGCGCCAGTGCCCACTGCCGCTGGAGGCGTAGACGACGAGACCCGGCTTGGTGGCGTAGAAGATGCAGGACTCGGCCTGCGCTTCGAAGCTCTCCAAGCGCCGCTGCTTGAGCTTGAGCTGCTTGCTGCGGGCCGTGACGGCGGACTGCTTCTGGGCCTCTGCAGCGGCCGACGTCTTCTTGGTTCGCGAACGCTGGTCGTAGGCTTCGAGCACATCGGACAGCAGCTTCTCGACATCCTTGGGGAAGTCGTAGCTCACATACTGTTCTCGGGCGGTGCGGGAGCGCTGCTGCTCGATCTCGCGGCGTTCAAGGCCAAGCTTGTCGGCCTCGAGGTCTTCGCGACTGACGTAGCCCTTCGCCTCCAGGCGTACGGAGTGCTTGAGCTTCTCCGCCGCGCGGCGGTGCTCCTCATCGGCGAGGCGGATGTCGCTCGTCAGCAGGCGGATGCGCTGCAGGCTCTCGCCTTCGAGGCCTTCGCTCTCGAGCAGGCTGCTGATCAGCCGGCGGACCGCGCTCGCGATCCCCGCCTTGCGGGCGACGGCAGGCACCTTGGTGTCGGCGCCGGCGTCGGTCCCACCCTCGGGGACGGCCGTGGCGTCTTCGGCCACCTCCAAGAGCTGACCGGCGAAGACCTTGCCTACGTAGCGCTGGAGGTCCAGCCGAGCAAAGCGCACCGTGAGGTCCGCCTTGCGGAGGTCGCTGGCGCTCTGCTGGTACTGGATCTCGAGCGCGGTCACGGCGTTGGCGTGGCCGTCGCGCGCGGCGGAGACCTCGATCTCCTGCTTGACCCTGCGCTCCTCGAGAGAGGCGCTGTTGAGCCGCAGGAGGACCGTCTTGTTCTTGACGTCGTCTTCGGTGAGAACCGTGCCTTCGGGGATGACATAGTCGATTGCCGTCTTGCCCTCGACGACGTTGACGACCTTGTGCGAGCGAAGCGAGTCGAGGTTGCCGGACTCGAGCACCGTGATGCGCAGGGGTCCACGGGCAAGCGGGGCGGTCAGCGGGCGATCGGCATCGGCCGTGGTGGCGTCGCGGAAGAATCCGAACCAGATGCCGGCGCCAAGCAGACCCACGGCAAGGATGCTCAGGACGGCGAAGCGGGCGTTGCCGCGAGCCCTGGTGAAGCGGGCGAAGCGGGAGGCGGAGGTGGTCGTCATGGTCATGGTCACCTTGTTCCGGTAGGTGCGTCTACCGTACGCGCGCGGCGGGGGCGCACCTTCGGCGGCGGCAAGCCACCGTGGGCCGTGGGAGCCTTTGCCGCTCCAGAAGACGGACGCTTGGCGGGCGGGGCGGGTTCCTTGCGGCGCGGTGTCGGGGCAGGGGCCGTCGCCGGCGCTCGGACCGCTGGTGCGCGGACCGCCGGCGGAAAGCCACCGGCGGCGGCGGGGAGGGGGGCGGCTCGGAGGGTGGGGCGCTTGCGGCCCGGGCGGATCGCAGGGGCCGGTTGGCTCGCCGGCGCGCGGGCCGCGGAGGCCGCCCCCGGCACCGGTGCAGCCTGCCCCGCTTCGGTCGGCGCGGGTCCAGGTTGAGATCTGCTGGCGGGCGGCTGCGGGTCCCAGAGACCCTTGGCATCGACAGCAAGGGTGCCCACATCACGTTCCAGAGCCAGTCGCGACAGCGCGTGATCGACGAGGGCAGCCGTCACCGCATTGCGGGCCACGAGGCGCGCGGTCTCGGCGTCGAGACGGTCGCGGGTCAACGCGCGACCCAGTTCAAGCAACAGCTGCGTGCTCTCGACGCGTCGGTCGGCAAGGCGTGCACTCTCGCGCTGGATTTCGTAGCTGCGCGCGGCCTCGGCCAGCGTGCGATAGGCATCGCGCACCTCGAACACCACGGTGTCCTCGGCCGCTTCGCGGTTCCGGCGGGCCCGGGCTGCAGCGATCATCGCGCGGCGGTAGGCGTTGCGCTCCGCCGTGCGCTCCAAGGGCAGGTCGTAGTCGATGCCGAGGGTGCCGGCGGCTTCGGCCCCGGCGAGGTCGAAGGGACGGTCGCGGGGGGTCGTGACGTCGCCCCCCAGGCGGACGTCGAGTCCCGCGCGGAGCGCGTCGCGGGCGACGAGGACATGACGCTTGGCGTCCTCCTCTTCCTCACGCACGGTAAGCAGGTCCAGGCGCTGCTTCTGCGCGAAGGTCAGCGCTTCCTCGCGGTCGAACGGCTCGCCCTGCGGGCCCTTGGCGCGGAGCGCCTTCAGATCGCCGTCTTCGAGCGTGACGGCGACGCCAACCGGGATGCCGAGCTGAAGCTTGAAGCGGTCGACCGCGGCATCGAAGCGGTTGCGGTTGCGCTGGCGCGCATCGTCGGACTGCAGCAGGTCCTGCTGGATCTGATCCACTTCGAGCTTCGGCAGGCGCCCGGCGCTCGCCTTCTCGCGCTGCTCATCGACCAATACGGTGAGACTCTCGTAGCGTGACTCGGCGTTGCGCCAGCGATCCCGATCCTGAAGCGCGCGGTAGAAGGAGGTGGCCACTGTGACCGTGAACTCCTGCTGGAAGCGGGCGTAGTCACGGAGGGCATAGAGCACATCGCGCTCAGCCTGACGGAGTTGCTCCTTGGCGACCAGCTCGCCAGCGCCGCGGAGCAACGGCAGTGTGATGTCGGCACTCAGGATGGACTGCGCGACGCGTAGGGGATTGCCGGTGATGTCCGTGAGGAAGCTGTTCGCCAGACCGATCACGAGCCCGCCGCCGCGCTCGAAGGCGCGCGAGAGGATCGTGTTCATGTTCGCGCTCAGGGACGAGTTGTCCTGGTCGAAGTCGTAGTTGATCGAGCCGTCCGAATCCCACAGGGGGCGGAACTCGTTCAGCTGACGCGTGAGCGTCAGCGTGGTGAGGAAGACATTCTCACGCTGCGTCTGGTACTCACGCGAGGCGACGGTGGCGAGCTCCAAGGCATCACGCAGCGTGAGCTCGAAGGCGGTGCGCGCGCGAATCGCGGCGGCGAGCTTCTCCTTCGCTTCCACATCGAGCGTGCCCCGCACCTCGGGAACCAACGCGCGGCGATTGCCGAGCAGACCGTAGACCTCTCGATCCGCGCCGGCCTTTGTGAAGCGCCGGCACGCAGGGAGCGCGAGGAGAAGAGCGAGGAGGATCCAGACGAAACGCATGAAGTCGATCAGACGCCCCGGTAGGAAATGCGGCACGGCGCACCGTGGGCGGTAGGCCGGGCGAAGAAGTGCTGTCCGGTGAGCCGGCGTCCCTCGCCCGCACTGACCCGTACGGAGGCACCCGTCGGCTCTGACGCGCCCTCGCCCGTGGCGATCTCGATCTCGCGGTCGAAGGCCCGAACCACGACTTCCAGCGGCTTCTTCGACTCAGCCTTGCCGCCGAGATAGGTCCACGTGGGCGTGCCGGCGAGGCGGAGGGCGACCTGGTCCATGCATGGGTTCCTGGGGCGTACGCTTCTTGGGGCGTACGCGGGACTGCGAACTCCTGCCGACAGGGTACCCCCGGTAGGCGGTATCCCCGCATGAGACAGGGCCCTCCGCTTCCTCGTGACGAAGCAGTGACACTTTCGGGAGCGGCTGGGATCAAGTCGTCGTGCTGGAACACCGACATTCCCCAGGGAACGGCCTGCTGTGCGGGATCGGTTCGGTTCGGTGGCATGTGAAAACGTCCACAACGCGCCAGAATTTCACAAGCGGGCTGGGGGCGGGACTAGGTAGACTCGCGTCCAACATCCATTTCAGCCGCGCTCCTGCTACGGGGGCGGGCAAGACTGCATCTCGGGAGGGAAGCAATATGACTCGTCGAGTCAATAACAGTTTCGTGGCGATCTTGGCAATCAGCTTGGGTCTCCTGCTCGCAGGTTGTGTCGGTGGGAGCTGCTGCGGCTGCGATGCACCCGACCCGTGCGAGCCGTCCTGCAGCCCCTGTGACCCCTGCGCTGGTGGCGGCCCCCGTCCGTCCGGTCTCCCCGAGGAGGCTGCTGCAGGCGAGGCCTGGTGCCGCGTTCTCGTACCCGCGAAGTACGAGGAGTACGAAGAGAAGCGCTGCTGCAAGCCCGCGAGCTGCACGCGTGAGTGGATCGAGCCGGTGTACGAGGAGCGCGAGAAGAAGGTCCTGTGCACGCCCGCGCGCTGCAAGCAGACCTGCACCCCCGCCGAGTACGAGGACAAGACCGAGCGCGTCCAGACCTGTGCCGCCCGCACCGTGTGGAAGAAGATTCCCTGCGAGCCGAACGACCTGAAGGAAGGCGAGAAGCAGGGCGACTGCTGGAAGCTCGTCGAGGTCCCCGCCCAGTTCAAGGACGTCACCCGCCGCGTCATGGTCAAGCCCTCCGAGACCAAGACCGAGCAGATCCCGCCCGTCTTCAAGACGGTCATGGAGAAGGTCGTCGTCAAGCCCGGCGAGTGGAAGACCAACCCGGTCCCGGCCGAGTTCACCACGGTCACCAAGCGCCGCATGGTCGAGCCCTGCCGCTGGGAGTGGCGCCACAACAAGTCCTGCGACGTGCCCGAGGCAGCCGCTGACGCTGGTGGCGATGATGGCAACGCGAAGGCCGACGCCGTCGAGGCCCCGGCGAACGAGTCGCCCATCGTTGAGGACAACGACCTGGGCGACGCCCCCGCGGGCAAGTAGTCCCACACGCTGCCCTCGAAGGGCAGGTTGAGCGCTGCCTTCGAAGGGCAGGTTGAGCGCTGCCCTCGAAGGGCAGTTTGAGCGCTGCCCTCGAAGGGCAGTACCCCCCGGGGTGAACGCAAGGGCTCGGCGAGCGGCGCGACAGCGCCGCTCGCCGGGCCTTCTTTCGTTTTGGTCCTTGGCCCCGGTTCGAGCGCGGCCGCGGAGCGCCCCCCTCGGCAGGCCGACGCGGGGCCATGGCTGTTCTTGCTACGCTTGCCCCAAGTCGGGTGGCGGGGGCCATCCTGGCACCGCCGAGGAGGCGCGTCATGGCAGCACGAACGTTCGCAGCGGAGGCAGGCAGGCGTAGCCTGCGGTTGGCCGCCTTGGCGCTGCTGCTGGTGATCGGCGCCGCCTCGGCCTGGGCGGAGGACGAGCCGAAGGGCGCGGAGGCCCTCAGCCCGGCCGAGCGCAAGGCGCGCATCGCCGCGGCGCGTCTCGAGCTCGCGAAGCAGAAGGCCGAGTTTGACGACCGCGTGAACCAGGGGATCCAGCGCGGCATCGCGTGGCTGCGCACGCAGCAGAAGAAGGACGGCAGCTTTCCGGGCTTCAGCGAGAACCTCGGACCGCGGACCTACAACATCATGGAGGTCGGGCTCGACGCGCTCGTGATCCTGACGCTTGCGCATGGGGGGGCAACGCCGAAGGACAAAGCCGTCAAGCGCTGCCTTGGCTTCTGCAAGTTCCACTACGCGGGCGGCGATGGCTCCTTGAACCTCAAGGGGACGGGAAAGCTGACGATCTACGTCGCTGCGACCCTCGTGCTCGCGCTCGACGCGCTCTACAACCCCGGCGACCCGAAGAAGGTCGCACTGAAGCGCGACCGCTACGGAAACGTCACGCCGCCCAAGCCCAGGAAGTGCAAGTACCCGAGCGGCATCCGCAAGTGGATCCAGGAACTCGTCCAGTTCATCGTCTCGAGTCAGGTGAAGCCTGCGGGGGGCTGGCGCTATCCGGGGAATCCGCTCTCCGCCCCGGATGGGGACACGGACCTGTCCAACACCCAGTACGCCTTGCTGGCCCTGGACGCTGCCGCGCGCTGCGGCATCAAGGCCCCGCCCGAGACCTGGCGGGCCGCGGCGGAGTACCTCTTGAAGGAGCAGGACGCCGACGGTCTCGACGCGCCGCTCTGGATCGAAAACGAGGCCTGGGAACCCGGCTTCAAGGAGCCGGCCCGCCACACCCAAGTGGGCGAGACGCTCGCCCGGCCGTGGACCTACCTGCCGGGGGACACCGAGCTGCCGACCGGCTCGATGACAGCGGCCGGGGTGACCTGCCTGGCCATGTGCAAGGAGCACCTGTGGCTGCAGAAGAAGCTCGACGCCAAGCTGAGGGGCCGGATCGACAAGGGCCTGCTCAGCGGGATGGCCTGGCTCGGGGAGAACTTCAGCGTCACGGAGAATCCGACGCCCGGGGGTGCCTCCCAGTGGCACTACTACTACCTCTACGGTCTCGAGCGCGCGGGCCTCAAGGTGGGGACCCGCTGGTTCGGTACCCACGACTGGTACCGGGAAGGCGGGGAGCATCTCTTGGGCGCCCAGGAGAAGAACGGCTGCTGGAAGGAGCCCGACGGGACGCTCCGACCGGCGGACGCCACCGAGTCGAAGATCACCCAGTCCTGCTTCGCGATCCTCTTCCTGAAGCGGACCACGCGCCAACCGCTCATCCCCATGATGCCGCCCGTCACGGGGGGCAGCGGGGCAGCGAAGGACGGTCGCTGACCCCCGATCCCGGTCGGGGGGCACCCCATGTAGGATCCGAGCGAGGGAGGCAGCATGCCCGAATCTTCATCTCGTACGACCACTGCAGGAGCTGACGTGTCCAACGACCCTGCCGCCCTGGCTCGCAAGACGATCGACACCGTCAAGACCCTCGCCATGGACGCGGTCCAGAAGGCGAACTCGGGACATGCCGGCACACCGATGGGCTTGGCCCCGCTCGCCTACGCGCTGTGGACGCGCGTGATGAAGTACGACAGTGCCGCGCCGGACTGGGCGGATCGCGACCGCTTCGTCCTCTCGTGCGGCCACGCGAGCATGCTGCAGTACGCGCTGTTGCACCTCACGGGCTACGACATCTCGCGCGACGACATCATCGCGTTTCGGCAGTGGGGGAGTCCCGCCGCGGGCCACCCCGAGTACGGTGAAGTGCCCGGAGTCGAGACCACGACCGGGCCGCTCGGCCAGGGCGTGGGCAACGGTGTCGGCATGGCACTCGCGGAACGGCTGCTGGCCGCGCGCTACAACGACCACGCCGCTACAACCCCGATCGTCGGCCATCGCACCTGGGTGATCGCGAGCGACGGCGATCTCATGGAAGGGGTCGCGTCCGAGGCCGCGAGTCTTGCGGGCCATCTCGGGCTCGGCAAGTTGTGCGTGTTCTGGGACGACAATCGCATCACGATCGATGGGGGTACCGAACTCAGCTTCAGCGAAGACGTGGCGCAGCGCTTCGCGAGTTACGGCTGGCATGTCCTGCAGGTCGACGTGAGCGAGGGGATCGACGCCTACGTTGCCGCGGCAGACGCGGCAAAGGCCGTCGCGACGCAGCCGACCCTGGTCTGCTGCCGCACGCACATCGGGGAAGGCAGCCCGAACAAGCAAGACACCTCCAGCGCCCACGGCGCGCCGTTCGGGGACGAAGAGATCCGGCTCACGAAGGCGGCCCTGGGCTGGCCCGAGGACGCCCAGTTCGAGATCCCCGACGACGTCGTCGCGCACATGCGCGAGGCGGGCAGCCGCGGCGCGGCCGCCCGGGCTGCGTGGGGCGAGGCGCTCGCTGCGCGCCGAGCGAGCGATCCCGCGTTGATCACCCGCTTCGAGCGCGAGCTGGCCGGCGAGCTGGCCGACGGCTGGGCCGAGGCCTTGCCCGACTTCGCGCCGGGCACCGCCATGGCGACTCGGAAGGCCTCTGGCACCGTGCTCGCTGCGTTGGGCGATGCCATTCCAGAGCTCATCGGCGGGTCATGCGACCTGGCCGGTTCGAACAACACGACTCTCCCGGGTGCGACAGACATTGGCCCGGGCAGGTTCTCCGGTCGGACCGTGCACTTCGGCGTGCGCGAACACGGCATGGGCGCGATCATGAACGGTCTCGCGCTCCACGGCGGGGTCCGCCCCTATGGCGGTACGTTCCTCGTCTTCAGCGACTACATGCGCGCGAGCATCCGCCTCGCAGCCTTGATGAAGTTGCCGGTGATCTACGTCTTTACCCACGACTCCATCGGCGTTGGCGAGGATGGACCGACGCACCAGCCGATCGAGCACGTGGCGAGCTTGCGGGCGATGCCCGGACTCGCGGTCGTGCGGCCCGCCGACGCCACCGAGACCGCCGAGGCCTGGCGCGCCGCGCTCGAGCGCAAGGGGCCTACGGTCCTCTGCCTGACCCGCCAGGGCTTGCCAATCCTCGATCGCGGCAGCCTGGCTCCGTCGTCGGGCGTGCGCCGGGGTGCTTACGTCTTGCGCGAGGGCGCCGTATCGCCCGACGTCGTGCTCCTCGCGAGCGGATCCGAGGTCAGCCACTGCCTCGGTGCGGCCGAGCTCCTGCAGCGCGAAGGCGTGGCGGCGCGCGTCGTGTCCATGCCTTGCTGGGAGGACTTCGAGGCTCAGGACGAAGCGGCTCGCGAAGCGGTCTTCGGAGGCTGCGCCGTACGGGTTGGCGTCGAAGCCGGCAGCTCGCTCGGCTGGCATCGCTGGGTGGGTCCCCAGGGCGCCCTGGTAACGATGGATCGCTTCGGCGCGAGCGCGCCGGCGAGCGTTCTCATGGAGCGCTTTGGCTTCACGCCGGAGAATGTGGCCGCGACAGCCCGGGCGGCCCTGGCTTCGGCCGAATCCGCCGGCCGCTGACCCTCCAGCCCTGCGAGAACAAGACCTCCTAGCAGGGCGCCCCAGCGCGGTGCCCGCGAACGGGTCCCTCCAGACCCAAGGTCGACCGTCTACCAGCCGATTCGTAGGACGGGGCCCTTCGTTGGGCACCCGCCCGGAGATCACCATGCGACATGCCTTGCTCAGCGCCCGTTCCCGTCTTGTGCCCGCCGCGCTCGGTCTGCTGACGGCTGCGCTGTTCCTCGGGGCCGTCGGGGCCGGCGGTTGCGGCAGTGTGCCGGAGAGCGAGCGGTCGCAGCTGCGCCTCGTTCCGGAGTCCCAGGCCCAGACCATGGGCGCGCAGGCCTACGCGGAGATCCTCAAGGGCAAGACCATCGAAGTTGGCACTGCACGGGCCGCCATGATCGAGCGCGTCGGCCGCCGACTCGCGGCGGTCTCGGGCAAGAGCTTCGCTTGGGAGTTCAAGCTCGTGGCGGACGACAAGACCGTCAACGCATTCTGCCTGCCCGGCGGCAAGATCGCGGTCTACACCGGCATCTTGCCGTTCACACAGAACGAAGATGGCCTCGCGGCGGTCATGGGTCATGAGATCGGGCACGCGATGGCACGCCATGGCGCCGAGCGAGTCAGTCAGCAGATGTTGAGCCAGACGGCGCTGCAGATCGTCGAAGCCGGCCTGGGTCAGACAAGTCCTCTCATCCAGCGGCCGGTCATGGCGGCGCTCGGCCTGGGAACCGAGGTCGGCATCATGCTGCCCTATTCGCGGCTCCACGAGCATGAGGCCGACACCATCGGTCTCCGGCTGATGGTGCGCGCGGGATACAACCCGCACGAAGCCGTGCGGCTGTGGCAGCGGATGGATGCGGGGCCCGGAGAGCGTCCGCCGGAGATGCTCTCGACACACCCCGAGCCCAAGGAACGTGCCGTGCGTATCGCCCAACAGATCCCGGCGATCCTGGCTGAAGAGCGCCGCACGGCACCCCGTGGTGGCTAGGAATCGCGCGGCGCGGTTAGCGCGCAGACGATGCGGAGGCGGCAGGTAGAATCGCCTTCCGGCACCGGGGGGCTCGGAGTTCGATGCGCATCCTGATCGGCGGCGAAGACGAGGTCGCGTTTCGGCTCGTGGAAGCGCTCATGAAGGACCACGCGGTGACGCTGGTCTGCCCCGAGACCCCCCAGGACGAGAACCGTCTGGCCCGGATGGACGTCGAGCGCGTGCTCGGCTCCATGACCTCGCCCCCCGTGCTCCGTACGGCCGGCGTTGAAGACGTGGATTTGTTCATTGGCTGCTCCCAACTCGACGAGCGCAACCTGGTGGGCTGTGTGAGTGCCAAGAGCCTCGGGGCACGGCGTAGCGTCTGCTTCATGATGCGTCCACACCTGCAGTTGACCGACGAGGACGCCCAGCTGCTGGCCGAGAGCCTGGGCATCGACGAAGTCGTCCGGCCCGCCCTCCTGCTGGCCGAGGAGATCCTGCGCATCATTGCCGTGCCCGGAGCGCTGGACGTCCAGGTCTTCGCCGGGGGCCGGGTGCACCTCCTGCGCTACGCCGTCGAAGAGGGGGCCCCGATCACGCAGGGCCCGCTGAAAGAGGTCGGCGTACCCCCCGGTGTGGTGCTGGTGATGGCTCGGCGCGAGGAGACGGTCTTCATCCCCAACGGCGACACCCAGTTCCAGGCCGGCGACAAGCTCACCGCCATGGGCAGCATGGTCGGGATCAATCGACTGCTCTCTCGCTCGCTGCGTGCCAAGACCCGGGAACCCCGGCGCTACGACGCGACCGTCGTCGGCGGGGGCACCGTAGGCGTCTCCGTGGCCCAGGGCCTGGAAGCGGCCGGCTGGAGCGTGCGGGTCATCGAGTCCAAGCGGGCCCGCTGCGAAGAGATTGCGACGAGCCTCGAAGGATTGGTGCTGCACGGGGATGGCGCGGATCTCGACTTGCTGGAGGCCGAGCGGATCGGTGAGCGCCCCGTGCTCGTCGCCGTCACGAGCAATGACGAGAAGAACCTCCTCGTCTCGCTGTTGGCCAAGAGCCTCGGCGTCGAGCGGATCGTGACGCGGGCGGATCACCTCTCCAACGAGCGCCTCTTCGAGCAGGTCGGCATCGACGTCGTCCGGTCCGCTCGGGGCGCCGCCGTGCGTTCCGTCCTCCGTCAGGTCGACCTCGGTCGTGCCGAGTTGCTCGCCGAGTTGGAGCACGGCGACGCCGAGGTCCTCGAGCTGGTCCTGCCTGACGACCTCCCGCCCGTCTCGCTCACGCGCATGAAGAGCGGCTTGTTCGGCATCATCGGGGCGATCCTGCGCAAGGGGCAGGTGATCATCCCGCGCGGCACCGATCACGTCGAAGGCGGCGACCACCTTCTCGTCTTCTGCATGAACGACGTGGAGGAGGACGTCCGCGAGTTCTTCCTTCATCACCTCGAGGACTTGGCCGCGGAGGCCGCCGAGTAGCTCGTGCGCCTCTCCCTCGTCTTCGGCCTCATCGGCCACCTGCTGCTCTTGTTCTCGATGGCGTTCCTCGTGCCGCTTGGGCTGGCCGTCTTCCAGGGTGAGTACGTGACCGCGGGTCACTTCGCGCTCTCCCTCTTGATCGCCGCCGGCGTCGGCTGGTGGTTCGGTCGGCGCCTGCCGCGCAAGCCCATGCTGCGTCGGGCCGAGGCGCTCGCGATCGTCGCCGGCACGTGGCTCATCGTGGGGATCTTCGGCGCGCTGCCCTACATGTTCGTCGGACTCACGCCCGTGGATGCCGTGTTCGAGTCGATCTCCGGTCTGACCACGACCGGCGCAACGATCCTGCAGGACTTCGGCGCCGAAGGCTACAACGATGCGTTCTTCCTCTGGCGGGCGATGACCCAGTGGTTCGGGGGCCTGGGGGTCATCGCGCTGTTCGTGGTCATCCTGCCGCGGCTGGGCATCGCTGGCCGGCAGCTCTTCTTCGCGGAGGCCTCGATCAGCACCTCGGAGGGCATCAGCCCCCAAATCCGGGGTGCGGCGCGCAAGCTCTGGATCCTCTACGTCGGCATGACGGCCCTGCTCGTGGGCCTGCTCATGATGGCCCGGTTCGACTTCTACGAAGCCGTGGTGCACGCGCTGACGACGATGTCGGCGGGAGGCTTCTCGCCGAATCCCAACTCGATTGCCGGCTACGACAATCCGCAGGTGGAGTGGATCCTCATCGTCTTCATGGTGTTGGCGGGCACGAGCTTCCCGCTGCTTTGGCGATTGGCCTCGGGGCGCGTGTTCGAGTTCTTCCGAGACGGGGAGTTCCTCGTCTACCTGCTGATCATGACCGCGGCGTCGCTCGTGCTCGCCGTGCTGATCGGCGACGGCATCCCGGGGCTGGACGAGCTGCGCACCGCGTCGTTCCAGGTTACGAGCATCACCTCCTCGACAGGCTTTGCCAGCGTGGACTACGACAAGCTTTGGGCCTGGGCGCCCAAGGCGATCCTGCTCGTGGTCTTGTTGGTGGGGGGGTGTGCGGGATCGGCGTGTGGGGGTCCGAAGGTGATCCGCTGGATCCTGACCTTCAAGTTCCTTCGTCGTGAGATGACCCAAGTCCTGCATCCCACGGCCGTCATCCCGCTCCGCTATCGGGACCGCTTCATTACCCCGACGATCGTGCGCGCCGTACTCACCCTGGTTGTGCTCTACCTCGTCGGCTACGTGCTCATTGCCTTGCTCCTGATGCTGACCGAACCCAACCTCGACCTCACGACGGCCTTCTCTGCGAGTCTGGCGTGCTTCGGCAACGTCGGCCCCGCGTTCGGCGATGCGGGGCCGATGGGGAACTACGCGTGGTTCACGCCTCTCGGGAAGGTGCTGCTCACGCTGAGCATGTGGCTTGGACGGCTCGAGGTCGTGACCGTGGTGGCCCTGTTCCAGCGCGATGCGTGGAAGCACACGACATGGCGGCCCAGCCCCTGAGGTAAAGGCCGCCTCGTCTGTGGGCAAGAGCCCTCGCGCCGGGGCGCGTCCTGGGCCTACACTGGGGCTGTGCCACCTCCCGGTCGGAGAGTCCGATGACGAACCGCTTGCTGCGTCTTGCCCTCCTCCTCGGCTGGGGCCTGCTCTTCGTCCTGCCGGGCCTGCGCTCCGCGGAGGCCGCCGCGTGGCGTGACCTGACCGGCCGCGTTGCGCCGGACCTCACCTTCAAGGAGACGGCGCAGGGCTTGCCGCCACAGACGCGGCTGTCGTCCTTCCGCAGCAAGAAGGTGGTGCTGCTCGCCTTCTGGCTCCGGGATTGCCCGCACTGCAAGCGCGCGCTGCCGAAGGTGCAGGCGCTGCACGAGCGCTCCCGCCGCTCGGGACTGCAGGTGATCTCGATCGTTCACGACAAGTACGCGCTGTCGAAGGTCCTCCCGGTGATGAAGACGCGGGGCTGGACGTTTCCGGTGGCGCGGGACGTCAAGGGCGAGATGGCGCGGCGCTACGGCGGTGGTCGCCGGCCGGGCTTCTACGTCATCGGGATCGACGGCCGGGTGAAGGCGAGCAACGCCCTCTCGGAGGGCATCGTCGAGCGTGAGCTGACCCGCTGGCGACTCTACGAACTCGGACGCATGCCTGCTGCGCTCAAGCAGGCCGAATCCCTGGTGGGGGCCCGAAACTATGGAGAGGCGCTGCGAACGGCGGAGGCCATCGGGAACAAGGCAGGCGCAACCGCGGAGATTCGGGCCGCGGTAGCCCGGCTGGCCAAGATCGCCGGCCAGAAACTGCAGAATCGGGTGGATCGCGCGGAGGCGCTGTTCGCCAAGCGGAGCAAGGCAGGCACAGCCCAGGCCCGAGCGGAGTACGCAGGCATCCTCGCCAGCTTCCGCGGGACCTCGCTCGAGAGCCGTGCGCGGGCATTGCAGGCCGAGTTCGTCGCCAAGGCAGGGGCGCCGCCCAAGTAGGCCGGCTGCGGGAGCGCGCGCGGTGACCGGTCTGTGACCGAGCGGGTGCGCGGACTCCCGTGCAGGCGAATCCGTGTTCATCCGAAGTCCATTCCCCCTGGGCGGTTCCGGCGCCGAGGTGGTACGCTTCCGGCGCTTCTTGGGAGGAGCTCCTATGGTCCGTTCTTCGTCCTGGTTCGTCTTGTGTCTGGCGCTGGCGCTGGTCCTGCTGCCCGCCTGCTCGGGTGCACGGTCGACGGGTGGTTGCTGCCCCGCACCGGATTGTGCGCCCGCATGCGATGTCTGCTCCGAGGAGCCGGGCCCGCAGCCGTGCGACCGCCCGCCGGAGGCGAAGGCTGGCGAGGCCTGGTGCCGCGTCTGGGTGCCTCCGGTCACCAAGACGGTCACCGACCGCGTCATGGTGTGCCCCGAGCGCTGCAGCACGGTGAAGATCCCGGCCGAGTACGGCACACGGCCGAAGCTCGTCTGCGTCAGCCCCGCGCGCGTCAAGGAGGTCGTCAAGCCGGCCGTCTGGACCACGAAGAAGGAGGACGTCCTTGTGCGTCCGGCCCGCGAGGTCTTCCGGCGCGTGAAGTGCGATACGGGCGTGGCCAACGGCTGC
>JAJDEM010000105.1 GCA_029259795.1 Planctomycetota bacterium
CTGCGCCGCGCTCTCTATCTGGAGCCGCGCCACTATCCTTCGCTCATGCAACTCGCATTGCTGCACGAGACGCGCGGGGAGCGGGGGCGCGCGCAGCGCCTGCGCGAGAAGGCCGCACGCGTGAAGGGGGGCGACGATGGAATCTGAACGCGCGCCGCCCGACGAACCTGCGGCCGACCTGCCCGCGCTCGACAGCCACGCTCCGGATGATGCAGCGGCGCGCCTCTTGGATCGCGCGCCGCCCGAGGCCTACCTCGAGGCGTGGACGCGGACCCTGCGCGACCGCTTCGGGGATGACGATGGGGCGCAACGGTTCAGCGCCGGGGTCGTGCGTCTTGGGGAGGAGCTGTTCGCCGTTCCCACGGAGACGGTCGTCGAGGTGCATCCGCTCGCGCCGATCCGCTCCGTACCTGGGCGCACGAGTGACGTCTTTCGGGGGCTCGTCAGCCTGCGAGGCGAGATCCACCTCTGTGCGAGCCTGCATGCCCTCTTCGGACTGGCGACTGCCACCGATGCCGACCCAGCGGCTCAACGCCTGCTCGTCGTCCGTAACGCGGGCGAGGGCTGGGCCCTCATCGTCGATGCCGTGCTGGACTTCGAGCGCTTCGACCTGGCAGATCTGCGAACGTCCCAGGTCACGGTGGCCAAGAGCGCCGTGCACTTCACCGATGGCGTCATCCAGACCGCCGACGGCCCTGCAGCGCGCATCGATCCGCGCCGGTTGTTTGAAGGCCTGACCCGGAGCCTGTCTTGACGCCGCCGCCCGACGACCTCAGCGGTTTCTCGATGCTCGACCTGTTCCGGGCCGAGGTGGAGACGCATGCCTCCACCCTGGAGCAGGGGTTGGTGGACCTCGACGCGGCTCCGACGGATGTGTCGCTCATCGAGCCTCTCATGCGTGCGGCCCACTCGCTCAAGGGCGCTGCGCGCATTGTGGGACTCAACGGCGTGGTGGGGTTGGCGCACGCGATGGAGGAACTCCTCGTGAAAGCCCAAGCCGGCGAGTTGGTCCTGCCGAGCGAGGCGATCGACCTCCTGCTTGCCGGCACCGACGTCCTGCGCCGCACGGGTGACCTCAAGGACGGCGAGACAGACGCGTTCTTCGCAGAACACAAGGAGGAGATCGACGGGCTGATCGCGCAGTTCGGGCTCGCCGAGGCGGGGGAACTCCCGGTCGCGGCCGCCCAGCCGCCTGACGCCGCAGCGTCGGTCGAGCCCGGGGCCGAGCCGCCCGCGGAACCCGCCATCGCGGCTGCGCCGCCGGCAGAGGCCGACCCGGTGCCGTCCTCACGGACCCCCGCGTCGGCGGTACGAATCGACCCCGAGGTCTTCACGCGCATGCTCTCCTACGCTGGCGAGTCGGTCGTCGAAGCGCGCCGCATGGCCCAGCAGACAGATTCCCTCGACGATCTGCGCCGCGCCGTGGAGCGCCTCGATGTGCAGCTTTCCGGAGCCCGCGACCGCATGCGCCGCGATGGCGTCGAGCTACCGGACCCCGATCCCTTCGAGGCCCTGCGGCTCGGTGCCCAGGAAACGCTCGCTCTCATCGCGGAGCGCACGGCGCTCTTCGATGAGGCCTCGCGGCGCTCGGCCGACCTCGCGGGCCGCATGTACCGCCAGGTACTCAAGAGCCGCATGCGTCCCTTTGCGGAGGGCGTCACGAACTTCCCCCGCATGGTCCGTGACCTCGCCCGCGAGCTCGGCAAGAAGATCCGCTTCGACATCGAGGGGCGAGATGTCCCCGTCGATCGCGACATCCTCGAGCGACTCGACGCGCCGCTCAATCACATGCTTCGCAACGCCTGCGATCATGGGCTCGAGACCCCCGACGAGCGAACGGCCCAAGGCAAGGATCCGGGGGGCTGGTTGCGGCTGGTAGCCCGGCACCGTGCGGGCATGCTCGAGTTGCAGGTCGTGGACGATGGACGCGGCGTCGAGGTCGAGGCGCTACGCGAGCGGATCGTCGAGCGCGGCATGATCTCCGCGGAGATCGCTCGCGATCTCTCCGAGCCCGAGCTCATGGAGTTCTTGTTTCTCCCCGGTTTCTCGACCCGCCAGGCGGTCACCCAGATCTCAGGGCGCGGGGTTGGGCTCGACGTCGTCCACACAATGGTCCGCGAGGCGGGCGGCACGGTTCGCGCCCGGCGCAATGCGCCCCATGGCCTGCGTTTCGTGCTCGTGTTGCCCATCACCCGGTCGGTCATCCGCGTTGCGATTCTGCAGATCGCCGGCGAGCCGTTCGCCTTCCCGCTGACCCACATCGAGTCCCTCGTTCGTGTGGCGAACGACAGCGTGCGCTCGATCGAGAACCGGCAGAGCTTCGAGCTCGACGGTCGGGAGATCGGCCTCGTTCCGGCTGCCGATGTCCTGGGTCTCAAGGATTCGCGCGTGGCTGGCGACGTGCTCTATGTGGTCATCGTCAAGTCCGGCAACAGCGAGTATGGCCTGGTGATCGATCGCTACCTCGGCGAGCAGAGCCTTGTCGTCCGAACGCTGGACCCGCGACTCGGCGACGTGGCCAACATGTCCGCGGTTGCGCTCGATTCCGAAGGGAACCCCCTGGTGATCGTCGACGTGCAGGATCTGGTCCGGTCCGTGGACACGCTCCTGCACGAAGGGCGTCTGCGGACGATTCGCGCCACCTCGCACTCGCAAGGTCTCACGCGGCGTGCACGCAAGCGCGTGCTGGTGGTTGACGACTCGCTTACCGTGCGCGAAGTCGAACGCAAGTTGCTCGCGAGTCGGGGCTACGACGTCGATGTCTGTGTGGACGGGGCCGACGCGTGGAACACGCTGCGCGCCCAGGACTATGACCTTGTGCTGTCCGATGTGGACATGCCGCGCATGGATGGGATCGAGCTCGTGCGTCGCATTCGTGACGACGCGAGACTCCGGTCGATGCCGGTAATGATCGTCTCGTACAAGGAGTCCGAGGCGGATCGATTGCGGGGGTTGGAGGCCGGCGCCAATGCCTACCTCACCAAGAGCAGCTTCCATGATGAGACCCTCGTGAGAGAGGTCCTCGACCTGATCGGCGAGCCGCTCTCCGGAGACGACGCGTGAGAGTCGCCATCGTCAACGACCTGAAGCTCGCGCAGCTTGCGCTGCGCCGTCTCATCGATTCCGCCGAAGACGCGGAGGTCGCGTGGGTGGCCGACGACGGTCGTGAGGCCATCGACATGTGTCGCGCCGACACACCGGATCTGATCCTGATGGACCTCGTCATGCCGATCATCGACGGCGTCGAGGCGACACGCGAAATCATGATCGCCTCGCCGTGCCCGATCCTTGTCGTAACGGCCACCATCGAGGGCAATCTCGCGAAGGTCTACAACGCGCTGAGCGCCGGGGCGCGGGACGCCGTAAGCGGTCCCACCTTTGCGGAGGATGGAACGCTCGAGAACACCGAGCGGGTGCTTCGCAAGATGCGCACGATGCGCCGACTCATGCAGCCGACCGCGGGGCTCGACGCGCTCAAGCGACACCGCTCCTCCGGTGGGTTTCCGCCGCCCGACCAGCCGGCCGAGCGGCTGCTGGTCATCGGCGCGTCCACGGGCGGGCCGCAGGCCATCGTGGACCTGATCAAGGGGCTCTCGGCAAACTTCCGCCCGCCGGTCGTCGTCGTGCAACACCTCGACAAGGCGTTCGTACCCGGCTTCGTGTCCTGGCTGAGCGGGCAGACGGGTTGGCCCGCGGCGTGCATCGAGGCGGGGGCGAGCCCCAAGCCCGGGGAGATCCTGGTTGCCGCAAGTCGCGATCACCTCGTCATGGGGTTGGCGCGGACGCTGCGCTACGAAGAAGAGCCCAAGGAGCTCGCCTACCGCCCGAGCGTGGACGCGTTCTACTTGAGCTTGAAGCGCAGCTGGCCGACGCCTGGCGTCGCGGTACTGCTCACGGGGATGGGGCAGGATGGAGCGAAGGGCCTGCTGGCGCTGCGCGAGAGCGGGTGGGCGACGTTCGCCCAGGATGAGGAGAGCTCGGTCGTGTGGGGCATGCCCCGTGCGGCGAAGGAGCTTGGCGCTGCGGAGCGCGTGGTGTCTGTGCGCGAGATGGGCCCGTGCGTCGAGCGAGCCTTGAACCGACTTGTGGCCGAGGGGCCTCGCAGCGAAACGAGAGGCGGCTAGGCCGATGGTGGATCCGACGACAGCCCCGGGCGGAGCAGTCCCCGAGGACGACATCCTCACGCAGCACGCGGTGAAGGTGCTCCTCGTGGACGACCAACCGATCATCGGCGAGGCCGTCCGCCGCATGCTCGCGAGCCAGGAGGACATCAAGTTCCACTACTGCAATGACCCGGCAGAGGCCGTCGAGCGGGCGCGCACTGAGCGGCCAACGGTCATCCTCTCGGACCTCGTGATGCCCCAGCTCGACGGCTTGGAACTCGTCAAGCGTTTTCGTGCCGAGGAGGCCACAGCCCGCATCCCGCTGATCGTGCTCTCCACGAAGGATGAGCCCGCTACGAAGGCCGAGGCCTTCTCCAACGGCGCGAACGACTACCTCGTCAAGCTGCCCGACCCGGTCGAACTCGTCGCGCGCATTCGCCACCACAGCCGCGGTTACATCAACCTGCTCCAGCGTGACGAGGCCTATCGTGAGCTGAGCAAGAGCCGGCAGGCCATGGCCGACGACCTCGACGAGGCAGCCAAGTACGTGCAGTCGTTGCTGCCGGCTCCCATGGACGACGGCCTGGTGCTGGATTGGCGCTTCATCCCCTCGGCCTCCCTCGGGGGGGACGCGTTCGGCTACCACTGGCTGGACGAGAGTCGGTTCGGGATCTACCTGCTCGACGTCAGCGGGCACGGCGTCGGCTCTGCGCTGCTGGGTGTGTCCGTCATGAATGCACTTCGCTCGCGCGCACTGCCGGATACCGACTTTTCGGATCCGGGCCAGGTGATCACGACGCTGAACACCACCTTCCGAACCGACGAGCACAACGGGAAGTTCTTTACGATCTGGTACGGCGTGTACGACCAGTCCACGCGTACCCTCGCGTGGGCCGGCGGCGGCCATCCGGCGAGTGTCCTGTTTGACAAGCCGGACGAGCCCGGGGAGCCCATGCTGCTTGCTTCGGGTGGCCCCATGCCCGGCGTGCTCGAGCAGCTCAGGTACGAGACGCAAAGCTGCAAGGTGTCGCCTGGGGCGCGGCTGTTCGTCTACAGCGATGGGGTCTACGAGGTGCGCGGCCCGGATGGACGCGTCCGGACCCACGATGAGTTCCTCGCGCCCTTCGTCGCTCCAAAGAGCCGGACGCTGGATGCGATCGTTGCGCATGCGCGCGGCGAGCGTGGCGAAGACCAGTTCGACGATGATGTCAGCCTCGTCCGCATGGACTTCCCTTAGGGGGTGAGTCTGCGCCTGGGTGACTGCGGCCGTGCGTCGAGCTGGGCTGGGAGCGATCAGACCACGTCGTCGGCCTCGAGTGGGGGACCGCGAGTCGTCCTCCTCATCGGCCTTCCGCTCCCCATCCAGCCCGACGGCCGCATGCGGTGAGTTCCGGATCCGGCAGTCGTCGAGAGCCTTGAGGGCACCACGGGCTCGCCACCGATATGCGGGCTAGACTCCGTTGCGGCCGATCTTGAAGCGCGACACGCCGTCCTGCAACTCGCCGGCGGCGGCGGAGAGCGAGTCGATGGCTGATGTGGTCTCGCGGACCGACTCGGCCGTCTCTTCGGACGAGGCCACGATCTGCCGCACGCCGTCGGCGATCTGGCTCGCACCCGTCGCCTGGGCGGACATGCCCTCGCGCACCGCGTCGAACTGCGGCACCAGGGCTTCGACCTGTCCGATGATGCCTCCGAGCTGCTCGGTCACCGTCTCGACGGCACCCGTGCCGTTGCGGATGTCCTCGGAGAACCCGTCCATGCCCATGACCGCCGTCGCTACGGCCGACTGCATCTCCTCGACCATCTGCGCGATGCCCTTGGAGGCCTTGCTGGTTTGATCGGCAAGGCGGCGGACCTCCTTCGCGACCACGCCGAAACCGAGGCCGAGCTCGCCGGCGTTCTCCGCCTCGATTGCCGCGTTGAGCGAGATGAGGTTGGTCTGCTGGGCGATCTTCATGATCGTCGTTACGACAGTGGAGATCTTCGCGGTCTTCTCGTTGATGGCGGCGAGGCGGTCGGTAATCGATCCGGCGCTGTCGACCATGCTGTCCATGGTCTGCTGCATCTCATCCAAGCACTGCTTGCCCTCGCCTGCCGCCGCGGCCGTGTTGTTGGACACCTCGCTCACGTGGCTCATCGTGTCGAGCAGCTCATGGGCCGTCGCCGAGATCTCCGTAGACGTCGCGGCGATCTGGGTCGAGGACGCGGCAAGCTCGCCCACGGCGGATTCCTGGCGACGGGTGGACGTCGCGATCTGGTTGGAGGACGCGCCGACGGAGGAACCAGAGATCTGCACGCGCTCGACAAGGTCGGAGAGTTCCTTGCTCATGGTGTTGAGCGAGGTCAGCAGCTGGCCGGTCTCGTCGCGAGACTGGATCTTGTCGCAGCGCTGGGTGAGATCGCCGTCGGCAATCGTCTGCGCCACGATCACGGCTTGCCCAACGCTCCTTCCGATTCGGTTGCCCATGAGTGCAGCGATCAGGACCAGCAGGGCGCCGAGCGCCAGCGAGACGATCTGGACGGTCTGCATGGTCGCGACGCGGCGCTCGGAGAGCGTCTGCGCGCGGTCGACGATCGTGGCCATGGCCGTCACGATCTGCGGGGACTGGAGCAAGGCGCGGTTCAGTGCCTCGGCCTTGGCCGCGCCGGCCGTCTGGAGTCTGCCCAAGCTGCCCGTGAGCGCTTTCCACGTCTCGGTGACCTCGAGCATGCTCGCCTGGTACTTCGGATCCCGCCCACCGGTCAGGAGTTCGCTCGAGTCCATGTCGTCGAGATCGACGACCACGGCGCCCCCCGTCACGAGACTCTCGTGCGTGGTTGCAAACAACTCGACGGCGGCGGCGAGCTCGGCCTTCTCCTCCTCGCCATTCGGGTTCCGAAGGAAGTTCAGGGCCAGGGTGCCCAAGTGCTGGGCCACGAGCCGCTGTCGCGCGGTGTAGCGCACGATCTTGAGCCACTCGGCCTTGGCATCGTCATCGATGAGTTCGCTCTGGCCGGCAGCCTGGGCCTGTGTGACCGCGACGGCGAGCTGGGCGAGAATCTGCGGAACCTGGAAGACGAGCATGTCGCCCTCGTCCTTTGCGGTGCGCGACGCCTTCTCTGCTGCAGCGGAGGCGTCGACGAAGGCCGCGTAACGACTCGCGACCAGGTCGAGCTGATCCTTGATGACCGAGTCGCTGGCGGCGGGCAGCATGGATACCTCGGTGCCCTCGGGGAGCTTGCCGCCAACAAGCGGAATGACCTCGCCCATGTCGTTGAGCTCGGCGGCGAGGAACTGCGAAGGCGCGGGACCGCCCTTGCGCAGGGCAGCGTGCGTCGTCTCGAAGGTCATCTTGGTGCTGGCGAACGAGCGCCAGACTTCGTCCTCGGGAGACTCGACGTAGGAGAGGAGCTCCTTGGTCATGCGCTCGGAGAGCATCCTCTGGCGACCGGCCAGGTTGAGGATGACGCCATCGGACTTCTGGTCGGACGTGACCGAGGAGGTGACCGCGAACACGGCTACGGAGAGCAGGAGGAAGGACACGGCTCCGAGGAGCAGCTTGAATCGGATGCTCATGGGGGGGCGGGCTCTCCGGGCGTCCCCAGGCGGGGCGGGTCCGCCCAGGGTATCGGAGCGGAGGCTTGCCGTCCCCTCCCCGCCATCCGGCCCGACTTGACACCCCCAGAGGGGAGCCCTACCGTGCCCATTCACTCGCGCGTGCCCGTAGCTCAGTTGGTAGAGCATCAGCTTCCCAAGCTGAATGTCGTCGGTTCGAACCCGATCGGGCACTCCATTCTCCTTGCACGAACTCGCCCCATCTGGCGCGTACTCGCAGCCTGTTGCCGGCACGACTCTCTCGCCGTGCGACAACGCCCTGAGCCTTACTTCGTGCAGCAACGTGCGAGGTCGTGACGCAACACCGTCTCAACTGTGACACTAGACAAGCAGCATTTTGGGTCTCAACATCGCACCTGGCTGCCTGTCGGCGCGGCGTACCGGTTTGCACTCCGCGCGCACGCCCGCGGATTGGGTGGACGACGCAAGTCTGGCTCGTGACTACACTCCTTTGGGCGTCGGTGGGCACGGAGGCGAGGGCATGGATACGCGCACAGTGGTGGCCTTCCTGGTAGGCGTCGGCCTCGCGGCATCCTGTTTCCTTCTCCTCGGCCGTGACGGCGAGCGCGGGACGGAGCCAGCGGGCTTTCATGACGCGGGGACGCGGAGAGAGCCTGGGCCGGAGACGCAGCCGACACTTCGGGGCGCCGACGCGGATCCGCTCACCGCGCTGGCACCTAGTGAGGAGGAGGTCGAGTGGATCAAGGGCGCATTGCGAACGGAGCGCAAGCGTCGGGATGCGGCCCGCATTCGTGAAGGGGACACCGGCCTTCAGGTGATGGCGCGTGTCTTCAAGTACGACGCTGACCCCGCAGCATTGCTGCGATCCTACGAGGCGTTCCGCGCGCCCATCGTAGAGACCGATGAGACGCCGCTCGCCCTCAGTGAGCCGCGTGCCGGTGAGACGGTTTCGTTCAAGGATGGAGACGTCAACCGGGTCGTGATCGAGCTTGGCCCCGGCGTCTTTCCCATTGCCAAGAGCGACCAGCACTGGCGCCCTGTCTACAGCCTGGACAAGAAGGTCACGCACGTCGTGATCCGCGGCGCGGGCATGGACCGAACGACCCTGGTCGCCGGACATCAGTGGGCGCTGCTGCTTGTCGCGGGCACCGTTGAGCACCTCGTGATCCGGGATCTCACGCTCGACGGCGGCGAGGCCGAGGGCGCGCTGCTCGACATCCGGGGCCAGGCGGCGGTCGCGCTCGAGAATGTTCGCGTGAAGGGCTGGTTGCGTGCAGGTCATGCTGCGGCGATCAGCGTGAGTGGCAGTGCCTATCTTGGCTGCAAGGGCTGCGAGTTCCTCGGGCGTGGTGAGCAATCAGGCTGGGCTATCAGCTTGCGCGGCCGGTCGCTCCTCTTGTGTGAGGACTGCCGGTTTCAGCATGTGGGTCGTGGTGCGCTGATCGGTACTGGCGAGAAGACAGCAGGCAGCAGCGCCGTGCTACGTGACTGCACGTTCGAGGCCAGCCGGTTGAGTGATCGCAGATTCTCCTTCCCGGTGCGTGTACTCGGAGGACGCGTGATGTACGGCTCGGCCGACTTGGACGAGGACGACCGGCGGTCCCACTGGGGTGCCGGACACGCCGAGCGTGTCGAGGGAGTTGTGTTCGAGCCGATTCCCCCTGTTTGCACGCTCGGTGCGTTGCTCGACGTACTAGAGAAGGTGGAGCCTCCTGAGGGTGAGAGGGTCGTTGGGATCTGGCTCGACGGTGTGGCTGATGGGCGGCCCTCCAAGTTCCGCGTCTACACGCTCCCCGCGACTGGCCGACGGACGAAGACCTATGAGGCGGACGTTTCGGGCGGCTGGCCTACGTTGAGGCATCTCGAGCGCGACGGCGGTCGTGGGATCCCGCCCCCTGACGTCGTGCGCCGTGCGAGGTCGTTTGTCGACGTCTTAAGAGGGTCCGCAGTGCCGCTCGACATCGGTGTGTCGAGGCTCCAGTACAGTTGGCAGGGGGGCGACCAACCGATCCCTACGATCGCGATCGGGACGTCCAAGCAGTCGAATCGGTGGTACTTCAACGCGGAGAGTGGAGAGCTGATGAGGGGGCCAAAGTAGGTCCGATCAGCGGGCCTCTCCGGATCCACATCGCAGTTGTGCCAGCCACGAAGCAAGATGGTCAGCATCTGGGGTCTCAACCACTGCTGGCGGTTTGGGCGCGCCGAGTGCGCTCCACCCCTGACTTCCCGAACGGAGAACCCTGCTACCTTCCTAGGAGGGCTTGGAGAAGCAGATGCGAGTCGGTGCGATTCTCCTGATCTGGTTCGCTTGTGCCTCCCTCGACGTCGCCTCGGCCGAGGACCAGCCGTTGCGCGAGGCCCTGTACGAGGGCAAGCCTGCTTCGCACTGGATCGCTGCACTCAAGAAGAGCGACCTCGAAGGACGCCGAAAGGCTGCCTACGCACTCTTCAAGCTGGGGCCGGCGGCCAAGCCTGGCGCCAAGGTCCTGGCGCGCACGCTTGAGGATGAAGACGAGTACGTTCGTGCCACGGCCTACAAGGCTCTCCTCGCGCTGGGGCACGATGCGCGCCCCGCGGTCAAGGCACTGCGCTCAGCTCTGAACGACGGACGCCCGCGCGTCCGGCAACTTGCCATGTGGGCGATTCTGCGCATCGATCCGAAGATCGCCCTCCGCGACGAGGACTTCGACGTACGCAAGG
>JAJDEM010000106.1 GCA_029259795.1 Planctomycetota bacterium
GGCCCCCGCCGTGGCCCCCACCGCTCCGGTGGTCGTGCCCCAGCAGCTTCCGCCGCTCGCGATCTCGGCCGGTCGTGCCGATCAGGTCGTCCCGTTGCGCGGCCTGCGCGCGAAGATCGCCGAGGCGATGATTCGCAGCAAGCAGTCGCCGCACTTCACGTTCGCCGAAGAGTGCGACATGACGAATCTCGTCGCGCTCCGCAAGGAGGCGAAGGCCTCCGCCGAGAAGTACGGCATCAAGCTCACCTACCTGCCGTTCATCATGAAGGCGCTCGTTGCGTGCTTCCGTCAGTTCCCCGCGCTCAACGCCGTCGTCGATGACGAGAACAACGCCTACGTGATTCGTGGCGAGGTCAACATCGGCCTTGCGACCGACACCGAGGACGGCCTCACGGTCGTCGTGGTGAAGAACTGCGAGCAGCGCTCGATCCTGCAGATCGCCCAGGAGATCCAGCGACTCACCATCGCCGCCCGCGACAAGAAGATCGCGGTCGAGGACCTCAAGGGCAGCACCTTCACGATCACCTCTGCCGGCTCCATCGGCGGGATCATGGCAACGCCCATCCTCAACTACCCCGAGGTCGGCATCCTCGGCGTCTACAAGATCGCCAAGCGGCCGGTCGTCGTGGACGACGAGATCGTCATTCGCTCCATGGCGAACATGACCATCACACTCGATCACCGCATCGTGGACGGCGCCACCGCCGCCCACTTCATGAACGAGCTGATGCGCCTGCTCCAGAACCCCGGCCTCATGTTGGTCGAAGGCTAGAGAAGCAAACCTGTGGCAGCCAAGACCAAGCGATCCGCCGCCGCGAGCGGCACCACACCCGATCCCTACGAGATCGGCCCGCTCGGCCTCTACCAGCTCGTCGACGAGACGGGGGCCGAGGTCGCGGTGTTACCGGAGTTCCCCGAGGGGCTCCCCGTGCGCCTGCTCGAGGCCATGCTCTTCCAGCGCGCGCTGGATCAGCGCATGCTCAACCTCCAGCGCCAGGGCCGGATCGGGTTCTACGGCACGGCCAAGGGCCAGGAGGGTGCGGTTCTCGGTTCGGGCGCCGCATTCGCAGAGCAGGACTGGCTCTTCCCGGCGCTCCGTGAGGGGGCGATCGCCCTCTGGCGCGGGATGCAGGTCGATCACTACATCGCCCAGTGCTTCGGCAACTCAGCCGACCCGACCAAGGGCCGCCAGATGCCGTGTCACTACTCCGACGCGCCCTCACGCTACGTGTCGCTCTCGAGCCCGATCGGCACGCAGATCACGCATGCCGCCGGCGCGGCCCGTGCGGTCCAGATCCGCGGCGCGACCGACCAGATTGTCGGCGGCTGGCTGGGTGACGGCGCGACAAGCAGCAACGACTTCCACGCCGGCCTGAACTTCGCCGCCGTGTGGAAGGCGCCGATCGTCTACGTCTGCCAGAACAACCAGTGGGCCATCTCGGTACCCGCCGCGGCCCAGACCGCGAGCGAGACGTTTGCCGTCAAGGCCCGCGCCTACGGCATGCCGGGCCTGCGCGTGGACGGCAACGACGTCCTCGCCTGCTACGCCGCGACGAAACTCGCAGCCGACCGGGCACGTCGGGGGGATGGGCCGACCTTCATCGAGTGCCTGACGTTCCGACTAGGCGGTCACTCCTCGTCGGACGATCCCAGCAAGTACCGCGACGAAGACATCGCCAAGACCTGGGAAGCCAGGGACCCGCTGCTGCGCCACCGCGCCTGGCTCGTCGCTCGCGACGAGTGGAGCGAGGAGCAGCAAGACGACTTCCTCGCGGAAGCCGGCAAGACGATCAGTGAGGCCATCGCCCGCGTCGAGGCTGCAGAGCCCGTCGCGACCGAGACCCTCTTCACCGATGTGTGGGCGACGATGCCCGCCCTGCTCCAGGACCAGGCCGACCGACTCGCCAACGAGGAGACTGTGTAACGATGGCAAACGAACGCTACGACCTTGTTGTGATCGGCTCGGGCCCCGGCGGCTATGTCGCGGCCATTCGCGCGGGCCAGCAGGGCATGAACGTCGCCATCATCGAAGAGGACAAGATCGGCGGGGTGTGCCTCAACATCGGCTGCATCCCCTCCAAGAGCCTCATCTACGCGTCGGGGCTCGTCGACAAGATCCGCCACGCGGACACGATGGGCTTGGTCGTTGGTGACGTCTCGATCGACGGCAAGAAGCTCCAAGAGTGGAAGTCCGGCATCGTGAACCGCCTGACGACCGGCGTGGGCTTCCTCCTCAGCAAGAACGGCGTCACGACCATCCATGGTCACGCCGAGTTCGAGACCAAGAACTCCGTCGTCGTGACCGCCGATGGCGAGAAGAAGACCGTCGAGTTCGACAAGTGCATCATCGCGACGGGCGCCCGTGCGGCCACCTTGCCCTTCCTACCGATCGGCGGGAACGTGATGACCTACCGCGAAGCCCTGGACATCGACTGGGTGCCCGAGACCATGACCGTCATCGGTGGCGGCGTCATCGGCCTCGAGCTGGGCACGGTGTTCCAGCGCCTGGGCTCGAAGCTCACCGTCATCGAGCTGACCGACGCCCTGCTCCCCGGCACCGACCCGGAACTCGTCAAGGTCGTCGAGCGCGCCATCAAGAAGCTCAAGGGCAAGGTCCACAAGGAGACCGGCGCCACGGGCATCAAGAAGGTCAAGGGCAAGCAGGTCGTCACAGCGAAAGACAAGAAGGGCAAGGAGCTTGAGATCGAGGCCGAGGTCGTGCTCTGCGCCATCGGCTTCAAGCCCAACTCCGACCGCGTGGGCGCGGAGAAGATCGGTCTCGTCATCGACGACACCGGACACTTCACCGTGAACCCCGCCCGCCAGACGAACATCCCGCACATCTACGCCATCGGCGATGTGGCGGGCCTGCCGTGGCTCGCCCACAAGGCGTCCAAGGAAGGCATCGTGGCCGCCGAGCACGCCGCCGGCAACACCGCGAGCATCTACGACGTGCGCGCCATGCCCGCCGCCACCTTCACGAACCCGGAGGTCGCCACCGTCGGCATCCAGGAGCACGAAGCCAAGGCGCAGGGGCTCGACGTCAAGGTCGGCAAGTTCCCCTTCACCGCGCTCGGCCGGGCCATGTCCGTCGGCGCCACCGAAGGCATGGTCAAGATGATCACCGACGCCAAGACCGACGAGGTCCTGGGCGTCTCGGCCGTGGGCTACCAGGCCAGCGACCTCATCGCAGAGGCCGCCCTGGCCATCGAGATGGGCGCCACGGCCGAGGACATCGCCCTGACGGTCCACGCCCACCCGACCTGGCCCGAGTCGCTCATGGAGGCTGCTGAGGCCGTCCACAACAAGGCGATCCACATCCTGAATGGATAGCGCCTGGATGGCTGGCGCCTGAACGGCCAGCGCCCCACGGCGTAGACCGGGGGTTGGCAGATCCTGACATGCGGCGAATGCCCGCAGACGACCCCCGCACCCAGCGGTATGTCTCAGGGATGCAGTACCCCCCTATCGTCCGTCGTCTGCCCATTCCCCTCCTGCTCGCGAGCCTCGCGATCGCGTTCGGCCCCATGCCAGGCGCGGCCCGTGCGGACGAGCCCGCCTTCGAGCAAGCACCCAAGGCCGTGGCCGCCGACGTGCTGCCCGCCGCCCTGCTCTCCGGCAAGCACCACACGGTGCGGGCTGCGGTGGGCCAGCGGCGGTTGCTCCAGACGTTCAAGGTCGAGAGCGAGTTCGGTGTCTACGACGTGACCTCCCGTCGCCTCCTCGAGATCCGCGTGCGTGAGATCGAGACGCTCTCGCGCGTAGCGAACGTCAAGGGCGGCTCCGAGTTCTTCCGCTCGCTGGGCAAGAGCCTCGCGAGCATCCCGACGGGCGCGGTCGAGTTCGTCCTGAGCCCGGCTGACTCGGTGCGCAAACTCGGCAAGGGCTTGGAGAAGACCGGCGACCGCGTCCGTGATCTATTCGGAGGTGGAACGACCTCCGCGTACGAGTCGTCTTCCCTGGACAACGCCTTCTCGGGGGACGAGCAACGCGAGATCGCCGCACAGCTTGGCCTGGACGTCTACTCCACCAATCCCCAGGTGCGGAAGTTCCTCAACGAGATCGCCAGCGCGCGTGCCGCGGGCAGTCTCGGCGTGGACCTCGCGTCCTTCGCGCTGCCCGTCGTCGGCTTCATGCTGGTCACCACGGCCAAGTGGCGTGCCGACGTCGCCCGGCTCCTGCGGGACAAGTCCCCGCTCGAGCTTCATCGCCACAACACAGGCGTGCTCACACAGCTCGGCATCCCGCGCGCGACGTTGGAGGCGTTCCTGCGCAATCGCATGCTCTCGCCTCGGCACAAGACCACGATCACCGCAGCGCTGGCCGAACTTCCCAAGGTGCGAGGCATCACAGCGGTGCTTGAAGCCGCGACCACCGCGCGCGACGAGATCGGCGCTCTCTATCACGAGCAGCAGGCAATCCTGCTCGCGCACGTGCATCGCGAAGGCGGCGGCCTTGTGAGCCTCCGCCGCGTGCGCCACGTCGTCATCGGCCGGCAGACCGTCGGCCGCGAGGTGGTCTTCCTGCCGGTCGACCAGATCTACTGGATGGAGGACTTTCGCGATCTCGCCGACGGGCTCAAGCCCACATCCAAGGAGGCCTCCGCCACCCGCATTCACATTCGTGGCCACATCACGAAGCGCGCGCAGGCCGAGTTGGAGTCCCGCGCCTTCGAAGTCGTGACGGACTACCGTAGGTAGCGAGGGCTCGCCGTAGGGAGCGAGGGCTCGCCGTAGGTAGCGAGGGCTCGCCGGAGGGAGCGAGCCCCGCGAACCCGGAGTTCGGCGTATCGTTGCACCCCGTGGCTGGAGGTGCTTCCGCATGGGTCCTGGGCGTTGCTTTCCGCTGGTGCTCTTCGTCGCGTTGGTGCTCGTACCCAGCGGAGCGCGGCTCCACGCCGAGGACGAGCCGGGGAACGACGGCGCGGTCTTGCGCGGCGTCGTCGTCGATGCCAAGGGCGCGCCGGCCCAGGGAGTGGCTGTGCGCGTCTGGACCCACCACGGCGGCATCCACGGGTGGTCGCGCGAACGCATCGAGCGCTGCTTCGACCCCGACGCCAAGAGCCACATCGTCGGCTCCACCCGTACGGATGCGGCAGGCCGCTGGCAGCTGGGCGGCATGGTGCACAGACGGCTGTACGGCGTTGCCGCCTCCGGCAAGGACGAGACGCGCTCCCCCACGCGCTGGACCTTCGCCTTCCGCGGTGCGCCGCCTGCTACCGAGCTGAAGCTCGCCCCCACCGTCGCCTTGGACGGGCGCCTCGTAGACGCCAAGGGAACCGGCCTCGCCGGGGTGGTCACCGTCGCGGCGAATCCCCCGGTTCAGCGCCATGGGGCGTGGGCCCAGCACGGGAGCATCGACACACTCGAGCTCAAGACCGCGAAGGACGGACGATTCAAGATCCACGCGCCCGCCGGCTACCGCCTCTTTGTGCGCGCTGAAGTGCCTGGACTTGGCGCGGTCTCGCATACGACCGGTCGCATGCCGTCCACAGACGCACCTGCGCAAGCCGCCCCGCTCACCATCGCCATGCGTCAAGGCGGGGGCGCCTCGCTATCTGGCACGGTGCGCAATGAAGCAGGGCAGGCCATCGCCGGCGCGCAGGTCGTTGCGGAGGTGCGTTCCGCCGCAGGGGGTACCGCATCTGCCATGACGACGGCGTACGCGGTGTCGGACGCCGCCGGAGCGTACGCACTCACGGACCTGCCTGGCGACGTCTTGACGCGCCTCGTAGTCGCCAAGCCGGGGTTCGCGCTCGCGACGCTGCCCCAGAGCACGAGTGACGCCGCAGGCTCTCTGAGCCTGGCGGACGGTACGAATGCACTCGACGTCACCCTGGCGCCCGGGCGCGTGATCCGCGGCCATGTCCTGGACACCAAGGGTGAACCCCTCGAAGGCGCCTGGGTCCGGTTCGACCGCGACAACACCTTCTACAGCACGATCCGCTGGTCCACCGCGCGCACCGATGCTTCGGGCGCGTTTGTCTTGGAGCACCTGCCCTACGAAACAGGGCGGGTCGTCGCAGGCTCTGCCACCCATGTCCTGCCTCGAGCCCCCGAGCCCCAGCCCCATGGCGCGAACATCCCCGCCCCGGGACACCGTGTGCTTGCAACGGCGGGCGACACGATGCAAGGCGTCAGGCTGGAACTCGCCGTGGGCTACAGCCTCATGGGCAAGCTCGTGGATCGCGACGGCGCCCCCGTGGCGTCGGCACTCGTACGACTCGAGAGCCCGCGCATGCCCACCGGACACGGTGGCGTGGACTACCTACGCGAGCTCACGAACGCGAAGGGCGCCTTCGCGTTCCACGGCCTGCCCCAGCTCACGTACGCGCGCGTCGAGATCGACACCCCTGGCTTCGCCAAGCTCCTGCAGCCGATCGCCCCCCCTCAGCCCGGCGCGCCACTGCCCACGATCACGCTCGCGCGCGGCGGCACGATCACCGGCCGCATCACCGACGCCGAGGGTCGCCCCATCCCCAACGCTCCCATCCGTGGCGCGGGGACAGCCGATGTCGCCTTCGCGAACGCGGACGGCGTCTACGCCCTCGTGCGCGTCCCGCCGGGCAGCCACTCCTTGTTCCTCGCCAACTGGCAGGGACAGCTGTTGGGCTCCGAACAGCGCATCGTCACGATCGAGGAAGGCGAGACGATTCGCGGCATCGACTTCACAGTCGCCAAGCAGGTGCCCCCCCAGGGGACCAAGATCATTCAAGGCACCCTGGTCGACGTCGATGGCGGCGCGGTCGAGGGGGCCACGGTGCGCATCCAGAGCGCGGAGGGCCTCCACGTTGAGCTCTCCACGCAATCCGACGCCCGCGGGGAGTTCCGCTTCGCGAATCTCCGATCAGGAAACTACCGCATCTACGCGGGGTCGGTCCCGCAGCAGATCCCACTCGTCAAGGCGGGGACACTCGACCTGCGCATCGTCGTGCCGCCAACGCGCACGCACATCCTGCAGGGTGAGGTCCGTGGACCGGATGGCTCCCTGGTGCCGGCGGCGAACGTACAGATCCGCTTCCCTGGCGATGCGCGCGGCACCCGGCGCTACACCGCCGGCCTGTTTGGCGGGCGGTTCCGACTTGCCGTGCCTGTCGACGTGACGACCGTGACCATCGAGGTCCGTGATCCGCGCGACGTGCGTGGCCGCCTGCTCGACCTCTGCGCGAGGCCCCGCCACGGCATCCGCGTGGATGCGGGGCCGGCCATCCTGAAGCTGCAGCAGGCGGCGGTCCTGCGCGGCGTCGTGCTGGATGATCAGAACAAGCCCGTGGCTCGCCTGCCCCTGCGCGCGACGCTCCCCAGCGAGTCGCATTGGCAAACGCCAGCGGGCGGCATGACAGAGACCGACGCGCAGGGACGGTTCGTACTCAAGGGCCTCGAGCCCCGCGCCTACAAGCTCGTATCCAAGGGACTCCCCGGCTGGTCGATCCCCAGGCCTCTCCTCGTGACGGCACCGCGCTCCGACATCGAGCTGGCGGTACGGCGCTACAAGGATCTCGCCGGACAGCTGCTGGACGCCGAAGGCAAGCCGATCGCCAGGGTACGCGCCTGGGCGGAGCCCAAGTCACGGACCGATCCGAACGCACGGCCGTCCATGACCGCGGACGGTCGCCGCATGTCGTTGCTCACCGCTCACACCGACACCGAGGGCAAGTTCACCTTGAAGCACCTGCCGCCCGAGTTCCTCTGGACGATTCGCTTCAATCTGCCCACCCACATCGCGGCCACGCACTTCCCCCCCGTACTCGACCGTATCGAAGCGGGCGGTCCTGTGTCGGTCATACGCCTCAACAAGGGCCTGGTGATCAAGGGCATCGTGCGAGACCCGGAAGGCCGTGGCGAGAAGGGGCTGCGCGTCACGAGCTACGGCCCGGCGGGCCCGGCTGGCAGGCGCCCAGCCTCCATGAGCCGCACCGCCACGACCGACGCGTCGGGTCGCTTCCAGATCGGCCCGTTGCCGCCCAAGGCGCGGGTCACACTCTCTGTCGTCGTCACGCCCCAGCAGCGCTCCCAGGGCATCGCCTGGTTGCCGGTCGTGCACGAAGACGTCTTGGCGGGGCGCACCGATGTGGAGCTCCAGCTGAGTCGCGGCGGCGAGATTCGCGGTCAGGTACGCGGCGCAACCGCTGACATGCTCAAGGGCTCGACACTCGTCTTGCGAGCCGCCAAGGGACGAGAACTCGGGCGCTTTCGCTTCGACGGTACGACGACCTTCTACCGCTTCGGCGGGCTCGCGCCCGGCATGTACGAGATCACCCCGTGGATGCAGGGACGCACGGGCGTCCGCCTCCCGGCCAAGACCATGGTCGAGGCGCCTCACCACGCCGTGATGCTCGATGCGCTCGTGACGGTCAAGCTGCGTGGACGGATGACCGGCGTGAAGCCGGCGGGCTTCAGCGTGCAGTTCCTGCCGAGCGACGGCACCCGCGCGCGCCGGGCCGTCCCGCTGAAGGCCGACGGCACCTTCGACCTCGGCACGGTCGAGAACAGGCCCGGCTGGCTGCTGATCCGCCACCCGCAGAGCCCCTACATCGTCTGCGAGCCGCTCACGCCCTCGAACCAGCGCGTCGCGGCTAGGCCTGAGAAGATGAAGCGTCTGGAAGGCCGCATCGCCAAGCTGCCCGGCAAGATCCGCCGCAGCAAGATCACCGCGCGACGGGGCCCTGTGACCTTCCAGGGGAAGATCGCGGAGGACGGGAACTTCTCGTTTGAAGGCCTGCCCCTCGGCGCCTGGCAGCTCGAGATCAAGCTCGGGAGTCCGTACAAGGGGACGTTCAAGCCCAAGAAGCCCGTGCGCGCAGGGGACCTGTTCGCCGTCGTGGAGTGGGAGTAAGGGCCCCCGCGCGCGGTATCGGTCTCGCGCACCCCACGGGCCAACCCGGGAACACAGCCCGTGGGCGGACTACGCTGCATTCATGAGCACCGACTTCCTCCCCACGATCGAGATCGAACCCGAGGGTCCCGCGACCGCGGCCGTGCTGTGGCTGCACGGCCTCGGAGCCGACGGCCACGACTTCGTCCCGGCCGTTCCGCACCTGGGCCTGCCGCCGGGGCACGGCGTCCGGTTCGTCTTCCCCACCGCGCCCTCCATCCCCGTCACGCTCAACGGCGGCATGGTCATGCCGGCTTGGTACGACATCCGCGGCATGGATCTGGGCGCGCCGGGGCGCAACGACAGCGAGGGCCTCGCAGCCTCGGTCGCCGCGGTTCGTGCCCTCGTCGAGCGCGAGGCAGCCAAGGGCATCGACCCCAAGCAGATCCTCATCGCGGGGTTCTCGCAGGGTGGCGCCGTGGCCTTCGAGCTGGCGCTCACCCACCGGGTAGCGCTCGCCGGCCTCGTGGTGCTCTCGACCTACATCGTGGATCGCGAACGGATCGAGGCGGGCGCGCACGAGGCGAATCGCACGCTACCAATCCTGCAGTGCCACGGGAGCTTCGATCCCATGGTGCCCCTGGCCTTCGGCGAGGCGGCCCGGGACTTCCTGGTCGGGCTCGACTACCTCGTCGGCTGGCAGGACTACCCCATGGAACACGAAGTCTGCACGGAGGAGTTGACCCTCATCGGCAGCTTCATCGTGGATGCGCTGGAGCTTGGCCCGTCCGCCGGCGGCTTGACGACACCGGGCTAGCGATTGTCTGCGGGCGCGTCGGTGCCGCCCGTCAGGGCGCCGAACGGAATCAGCCCGCCCGTCGCGCGCTTGAGGAACAGCAACGCGAAACAGCTATCCAGCACGTCGTGTCCGCGGCCGGTGCGCGTCGCCCAGTGCCCATTGGCCTTCTGGCGGTTGAGCAACGCCTGGCCCATCTCGTTGTACCAGCGGTGACGGCCAACCCGCTTGAGCCCGAGGAGGTCCATCGCCCGCTCCAGCGCGTAGAGGTAGTAGACGTGATAGACGTTCATGTCCTTCGCGCCGGGGTCCTCGAACGAGCTCCAGTTCTTGTCGAGCCAGGCGAGGCCGTCGTAGAGCGCGGTCTGGATCGCTGTGGCATCCGGTCGCGCGTCCCACTTCTCCTGCAGGCGGCCACCGTCGCGCAGAACGAAGCGCGCCATCTCGATGTTCGCGAGGCCACACGCGGTCATGCCGCCCCGGGGCGCACTCTCGGCGGCGTTCGACGCGCCCTTGATGTAGGCAAAGCCACGCGCGCGCGCCTTCCGCGTCAGCTTCGGGTCGATGGGGTCGTGGTAGACGACTTCGGGGCCATCATCCATCTGCTGGGCGCGACTGAACGCGAGGATGTCCTCCCACACCGCGCTGCGTACTTTCATGCCGACGCGCTTGGCCGCGAACAAAGCCAGTGCGGCGAGCTGCGTACTTGATAGATCCTCCGGACCGCCCGCTGTGCTCTCGGTGCGCTGGACGTTGTAGCGCCAGCCGCGAGCCGAGCGCTTCTCCACGAGCGCCGCCACGAGCTTGGCCGCCCAGGCGCGGTAGCGGCCCTTGAGCTTGGGCTTGGCCTTGCGCTTGCGCGTGGTCGTCGAGAGCTTCGCGTCATCGGCCGTGGCCGTGAGGGCCAGGATGAGCATGCTCACCTCGTAGGAGGAGCGCGGCTCCTTCCAGTGCTTTGCCAGCCACTCGAACCCACGGCGCACGGACCGGTGGTTCTCGGGCACCTTGCACTTGAGCAGCGTGTAGAGCGCGAGCGCGGTCGGCCCCGCGGGCATGCCCTCCGAGGACGCCGAGCCACCGCCGTACTGCGCGTTGAACTGGATCCCGCCCCAGCTGCCGTCGGCCGCCTGGCGCTTCGTCAACCAGGAGACGCCCTTGTCGATCGCGCGGCCAGCCTGCTTGGGCGTGAAGCTCGTCTCGCCGTCGAAGAAGTCATCCCCCGTGGGCTCCTCCCCCTCCTCGACCTTCTCAGCGCCGCCCTTCGGCTCCTCCTCGGGAATCGCCTGGGTCGGCTCGGGGCGCTTGGGCACCTCGATGGGCCGCACCGGCAAAGGCGTGGGCACGGGCTGCGGAGCGCGCTCGACCCGGATGGGCGGGTGGATGGGAGGGCTGATCGGATCACGGGCCGTGGGCTGTGGCGTCGCGACCGGGGCCGCGGGTTGATCGATCACGACCGGAACGCTTGGCGTCGCCGGAGCGTCCGGCGCGGGCTCTGTCGGCCGAGGCAGCTCCGTCGGACCGGGCGCGTCTGCGCTCAGCGATCCGGCGGCCTCGTGAGCGCCGTCCTCCTCACGCGTGGCGAAGAACACGACCGCTGCGCCCACCGCCAGCAACACGACCAGACCGCTGGCACGCGCCAACGCCACCGCACGCGCGTGGGCGGCGCCGAGCGGCTCCGTGGCGGCCAAGGCCAGGGCGGCACGCAGCTCCCTGCGGTCACCGTGGTGGACGCCCTCGAGCCGCTCACGAAGTCGCGCAAGGCCACGCTTCACCTGTGTTCGCACCGTCTCGACGGGCATGCCCTGACGCCGGGCGATCTTGCGCGGCGGCAAGCCTTCGATGAAGCGCAGGAGAAGCACGGAGCGATAGGGCTCCTCCATGCCGAGCACCACATCGAGAATGCGCCGCTGCTCCGCGGCCCGGGCAACGACGTCGGCCGTCGACGGCGCGGATCCTCGCGTGCGCGCCTGGCCCTCGTAGAGGGAGCGCCGACCCTCCGAGCGGGCCTTGCGCCGCACGAGGTTGCGCGCCACCCCGCTGAGCCAGGCCCGGAGCCCGCTACGCACCTCGGTGCGATTCTCGAGCGCGGCCACCATGGTGTCCTGAACCACATCGTCGGCCTCGCTCTCGGAGCGGACGAGGGTCCGGACAAGGCGACGCACGCCGTCCAGATGGTCCGCGAGGGCGTCTTGATCGATGTCGTGGGTCATGTTGGATTCCGGCATGGTGGTGGGCTCCTCTGACGAGTGCCCGCCCAGCGACGAATCGGTTCAGCCATTCTCGCATACGGGGCGCAAGCCCCGGTTCCGCCCGATGCAGGGGAAGCCCTGCCCACGGGGAATCGAACCTAGAGCGAGTCCAGAAACCGGCGCATGCCCGCCGGCAGCGCTGTGTAGTTCGCGTGCTCGGTCATGCGCCGCACCGTCTGCGCGGGGTCGGAGCCGAGCAGCACGCCAAGCGCCAGGGTGCAGCTCACGCGCACGCCGATCGCCTCCTTGGGGTCGGAGAAGCGCCCGAGCAACGCGGCCGCGGCCGCTGGGCTGCCGTGCGCGGCCAGACCCAGCCCAAGCCCGGCGGCTACGGACGGCTTGTCTTCAGCGACGAAGCGTCGCTGCAACTTCTCACTCGCCCCCGCTACGCCAAGCATGCCGAGGGCGCGGGCCGCCTCCATGTGCAGGAACACCTGCGAGCGTTCGCGGGAGCAAGCGAGCAAGACGATCCCCAGCTCGGGATCCCGCTGGCCGAGCATGCCCAGGGCCGACGCACAGTGGCCGCGCAGCATGGGATGGCGCGCACGCTCCTTCAGTTGCTCGATCAGCAGATCTCGCGCCGTGTGCGCTTGCATGAGCCCGAGACCGATCGCGAACGCGCCGAGCATCCGATCCGAGCGCGCACCCGCCTGCAGGCGCTCGCGCAGGATCCACTCCGAGCGTGTGTGAAAGCCCTCGGCGTAGAACGACCCCACGCGCCTGCCGTGGCTGGCCAGGCCCATGGCCAGAGCGCAGAACGGACGCCCTTCGCGGGGCCCGCTCAACGCCTGATCCTGCAACCACGCCGCGGTCTTGGCCTCGGCCTTGAGGATGGCGTCGGAGTCCGTTCGGAGATCGGCGCCGAGAATGGCACCCATCGCAACCTGGGAGAGCCCGCGGACGAGCCAGGGTGTTCCGGGTACCTCGGCTGACTTGCGCAGGGTGCCGAACGCGGCGAGGCGCACGGCTGGCGCCAAGTGCGCGGACCGCTGG
>JAJDEM010000107.1 GCA_029259795.1 Planctomycetota bacterium
CAGATTTACAGTCTGCCCTCGTTGGCCACTTGAGTATCCCGCCACGTTCTTGGCGAACGCTTGGGTCGCCGCGCAGAACGCGGCAACGGCGCGGGATTCTACCGCCGCCGCGTCCGACCGGGGCCTTTTTCGTCCGGGTTCCACCCGTCACGGCACTCGCGCGATGGCCCGGGGCCGACCGGGGCTACACTCAGCACGTGCGGATCCTGCAAACGACCCTCTGGCTCGTCCTCGCTGCCGGCATCGGGGGGGGCTGTCAGCAAGCGCCGGCGCCGCGCTACGACCCGGCGAGCGGGGCCCTGCGGCCGGCCCGCGTGCGACTACTGCTCCGCGGCAGGGCCCAGGAGCGCAGCCTCTCGTGTGAGAGCCGCTCGGCGTGCGACTTGCTCGCCTACTACGGCATCGCGATTCGCGAGGACGCCTTCCGGCTCGGCATCCCGCGCTCGGACAACCCGGACCTTGGCTTCGTCGGCGACGTGGACGGACCGGGGGAGCAGCTGCCGCCGGCGGGCTACGGCGTGCACGCCGAGCCGATCGCTCAGCGCCTGCGTGAGGTGGGCCTGCCTGCTCGCGCGAGCCGGGGCAACACGCTGGCGTGGTTGAAGGACCGACTGGCGGAGGGCAAGCCCGTCATCATCTGGGCGGCGGGGCAGCTCGACGCGCCCGCGCCCGTCACCATGCGCGATGCGCGGGGCACATCGTTCGTCGCGCTTCGCGGCGAGCACACGTTCCTGGCGGTGGGCTACGGCGCGGGGCAGATCCTCCTGGTCGATGCCGCGACCGGTCGGGAGAAGGCCATCTTCCGGCGGGCCTTCGAGCGCACATGGGGTGGGCTCGGCCGCCAAGCCGTGGTGGCCGAGGCGGCGCCCGCAACGGGCCGGTAGTCGCTCGCGTGCCACCTGGGTAGGCTTGCGGGCCGCCCGTACTTCGAAAGGCTCCTCATGCGTCGCGCGCTCGCCCTTGTCTGTGTGCTCTTGCTGGCGCTCTCGCTGGGGAGCTGCGGATCCAACGAGACCGACGCCTTCCACATCTACACCTCGATCTACCCGCAGGTGATCAAGGCGATGGAGCCCAAGCTTCGCGCGCACTTCCCGGGCGTGGACTTTCGCTTCTATCAGATGGGTAGCGAGCAGATCGCCGGGCGGCTGGGCATCGAACTCGAGACCGGCGAGACGCCGTGTGACTTGCTGCTCACCTCGGACCCGTTCTTCTACGCCCAGCTGGCCGAGCAGGGCCACCTGCTCGCGTACACGAGTCCGGCCGCGGCGGATGTCGCCGCCGATCTGCGCGATCCGGGCGGCCACTACACGACGGTGCGCGTTCCGCTCATGGTGATCGCGGTCAATCACGCCAAGCTGGCGCCTGCCGACCACCCCACCTCGTTTGCCGACCTTGCAGAGCCGCGCTACCGCGGCAAGCTGGCCATGGGCGATCCGCTCAAGTCCGGAACCACCTTCACGACCGTCGGCGCATGGGTCTCGCGCTATGGCTGGGCGTTCATCGAGAAGCTCAAGGAGAACGGGATCGTTGCCGCCGGCGGCAACAGCACCGTGCTGCGCGAGGTCGAGTCCGGCGCGCTGCCGGTCGGTGTCATCCTGTTGGAGAACCTCCTGCCGAGCCTCGCGGCCGGCGCGCCGATCACGGTGATCTACCCGTCCGACGGTGCCATCCCCGTGCCGAGTCCCGTGGCCATCCTCAAGCAGACCAACCAGCCCGAGATCGCCAAGCGCGTCTACGACTTCCTGTTCTCTGCGGCCATGCAGGAGGAGATCGTGCGTGGCTCGATGTACTCCCCGCTACCTACCCACGCGCCGCCCAAGGGTGGGAAGCCCTGGGCCGAGCTCGCGCTCTTCTCGTGGGACGTCGAGACGCTCACCTGGGTGAAGGACGAGCGCGAGAGCATCAAGAAGCGGTTTCGCGCCTTGATGCGCAAGTAGCAGTACGCGATGCGGGGGCAGGCACGCGGCCGGTACTGGCTGACCCTCGTCGCCGTCGTGATTCTTGGGGTGCTGCCGCTCCTGTTGCTGGTGGTGCGCGCCCTGGGGTCGGGCGCCGTCTTCTGGGACACCCTGACCGAGCCAGAGACGCTCGACGCGCTGAAGGGCACGTTGCACCTCGCGGTGGGGACGACGATCCTCGCGCTGCTGCTCGGCGCGCCGGCCGCGTGGCTGACCGTCCGGACGGACCTGCCGTGGAAGGGGTTCTTTCGCGCCACGCTGTCGATGCCCTACATCGTGCCGCCCTACATCGCGGCAGTCGCCTGGATCACCTTGGCCGATCCGCGCGTGGGCCTGCTCAACGTGCTTGCTGGTGGCGAAGTCTTCAACATCTTCTCGATCCACGGGCTGACCTGGGTGATGGCGCTGAGCTTCTATCCCTACGTCTACCTCACGGTGCGCTCGGCGCTGGAGAGCGCCGACCCCTCGCTCGAGGATGCCGCGCGCATGAGCGGCGCGAGCACATGGCGCGTGATCAAGGACATCGCCTTGCCCCTGGCTCGGCCGGCCTTGATCTCCAGTGGCGGGCTCGTGTTCATGGCCACGGCATCGGCCTTCGGCGCGCCGGTGCTGATCGGCAACCGGGCTGGCGTGGACTTTCTGTCCACGCGCATCTTCGAGCTCGGGTTCGGCGCCATGGGGGGGATCGCCCAGGCGAGCAGCCTGGCGTGCCTCCTGCTCGTGTTTGCGCTCGTGCCGATGTTCTTGAGGCCCCGCCACCATGCCGTCCTGAGTGGCAAGGCAACCCCGCCCACGCTCGTGCGCCTGGGGCGCGCGCGTCGCCCGCTGCACGTGCTGCTGGTGACCTTCGTCTTCGTGGGTGTTCTGCTGCCCATCGGCGCGCTCGCCCTGACGTCGTGCCTGCGGGTCGCGGGCGACCTGAGCTGGTCGAACGTCACGTTGTCGAAGTACGGCGAGGTGCTGGGCGAGATCGACAACGGCCGGGCGCTGCTGACCTCGTTTGGCCTGGCTGCCGGGGCGGCCACGATCGCCGTGGTGCTAGGCTTCCTCATCGCGTGGCTGCAGGTGAAGACGAAGCGGCGTGGGCGCCACATGCTCGCGGGACTGGCCGCACTGCCGCTCGCCACGCCCGGGACCGTGCTGGCGCTCGGCCTGTTCCTGCTCTGGCTGCGGCCGATCCGGCTCGTCTACACCATCTGGATCCTGCTCATTGCCTACGTCGCCAAGCATGTCGCCCTCGCAGCGCGCACGCTCGCCGAGGGGGTCGGGGCGGTGGACGACGCCCTGCCCGACGCCGCGCGCATGAGCGGGGCCAAGGGCTTCTTCCTGTTCCGGACGGTGTGGGCTCCGCTGGTGTTGCCCTCCATCGTCGCAGGCTGGTTCCTCGTGTTCATGCCCTCCTTCAGCGAGCTGACCATGTCGGTGATCTTGATGGGGCCCGACGTTCAGACCATCGGAATCCGCATGTACAAGATGCGCGAGTACACGAGTCCCACCTCGGCAAGCGTGCTCGCCACGATCGTCTTGGTGCTGGTGATCGGCAGCAATCTGCTGCTGCGCCGACTCTCCAAGGGCCGCTACGGTGTGTAACCCGCCATGAGCTCCGTCATCTGCACCGACCTGGTCAAGTCCTTCGGCAGCAACGTCGTGCTGCGCGGGTTCTCGTTGACCGTCGAAGCGGGAGCGTTCGTCTCGCTGCTGGGCGCGTCCGGTTGTGGCAAGACGACGGCGCTGAGGTTGGTCGCCGGACTCGAAGTGCCGGATCGCGGCCGTATCGCGGTGGGGGAGCGTGTGGTCTGTGACATGGCGGATGACACGTTCGTGCCGCCCGAGGCGCGCCACATCGGGATGGTGTTCCAGTCCTATGCCGTCTGGCCGCACATGAACGTGCTCGAGAACGTGGCGTATCCGCTGCGGGTGCGCGGCCTGCCGCGCGCCGAGCGTGAGGCGAAGACCCGGGCGATCCTCAGCCGGGTGGGCTTGGACGGCCTGGAGGAGCGTAGGCCTGCCCAGCTCTCCGGTGGGCAGCAGCAACGTGTGGCGCTCGCGCGCGGCTTGATCATGGAGCCCGAGGTCCTCTTGCTGGACGAGCCGTTGAGCAACCTGGACGCGAAGCTCCGCGTCCGGCTCCGTCGCGACATCCGCTCCATCCAGCAAGAGACGGGCTTCACCGTGCTCTACGTGACCCATGACCAGGATGAGGCGTTGGCGATCTCGGATCGGCTCGTGATTCTCGAAGCCGGCGAGATTCTCGCGCTGGGCACGCCGGACGAGCTGCGCGGGCACCCGTTCCTCGAGGCGGAGGAGTCCAGGCCGTGAAAGCGCTACTGCTCGACATCGACGGAACCACGCTTCTCGGGGCAGATCCACTGCCCGGCGCGGTGGAGCTCGCCGCCTGGGCGCGCGCCGCGGGGCTGCCGCTCCTCTGGTTGACGAACAACACATCGATGTCGCGGAGCGCGTGGCTTGAGCGCTTGGCCGGCGCTGGGCTGGATCCGCGGCCCGAGGAGCTCTACACCGCCGGCGATGCCACAATCGACTTCCTGCAAACGCTCGAGCCCGCGCCGCGCATCCGGCT
>JAJDEM010000108.1 GCA_029259795.1 Planctomycetota bacterium
AGCGACCAGGTTGCGACCCACGCCGCTCCCCAGCTCGACGATGTGGTCGTAGGGCTCGGCTGACTGCATGATGAAGGCCGCGACTTCCTCGCCGTCACGCTCGTCCCCGGGGCTGTCAATGGAGACCAGCTTGTAGGCGCCCTCCTCGACCGCGAGGCGCGCCAAAGGCCCCGCCTGGGGATCCACGACGACTCCCATCCTCTGGTAGTACTTCAAGAAGGGCGCGCTCGTCAGGAACTCGAGGGAGACGCTGTCGACGACCCGGTCCACGATCGCACTGGGATCCACTTCGCCGGCCGCGATTTCGGCTTCGATCCGCTCCAGGATCTCCAACCATGCGGTCTCGTACTCGTCGTGGGATACCGTCAGGGTCCTCATGTCGTTCGTTCTCCAGCAGGCGGCGGTACCTCGCGACTATGCGGGCCTACTGTGCAGGCTGCAAGCGAGGATCGAGGACTCCATCCCTTCTGCCCGCGCAGCTCGGGAGCCTCCGTGCATCCGCTGCAGTTAGCGCCGCGACGCGTCCGGCATCCGCCGGAGAAGTGAAGGCCGGCGATTCCGCCCTCCTTGGCCGTGGCCGGTCGAATCCAGGCTGAGCTCGAGCAGGTGACGTACTTCCCGGCGTACGAGCCATGCGTCATGGATCCCGACACATCCACACCAGACGGTGGTCACGTGCAGCGCGAGAGGGTCGCGCAGATCATGCGGTTCTTCCTGGATAGCCACGGGCGCTGACGCGCGATCCGCGCCAGCTTAGGGCGGCGGCTGCTGGTGGAGAACCGGCTCGCGCGCAACGATGTTGCCGTCGATGTCGAGGAACTGGACTTCACCCATCTGCGGCGGCTGGCCCTGATCCTGGAAGTTCAGTTGGAAGCCCTGATTCGGATACGCGTTCGCACGGCCGTCGAGGAAGATCGGCGAGCCCATGCCCGGGGGCGGATCGAACAGAAGAAACGCAATGACGTCGTTGATCGGGTCCGCCTGCCCCTGCCACCCAGGCGGCGTGCCGCCCATGAGCGTGACGCCACCGCTTCCGGGAAGCCACGCGGGCGTCTGGTCCGGCCCAGCGAGCCGCAGGGCCACGATCTCCGTCTGAATCGGCGTCTGCTGCAGGATCGGCTCGGCGAGCCCCGGGCCCGGCCGGAACTGGAGGTCTCCACCGTGAAGCGATCCGTTGCTCATCAACGGCATGAAGCATGCCGTGAGGTCATGCACGACGTTGATCTGGCACTTCAGAATCTGCACGCGAACACCCGGCTCGCGGAGCTTCAGCGCCACCGTGTAGCCGACCGCGCGCGTGGGACCATCGACAGCGTCCGAGCGGAAGCCGAAGGAGAACGGCGCGGTGACCGCAGGCAGCGGGCCGACCGGCGCTCCACCACCCGGATCGAACAGGGTCACCTGGTCGCAGTTCGGATCGCCGCCGACACCCATCTGACCGTTGCAGTACCAGACGCCGGCCTCGGTCGGGCCCGCGCCCACCGGGCAGTCGATCGGGCAGAGCACATTCGCGCCGTGACCCAGTGACTTGTCGTCGCAGTCACACCACCAATACGGGCCGTAGCCCCCTGCCTCGCAGCACTCCACGACCAAGGTCATCCAGGCCTCGGAGACGTTGCCGAAGGCGTCGGTCACGCGCATGGTGGGCGTGTAGACCCCTTTCTCCGTGAAGGTGAAGGTCGGGGTGGCGGTCGTACCGTCGTCGAAGTCGCGGTCGCCATCGATGTCCCACTCGATCGTCGCGATGTCGCCATCCTGATCCGTCGCGGTCCCGATGAACTGGATCGGGGTACCCGTACTCCCCAGCGTGGTCAGCGCAATGACCTGTGCCTCGGGGTAGCGGTTCACACTCGGCGTGAAGCGCGTCACGATCACCGCTTGCGCGTCGCTCGTGCGGCCCTCCTCGTCGGTTCCGCGGGCGCGAACGCGGATCGGCGTCTCCCCGGGGCCCGGCCAGGCCGGGGTCGTGATCAGGCGCGCCATGGCGTCGTCGAAGAGCAGATCGTCATCGGTGTCCCAGACAACCGAGGAGATCGTGCCGCCATCGATATCGCCGCCACCCACCATGTACTGGGCCGTAGCACCGACATCGAACGAGGTCGGCCCGTTGGCTTCCGTATCGCTCTCGATCTGGAAGCCGGGATTGAGATCAGGGAGCGTCCCGTCGTCGCAGAGGAAGATCGTGCACGTCGCCGTGCTCGAACTCCCGTCGTCGCTGACCGCGCGCACGCCGAGCGTGACCTGCCCAGGGCCCATGATGCCGACGCCGACCGCCAGCCGCGTGGGCGTGGTCAGGTCGTCGAACGCGCCGTCACCGTCGAGGTCCCACTCGTAGGAAGTGACGGAACCGGGGTCGCGGTCGTCGGCCTGCGCGACCAGGGTCGTCTGCAGGTCCTGCTCGGCGAGGAGGGTGTGACAGCGCAGCTGCACACCTGGCGAGGTCGACTGCGCGCCCGGCGCAGCCGCGGAGACGCTGACCGTACAGGTCGCCGTCGCCGTCTTGTTGCCCGCGTCGGTCACCGTGAGGGTCACGAGGCGCTCGCCATCCGTTGCGTAGGCAAAGGTCGGCGCCTGCAGGGTGGAGTCCTCGGAGCCGTCGCCGTCGAGATCCCAGCTGTAGGAAAGCGCCGTGCAATCCGGATCCGCGCCCTGCCCGTAGAACTGGAAGGTGCCAGGCAATCCGCTGATGGACGCAAGGAAGATCTGCGCAGCCGGCGCGAGTCCCGAGACGGTCGTGCCGCCACCAGCGCCGCCGCCGCCGCCGCCGCCGCAGGCGGTGCAGAGCATCAGGATGCCCAACCAGGCTGAGAGTGTGGTCCAACGTCGCGGCATGGCTCATCTCCGAGGTCGTGGGCCCGATGGTGCCCATGTCGAGGCTCACGGTCAACGCCAACAGCACCAAGTCCTCGAAAATCCGACGATTCGGACGCCCTGGTCGCCCCCAGCCCAGCTGAGCCTCGGCGAACGGGACGATGGACTTCGTTGGGGCCGAGCGGCGATCCGCGCCGTGGGCGGATCTGTCGCCAGGCGGCGCACGCTTCACGCAACACCCGGGCTAGGATGCGCGGGTGAACCTCCGATTTGCCTTCGGCCGCCCACGACGGCTTCTGCGTGACCTGTTCACCGATCGAGCGCACCCCGATCTCGCCGCGCTCGCGGCCATCGACGACCCGCAGCGGTTTGTCTGGGCCATCCTCCCGCACGCCGCGCGCACCTTCTCCTCGACGATCGGCCTGTTGCCGCGGCCGCTCGCCGAGGCTTCCGCCGTGGGCTACCTCTACTGCCGCATGCTCGACACGTACGAAGACCTCGTCCCGGACGCCGAGGAGCGCGAGCGGGCGCTGGGCGTCTTTGCGACACGGCTGGAGACAGGCACACCCGCACCTGCCATCGGTGCCCACCTTGCCCTCGACCCGCGGGATGAAGCCCACCTCCTGCTGGTCCGGCGCTGCACGCTGGTCGATCAGGCCTACGCACAGCTCGCGGCCCCCGCCCAAGCGCTGATCCGAACGCTGGTCGCCGAGATGGCGGCGGGCATGCGCTGGGCTTCGCAGACCTTCGCGGCCCAGGGAGGCGTACTCGAGAACAAAGCACAGCTCGGACGCTACTGCCACTACGTGCTCGGCGAGCCGGTCCTCTTTGCCGCGCGGCTGCTCGCGCGGCATCACGGCAGCGATGCCCCGCTGGCGCGCGAGACCGAGGCCGATGCCCGGGCCGTGGGCACCCTGATCCAGCTCGCCAACGTCACCCGCGACATCGAGAAGGATCTCGCGCGCGGCGTTGCCTACCACCCGGCACTGCGTGACGACCTTGGCTCGCCCCCCACAGGCGAGGCTGTCCAGACGGAGCGCATCCGCGCCGTCCGTGCCGAGTTGCTGGACCACGCCCTCGAGCGTGCTCCTGCCTATCGCCGCCTCGTGGAGGCGCTGGCGCCCCGGGGGATCCGCATGGCCCGCGCGTCGGCGCTGCTCATGCTCTTGTTCACCGACCGCTACTTCAGCGGCTGCGCGAAGCGCGTGGGCCGGCCGGCCTGGGTGAAGCGCCACTCGAGCGCCCGCTTGATCCTCACGGCGTTGCCCGCGGCGCTCTCCCGGCGCTGGAGCAACCGCCTGCTCCGGCGGATCGAGGTGCGCCTCCTCGCCGCAGTCGAGGACTAGCCGCCGCGAGCCTGCGTCCGCCGGATCGCCTGGATCACCTCATCGAGACGCCCGAGGTAGCGCGAACGATCGCGCTTCTCGAGCGGGGCGGGGCCGCCCGTCTGCTCGCCCATGTCGCGCAGCAATGCGGATAGCTCGCGGCGGGCCAGGGCGTCGCCGATCGACTCCTCGGTGAACTCGTGCCCTTTCGAGCCGATCACCCGGGCGCCGGCCTCGATGCAGCGCGCGGCCAGCGGGATGTCGGCCGTGACCGCGATGTCGCCTACCGAGGCGTGCTCGGCAATCCAGTCGTCGGCGGCATCGAAGCCGTCGTCGACCAGCACCAACTCCACGCGCCCCTTCTCGGGACTCCGCATCCACGAGTTGGAGACCAACCACACCTTGAGGTCGTAGCGGGCCGCGACCTTGTAGGTCTCGTCCTTGACCGGACAGGCATCAGCGTCGATGTAGATCTCGAGCACGCGGGCTTCCTCCACGCCTGGGATTTCATCATGGCCCGAATCAGCCACCGCAAATGGCGGTACCGTGGAGCGTGGAGGGTGTTGTATGACGGGACGTTGGTTGATTCGAGGGCTGCTGCTCCTGCTTGTCGTGCTGGTAAGCCCGACGCGGAGCGCGGTCTCAGACGACGAGCTGAGTCTCCAGATCCCGCGCGGCCTGCGCGCGGCCTGGCCTGCTGGCTTCGACGTCGCCTCGACCCACTGGCTGCCCGCCCAGCAGATCCCAGACGGTCATTGGGCCGGGGCGACAGGAGCGCGCTCATCGCTGCGGATTACGGGCGCTACCTGGGGCGACTGCAGCAGAAGAGGATCCAAGGCGACCTGGCGAGGTTCGTCGCAGCGCCACGCGGGCCGTGGTCGGTCCGGCTGACTCGCACGAAGGACGAGGCGAAGCGCCGGCAGGCTGCTCAGCAACGCCCCAAGGATCGATCGCTGGTGATCGTGATCCGCGACTGGGGCAGTCCTTCGGAGCGTGTGGCGTTGGTGCGCTCGATCGAGGCCGAGGAC
>JAJDEM010000109.1 GCA_029259795.1 Planctomycetota bacterium
AGCAAGCGGCGGCGCGACGACTGAGCATCCAGCGGCTCCGGGTATAGAGTTGCTCGCCCCTCCGGGCGGATAGCTCAGCTGGTTAGAGCACCTCGTTTACACCGAGGGGGTCGGGGGTTCGAATCCCTCTCCGCCCACCACCTTGCCTGGCCCCCGGCCGGCATGGAGTGACTCCGATGACCGAAGCCCCCCAGGACCGCACGCGCCGCAAGGCTCGCGTCCCGTCCCATCTGGCGGGGCAGCGGCTGGACGTCTTCCTTGCCGAGTGCTTCCCGAAGTACTCCCGGCGCGAGCTGGGCCTCGCCGTCAAGGCGGGTCTCGTGCGCGTCAACGGCAAGCGCGGCAAGACGGGCATCGTGCTCGCGGCGGGCGATCGCCTGGAGCTTCCGATCTGGAGCCAGGTGCTGCCTGAGCTCGCCCGCAAGCGCGTGGTCTCCAAGGACGTCGGCAAGGCCTCTACCGAGATCGTCGAGCTCTACCGCGACAGCGACCTGCTGGTGGTCTCGAAGCCGGCTGGTGTTCCGGTGCACGGCGGGGCAAACCTCGGTGCCACGCGCACGCTCCTCGAGCTGATGCGCGAAGACGTCCTCGCGGGCTATGGCTTGGTTCACCGCCTCGACAAGGACACCACCGGTGCCATCGCGCTGGTACGGGGCGACGAGCTGCGCCGCGTCACCATGGAGCGCTTCGCGGATCCCGAGGGCGGGATCGAGAAGGTCTACGACGCGATCGTCGGAGGCGTGCCCGACCCGGCCGAGGGGATCATCGACGCCCCGCTGAGCCCGCCCGGCCATCGTGGCCGCGCCACCGTGGACAAGAAGAATGGCAAGCCAGCCCGCACCCGGTACCGCACGAGCGAAGTGTTCGTTCGCGCATCCCGGCTGGAGCTGACGCTGGAGACCGGACGTACGCACCAGATTCGCGCGCACCTCTGGCATCTCGATCACCCGCTGCTGGCGGATCCGCTCTACGGTCGCCGCAAGGCGTGGCGCATCCCAGATCCGCGTGGCGAGCGCGATGTGCACCTGCGTCGCACGCCGCTGCACGCGAGCCGCTTGGTGATCCCGCACCCGCGCACCGGCAGGCCCATCACCGTCAACGCCCCGCTGCCCGAGGACATGAAACACGTCCTCGAGGTCCTGCGCGTCGTCACCGGCCGCGGCCGCAAGCGCGGCGGCCTACCCCCGCCCAAGCCGCCGCAATCCGAGGGCGCCTAGGGCACTCTTCCGATCGATCGCAGGGGCCGCTCCCCTCCCCGCACGCGTCGTCCACACTCAGGACACAACTCGCGATCGAAACCCCATCCGATCGATCGCGCGGGCAACGCCCATCCGTCCTCGCCGCGTCCGCACTCCGAACACAACACCCGATCGAAACCCCACCGGCGTGCCGGATGGGATGCGGACGTGCGATGAAGAGTCCGTGGCGTGGGTTGCCACGCGAGGACGATGAAGCGCTCGGCCCGCGCCCATCGCGGCGCGCAGCACATCCCTACGGAGCGAGGTCGAACCCGCCGTCGTTAGCGGGGGGTTTTGATGCGCTTCGTTTTTTGCCGCTTGGGGCTGCAGGGACGCTTGCCGTGGTTGGCCTTCTTGACGAGACGGCGGTTGACAGCCATGGCTTCGCTCCGATTCCTGACGGGAAGCGCGAAGGGTAGCCCCAGTCGGGAATCAGGCGAAGGCCTTGTCGAAGGCCTGTTCCAAGTCCCCGAGAAGATCCTGCAGATCTTCGATGCCCACGGACAGACGCAGGAGGCCATCCGTGAAGCCGTGCTTGAGGCGGTCTTCCCGCGGAACGGAGCCGTGGGTCATGCTCGCCGGGTGATCCAGGAGGCTCTCGACGCCGCCCAGACTCTCCGCCAAGGCGAAGAGATGCGTCTCCGAGGCGAGTCGGCGGGCGGTCTCCAAGTCGGCGTCCAGGTCGAAGGAGACCATGCCCCCGAAGCGCCGCATCTGCCCCTTGGCGACCGTGTGGCCGGGGTGGTCGCTCCGCCCGGGATAGAACACCTGACGAACGTGGGCGTTGGCGCCCAGCCAGTCGGCCACGGCCTCGGCATTGTCGCAGTGGCGCTCGAGGCGGACGGCGAGAGTCTTGATGCCCCGCATCACGAGGAAGCAGTCCAGCGGACCGGGCACGGCCCCAATGGCGTTTTGCAGGAACCGCAGCCGCTCGGCGAGGCCGTCATCGGCCGTCACGGCCATCCCCCCCACGACGTCGCTGTGGCCGCCGAGGTACTTGGTGGTGCTGTGGACGACGATGTCCGCACCCAGCGCCAACGGGGTCTGGAGGTAGGGCGTCGCGAAGGTGTTGTCGACGACGGCCAGCGCGCCCGCTGCACGCGCCTTCGCGCAGACCGCGGCGATGTCACTCACATGCAGCAGCGGGTTGGTGGGCGTCTCGAACCAGACGAGCTGCGTCGGCTTGGTCAGGGCGGCGTCGACCGCCGCGAGGTCCGTCGTGTCGACCACATCGAAGGTGAGCCCCTGCTGGCTCATGACCTGATCGAGCAGGCGGTAGGTGCCGCCATAGACGTCGTGGCCCAGCAACACGCGGTCGCCCGCCTTGAGCAAGCTGAGCACGCCGTGGGTGGCGGCGAGACCGGAGGCGAAGGCGATGCCGGCCGTGCCGCCCTCGATCGCCGCCACGTTGCCCTCGAGCGCCTGACGCGTCGGGTTGATGCTGCGGGAGTAGTCGTAGCCCTTGTGGACCCCGGGGGCGTCCTGGACGTACGTCGAGGTCAGGTAGACCGGCGTCATGACCGCGCCCGTGGTCGGGTCCGGTCGCTGGCCTCCATGGATGGCCCGCGTCGAAAACCCCTGTCCGCCCGTGCCCTGCCCGCTCGCGCGCTCGTCCGCCATGCTGCGTCCTCCGTGCCGCCGGTTCTACCCGGCGGCTTGCGGAGTATGGGGTGTTGGCCGGGGCGTCCCTACTTGTCGCCCTTGAAGACCCTGTCGTAGCGGGCGTAGACCTCGAGGCAGAGGCACATCATGGCCGTCGAGTAGACGCGGCCGCCGTTGGGCCCCCAGGGGCCGATGGGGTCCCACGAGCCCTTGAATCCGCAGGCCTCGGTGTCCGCACGCTGCGTGCGGAGGAACGCCGCGTCCATGTGCGAAGCCCAGGTCTTCCAGTGCTTGCCCCCCACCTGGAACATGGCGAGTGTGCCGTAGTACCAGTAGGTCATGTCGATCGAGCCGTCGGCGGGGTTCCACACGGGCGGCAACTTGGCGCAGAGCCCGGCGCCGAGCTGGATCATCTTGCTCTTGCGCGGGTCCTCACCCGTGTAGATGCGTACCAGCATGCCTGCGGCGGTCATGGCCTCGGACTTGTCAGCCGGGAAGCGGTCCAGCATCGCTTTCGCGCGGGCCGGTCCCGAGCCGCGCTGGTTGTAGCCCACGCGGCCGTAGTCCGGATCGGTGACCTTCTCGATCCATGCCCGGGCGCCTTGGAAGGCCCCGAGGTTGACGGCGAGCGGAGCAGGCTTGCCGCGCTTGAGCGCCGACTGGTTGATCAAGGCCGCACTCTTGAGGCACATGACCATCCACGTGGTGACCGAGGTGTCGTTGTCGCCGGGACGCACGCCATAGCGCCAGCCCAGGTACGGGTTCTGCGAGGCGGCGATGAAGTCCAATGCACGCTGCGCGGAGCCCTTGAAGATCGGACTCCCGGTCATGCCGTAGGCCTCGATCATGGCCAAGGATGCAGTCGCGTGCCCATAGATGAACTGCTGGGAGCTGCGCGGGCCGAAGCAGCCCTCGGCGTCCTGCGCGTTCTTCAGGGCGCGCAAGGCCCGGCTGACCACCTTGTTGAACGGATGCCGGCCCTGGTGCGTATGGCCCGCACCGAGGAAGGCGCACACAGCGAGGCCGGAGACGCCAACATCGTTGACGGCCTGCCCGGCGCCGTCGGGGCGCTTCGCCGCTTCGGTGATCGGATGCCCATTGCACCAGTTGGCGAAGTCCGCCGCTCCCCAGAGACCGTTGCGACCCTGGTGCGCGGCGAGCCAGGTGAGCGCGGCGTCGATGGCCTTGCTGACGCGCGGCGACTCCCGGCTCGTGCGGTGACCGGAGCGGCCCTTGAAGGCGCCGCCGACGCCGCCGCGCAGCCCGAGGGCGTCCGGGGCCTCCGGCGCCTGGGCCGGCGAAGCCGGGCTCGTGCCGAGGGCCGCGACCAGGCGACGGACGTCGACCATGCCGCGGTCGTAGAGATCACCGACGCTGCGGTAGGCCTCGAGTGCCTCCTCGAGACGCCCGGCCTTGGCGAGCACTTCGCCCTCCTTGATGCGGGCGTCCATGCGCAGCTTCAAGACGGCGAGCGCCTTCTCGGCGACGGCGGAGGCCTCGTGGCGGGCCTCCCCTTCATCCGCGACGGTCGCGGGGGCGCCCAGAAGCACCAGGAACAGGACGAGTAGAGACCATCGGAATCCGCGCATCGCTCACCTCCGCAGCCCAAACACATCTCGGGCCTGCATCTGCCAACGGAGGGCGCGGGCGGCGGTTCAGACGACGGCGGGAACCTCGGCCTCCACATCCAGCGTCGGGGCCTGGAGGCGGCCCGACTGGGCGTAGAAGTCGCGCGGGTTGTCCCAGACGAGGGTCTCGATGTTCTCGTCCTGCCAGCCGCGGCGGCGCAGCTCGAGGATGGTCTTGGGCACCATGAGCGGGTCGCTGATGCCCCAGTCGGCGCTGCTGTTGATCATGCAGCGCTCGTGGCCGTACATGTCGAGGATGTTCGCCGCACGCGCCGGCGAGAGCTTGGTCCCGGGGTAGACCGTCATGCCCGCCCAGCAGCCGAAGTCGCGGACGATGTCCATCGTCTCTTCGGTGTTGTGGTCGTAGAGGACCTTGTCGGGGCTCACGCCCATTTCGCGCAGGATGTCGAAGTTGCGCTGCGTCCCGGCGCGCTTCTCGCGGTGGGGTGAGTGGATCAACAGCGGCATGTCGCGCTCGATGGCCATCGAGATCTGGGCGATCATGATGCGCTCTTCGGCGTCGGTAATGTCGTCGTAGCCGATCTCGCCCACGGCGACGCAGCGCTCGTGCTCGAGGAAGGGCAGCATGGCCGAGAGCGCCTCGGTCGCGAGGCCCTCGTCGTTCGCCTCGCGTGGGTTGACGCTGATCGTGTGGTACTGGTCGATCATGAAGCCGGCCGCGCGCTGGTGCTCGTAGCCGCCGATGGCCGCCCAGTAGTCGACGAAGGTGCCGATGGCCGTGCGCGGCTGGCCGAGCCAGAAGGACGGCTCGACCACGGCGCGGACGCCGCAGAGCGCGAGTCGCTCGTAGTCGTCGGTCGTGCGCGCGTAGAGATGGATGTGCGGCTCGAAGATCTTCACGTGGACGTCCTCGGGGTGGGCGGCTCTGCCCTCGGTGGAACGTTGGCGAGCGTACCCGGTTTGACCGCAGCCGCCCCCCCTCGGACGACCCGCCTCGGCTGATCCGCCACGGATGACCCGCCGTTGGCACTCCGCGGGCGGTGGGGGTCCCTGCGTGACGCCGCGGGACCGACCGAACAACGCGCTACCAGCCCCGGGCCAGCTAGTCGTCCATGAGGTCGCCGATGATGGCGTCCCAGTCGGTCGTGGCGATCTCCGCCGGCGTGATCGGGGGCATCGCGCGGAAGCGCGCGTACTCATCGACGTCCTGGCAGTCGCCATACGGCAGACTCTCGGCCGTGACGCCCCGGGCGAGCGGCCGCGCGGCCTGGGCCACGGGTGCCGGACGCGGCGCGGGCTGCGGGCGGCAGACGCTCTCGAGGTCGTAGCCGCAGCGGGCGAGGATCGCCGCAGCCCGCAAGTCGTAGCGGGTGGGGTCGGTCTCGCGAGCCTGGGCAAGGAAGCGCCGGGCCTCCTCGATCTCCCGTGCGTGGAGATGGGCCTGGGCCACATCCATCAAGGGCTGAAAGTCCTCGGGGCGCCGGGCCAGGGCCCGATGAAAGGCCTGAATCGCCCCCCGATGGTCGCCCCGACGGAGCCGGCGATGGCCACACCACGACCAGATCGCCGCAGCGAGGCGGGAGGTCACCGGGCGGAGGGGGTTCGGAAAGCTCATGGTTCTGGGCTCTGAGGGGGGCGGATGACAGCCCTACACCCCCGAGGGGCTGAGCGCCGATAGGGGTGGCGTCGAGGACTGCGGGGCCAGTGTACGCCCCCAGACTCGGCCCCGCAACGCGGGCGACTCGGAGTGACACGTGAGCATCAAGGGCACCCTCGAGACCTTCAACCTGTGCGAGCTACTTCAGATGCTCGCGTTCAATCAGAAGGAAGGAACCCTCGTCCTCGAAGGCGAGTCTGGGGCCCGTACGATCTTTCTCGATCAGGGACGCCTGACCTTCCTCGAACAGGATCCGGGGATCTCCGCCTCCGTGGCCCGCATGGCGCGCTACTACCAGCTCGCCGATGAGAAGGCCCTCAGCGCGGCCGCCACCCGCCAGGAGGAGTCCGGCCGCAACCTTGGCGCGGTCCTCGAGACCATGGGCCTGATCGACAAGGATCGCGCCCAGGAGCTCCACCGGGGCGCCGTCGTGGAGCAACTCTTCGAGTGCCAGTCGACCGCCGTAGCCGGCTTTGAGTTCGTCGAGGGCAAGGCCCTGCACGCGGACGGCTCCGAAGGCCGCCCGATCCAGCCGCTGCTGCCCGTCGAGAGCCTGCTCCTCGACCTCGCGCGCATGCTCGACCACTGGAACACCGTGATCGGCGTAGTGCCCGGGATCAGCGAGATCTACGAGGGGACCGGCATCGCCGTGGACCTCACCGAACACGAAGCCATCGACCCTGAGCTCGCCGCGACCGTGACGCCGCTCATCGATGGCCGCCGCAGCCTCGAGGCGATCGCCGAGACGACGCATGCAACGCACTACGCGGTCATGCAGATCGCCGCCACGCTCTTTGAAGGCGGCGGGATTCGCGCCGTGCCGACGGACGACCTCGTCCATCGCGCCGAGGACATGCTCTCGCGTGGCGACGCGGCTGCAACCGTTGCGATCTTCCAGCGCTGTATCGATCGCGGCGACGCCACCATCCAGGTGCGCCTGCGACTCGCCGATGCCCTCGAGGCCTCTGACAATCCGGCGGCTGCCGCGGCCGAGCTCGATACCTACGCGGCGCTGAGCGACGACGACGACGCGCCCGCTGTGTTCGAAGCACTCACACGCGCCCTGCGGCTGCGCGGTGGCGACTTGGCCACGGCAGCGCGCGCGTGCGACTACTACCTGCGTCGCCGGCCCTGGCTCCAGGACTATCGCAGCGAGGCCGCCTATGCACTACGCGACCTCATCACGGCGGCGACGACCAGCGGCAGGCCCGCGGACGCGGCCGTTCGCCTGCAGGGCTTCATCGAGAGCGGCGATGCGCCGCCCGAGGATGGTGTCCTGCTTGCCGATCTCTACGCCGCCGGCGGGGCCCGCCGCGAAGCGGCGGATGCGCTCTACCGGCGCGCCGAAGACCTGATCGCAACCGACCGGACGGCCCCCGCACGCCAGTTGCTGCGCCGCGCCCTCGAACTCGACCCCGGCCACGCGGACGCGCGTCGCCGCAAGGCCGAGCTCGAAGGTGTACGCAAGCGCCGCGGCCACAGGGCCCGGATCGCGCTGATCCTGCTGGCGCTCGGCGGCGTGGCCTCCGCAGCCGGCGTGGCGTGGTTTGGCTATCAGGACACAGCCTCCACCGAGCTCGTGGATGGCCGCGCGGTCGCCACCGACGCCATCGACCGGGCCGAGACCCGTGGACGTGCCGCCGTCGATGCCTTCCGCGCCTACATCGACACCATCGAGAAGGATGGCCTGATCGACGAGGAGGTCGCCACCCGCGCAGCCGCCATGCGCGCCGAGGTGACGGCCATCCTGGCCGCCGCGGTGGGACCGATCCGTGACTACGCGGCTGCGATCGACAGCGGTCAGGCCGCTGGCCAGGTCACGCAGCACAAGGAGGAGCTCGCACGCTTCGAGCAGCGCAGCGCCCTACTCCAGGACCAGGCAAAGCAGGCCGTGCAGCAGCTCGCGGCCCAGGCGCGCACCGCGCTGGGCGAGGCCCAGGAACACCACAGTGCTGGCCACTTCGAGGCGGCTGCCCGCCGCCTGCGTACCGCCTGGACGCTCTCGTTCGACGACGCCAACACGCACACCGACGTCACCCGTCGACTGGACAACGTCCGGGAGTACATCGAGCGCTTCAAGGCGCTGCAAGCCCGCATGGAGGCCCTCACGGCCGCCGGCGACTTGCAGGGCGCCTTCCAAGCCGGCCTCGAGAGCGTCACCGGCGAGGACGCGCTCTACGACTCGGACCTCACCCGGCAGCTGGCGTTTCCCGTACGCGTCACCTCGGAGCCGAAGGGTGCCGAGGTCTGGCTCTCGGGCGAGGACACCGGCCTCCGCACGCCGTGCCTGCTCACCTACAGCCCCTTCGCCGTCGACAGCAACAAGAAGGACGCCGTCATCCAGTACCCCGTGGTGCGGCTGCGCATGCCCGGTCGCGTGCCCTCGATCACCCGCCTGCCCGAGTTCAACCAGATGCGCCGCGACCCGGCGTCGCTCGCAAGCTACGAGCCCGCGATCAGCGCGACCCTGCCGGCGGGACCCCGCTGGACCATCGGCGACCCGACGGATCACTTCTACGCACTCTGGGCCTCCTCGACGATGCCGCTTGTCGCAGGCAATCGAGGCCACCTGGTCTACGCAGCCGAGCCGTCCGACGGCCAGCTGATGCCCGGCGCGCGGATGCCGCCGGAGCGGGATGGCATTCGCATGGCCGGTCGTATCGGCGACATTGCGTGGCATGTCACGGGCCATCGCACGCTCACCGTCCGTCCCAAGACCAGCGTCCCGTGGGACTTCATCACCATCGGCCGCATCGAGCGCGCCCCGATCGTGGTCTCGGGCCGGCTGATTCTCGTCGACGAGGTCGGCAACGTGTACGCCCGGAAGCTTGGCGACGGCACGCGCGACTGGCGCTGCGAACTGGGCGGACTGCCCACCCAGCCCCCCTTCCCGAGCCCGCTCGGCCTGCTGGTCGCACGGACGGATGGCGCCTCCTACCGCATCGATCCGGAGAACGGCGACTACGAACCTCTCGCACCCACCGCCGCTGGCGCCATCCTCGCGCTGCCCTTCGGCGAGGAAGTGCTGCTGCTCGGCGGCGGCGCCCGCGGCTGCCGCGTCGTCGGCGTCGACGGGACCATCCGCGTTCTCGGCGACGCCCAGCCCAACATCACTCGCGCGGCCTGGGTCGAGCCCGCGGGCGTTGCCTGGATCGAAGCGACCGGCAGCGTCCGGTGGCTTGCCACGGGCGCCAAGGCCCCGGTATCGGTCTCCGGCCTCGGCGAGGACGTGGACCGCATCGGCGGTGGCGGGGGCAGCCTCTTCGGCGCCAGCGTCGATGGCCGCATGCGCGCTGTAAGCCTATCGGAACCCAAGCAGGCCAGCTGGACGGCCCCTCTGGGCGGCCGGGCACAGAGGCGCCCGATCCGGATCGGTGGCGGCCTCTACGTGCTTGTCAACGGCCGCCTCGTCGCCTTCGACGTCTGATGGATCGCGGATGCAGGCTTCATTCCAAGCCCCCGCCTTGCCGATAGGCCCTTGACCCAACGGTGCGCGAAGGCTTCGAAGCAACGCACCAAGGAGACGGCGTGGAACGTATCGCAAGCTGGTTTGGAGGCCGCACAGTGGCCGCGTTCGTAGATCGAACGCGGAAGAAGCTGGCTGCCGGAAAGCTCGAGGAGGCGGCTCGGATTGTCGAGCTCGGCCTCGAGAAGTTCCCTGGCAGCAGCTCGCTGCTTGATCTCCGGCTCTCGCTGCGCCGTGCACGCGCCCACAAGACAATGCGCCGCCTCGAAGGCCGCATCGATGCCTCGGGCGATCCGATCGCCTACGAGGAGCTCATCAAGCTCTACCAAGAGCTCGAGTTGCCCGACGAGGCACGCCGTCGCGCGGAGCGCTACTGCGAGGCCCACCCGTCCCGCGACAACCCGCATCTCGTACTCGGTGAGATGGACCTCGAGGCCTTCCTCGACGACTTCAGTGCCCGCCACGGGTACTCGGCTCACGGCCACCTCGTGCAGGCCTGCAACCTCAACGCCATGGCGCTGCGTCCGCGCACGCTCCTGGCCGAGCTGTTCTTCTGCATCGGCGCCGACCGCTCGTTGGCGACGGTCCTCAGCGCGCTGCGCTGCATGGCACCGGAGACGCCCGAGATGCTCGCCACGTTCGAGGTCATGGAGCGCGTGGCAGACGAAGACGCCGAGGAGCGCCTCGATGGTCTCTTCGAGCGCATCGAGGTCGAAGGCGAGCTGGTCCGCGACCCGGAAGACTGGCCGCTGACCAAGCGCCAGACGGGCAAGACCTACGTAAGCGAGGAGCGGGCCGAGCCCGTCGCACAGCGCCTTCTGGACCAGGGCACGATGGAAGAGATCGTCATCCTGCGGCGCGACGGCAGCGTGGTCACCCACGCCACCGCCGGCGGTGCCGGCGAAGAGTCCGCAGGTACGCTGATCCAGCCGACCAGCGCGGGCAAGACCTTCATCGACGTCGTGCGCACCGTGGGCCGCAAGGTCTTCCCGCAAGCGACCGAGTTCGACATGGGCAAGTTCAAGCGCTGCACGATCCGCGGCGCTACCGGCAACGTGGTCGTCGGCCGCGTCGGCAACGTCATGGTCGGGGTCCGCGGCGCGCGCTCCGAGGAGCCGGTGCGCATGTGGGATCGCCTCTCCGTCGCGCTCGAGAGCGTCTGCGGAGGTGCCGTATGAAGACCATCCTTCAGGACTTGAACGACGCGATCAGCTCGCGCGGCTCCCTCGTGGTTGCTCGCGACGGGATGCTCGTCGCCTCCGATGTACGCGATGGCGTTGACGTCGAGCGGCTCGCTGCCCTCGGCGCTGCGCTCGTCACCGACGTCGGAGCCACCCTGCGCGCGTCGGACATCGAGTCCTTCTCGCATATCGAAATCGCGGCAGAGAACGGCAAGGTTGTTCTCGCCGAGGCCGGCCCTCTCTACCTGCTCGTCCTCGTGGGCGCGCGGCTGGAAATCGGTCCGGGCAGCATCGAAATCCAGAGCGCCGCCAAGAAGCTCGTTCGCGCTTCCGGCTTGGCCCTCCAGTAAGGCCGCCTGCGCGCGGCCACCCCCCGTCTCGCTCACTCACGGAGTACGTCAACCATGGTCCAGATCAACTTCGCCCAGAAGGAGATCCAGTGCAAAATCGTCTACTACGGCCCCGGCATGTCGGGGAAGACGACGAACCTTGAGCTGGTCCACGCCAAGGCTCCCGATGATCATCGCGGCGAGTTGACGAGCATCGCCACGACCGGCGAGCGCACGCTCTACTTCGACTACATGCCCCTCGACCTCGGTCAGATCGCCGGCATCAGCACGAAGTTCCAGCTCTACACGGTGCCGGGGCAGATCTACTACAAGTCCACCCGGCGCCTCGTGCTGCAGGGTGTAGACGGCATCGTGTTCGTCGCCGACTCCAGCCGCGAGAAGCTGCGCGAGAACAAGGAGTCGCTTGCCGACCTGGAGGACAACCTCAAGGAGATGGGCAAGACCGTCAAGGACGTGCCGATCGTCATTCAGTACAACAAGCGCGACCTCGAGGACGCCATGACGGTCGAGGAACTCGAGCAGGAACTCAACCCGCACGGTTTCCCCATGTCCGAGGCCGTCGCGACAAAGGGCGAGGGCATCTTCCCGACGCTCAAGCTCCTCGCCTCCATGGTGCTCGAGAGCGTGAACAAGGGCGGTCTTGCAACCGCCCGGCAGCGCTCGCCGCGCAAGGCCGCGCGTCAGAAGCAGGCCGTTGCCGCCCCGGCGCCGACGCCCGTCGCCGCAGGCGCCCAGGCGTCCAGCGCGCCGCAGTCGAGCCAGCCGCCGGCCTCGCCCCCCGCGGGCGGCGTGCGCCCCGGTGATGGCCTGCCCAGCCAGTCAAGCGTTCCCACGCCGACCGACCTCCCGCCCGCCGGAGGCACGCCCCCCGCCCACAGTGGCCAGGTGCCGCCGCCGAGCGCTCCGACGTACAAGCCGCGTGCCCTTCAGGACCGCGTCGTGACCGTCAAGGACCTGAACGCAGGTCAGAACTCGAAGGTCTACATCTTCCTGGGCCTCGCCGCGCTGATCGGCGGCTTGCTCTTCTTCGTCGTAACCAAGTTCTAGGCCAGGCCGCTCTCGACAACGAGAACAGAGAAAGAGACTCCTCCCATGACCAGCCGAAGCGACCAAAGCCTCCGCGACGAAGCCCTTGTGTTCTACGAAGAGGACATCGATTCCCTCCAGGCGATCCTCGACGCCTTCCTGAAGAAGAGCGGCGCCCACTGCGCATTGCTCGTCGACAAGGACGGCCACATGATCACCTCGCGTGGTGAGACCCAGAGCGTCGACCTCGACACGATCAGCGCCCTCGTCGCCGGCTCCTTTGCCGCGACCAAGCTGCTCGCGCAACAGTTCGGTGAGGATGAGTTCACAGCGCTGTTCCACCAGGGCAAGGGTCGCAACCTGCAACTCTCGCTCGTGGCCGAGCGTGCGCTCCTGACCGCGCTCTTCGGTGACGACACGACCGTGGGCATGGTGCGCCTCTACGCCACCGAAGCCGCGAAGCGCCTGACGGACATCTTCAACAACAAGCAGGCCGAGGCTGCGCGCGACCGGAGCGAGGCCAGCAGCGGCGTGCTCGACGAGGCCTCGCCGGGCTTCCTCGGCGAATCCAACTCGGCGCTCGACGACCTCTTCGGGGAGTAGCGCCTATTGAGCGGCGCTCCGAGAGCCCCCACCGCGGCGGTATGATCCCGCCTCGTGTCCGTCGTCTTGATCATCCTCGGGATCATCCTGCTGCTCGGCGGCTTGGTCGGCTGCATCCTGCCCGTCCTGCCTGGCCCGCCGATCAGCTTCGTCGGCCTGCTCCTCCTCTGGTGGGCGCGGGACGGCCAGGCAGACTCCTTCGGCTGGATCACCCTCGCCGTCCTGGGCGTCCTCACGATCGTCGTCACGGTCATCGACCTCGTCGTGCCGGTCTGGGGTGCGAAGCGCTACGGCGCCTCGAAGTCGGGCATCTGGCTCTCGGTCCTCGGCATGCTCGTCGGCATGGTCGTGTTCCCGCCGTTCGGAATGCTCATCGGCGCTTTCGTCGGTGCGCTGGCCGGCGAGCTCCTGGTGGGCAAGACCGAGGGCGAGGCCACCAAGGCGGCCTGGGGCGTCTTCGTTGGGACCATGGCCGGGGTTGGGCTGAAGCTCGCCGTCTGCGTGGCCATCACGGTCATCTATGTCGCGGAGCTGCTTCCCTGAAAGGCTGCCGCCAAGGCGTTGGTGGCGAGCCGAAGGGCATGACGCTTGGCCGCCGGCACCCCGCCGAGCGCCTCGTCCAGGGCGCTGCGGTCGACCGCGGATGCCGCGGCGGGCCGCCCCGGCAACAAGCTGACCAGGGCACTGCCCGCTGCGATCGCGCCCGAGCAGCCCCGCACGCGAAAGCGCGCCTCGGCCACAAGACCGTCCGCCACCCGCAGGTCCAGGCTCAGCTCGTCGCCGCACGCCGCATCGACCACGGTGGCCGTGTGGGTCGCCTCCGGCAGACCGCCCTGACCGCGGGGATGAAGGAAGTGATCGTGGTAGCGGGGATGCGGCACCCTGGGATCCTATCCGCCTGCATTGCGAGACGCCGATTCGGCCCGTAGGATCGCGCGCATGGCAACACTTGTGGTCGTGAGCGGAAATGCTGGAGCGGCGTCTTTTGACGTCGATCAAGGCGTGACCATGGGGCGTGAAGCCCACAACAGCATCCCGCTGCCCAAGGCGCGCGGGGTCTCTCGCGACCACGCCAAGGTGTGGCGGCTGAGCCCGGGCAAGTACGCCGTCGCCGACCTCGGCTCCACCAACGGGGTCCTGCACAACAACGAGAAGACCCCCCGGGCCGAGCTGAGCGACGGCGACGAGATCCAGATC
>JAJDEM010000110.1 GCA_029259795.1 Planctomycetota bacterium
CCGCCCGAGCTTCGGGCCGCCCTCAACGCGACCCCTCCGACCCGCGCGTCAGCGCGGAACTCCGGCCAGCGACACCCGCCCGCGGCAGGCACCGTCCGAGCTTCGGGCCTCAACCAACGCGACCCCTCCGACCCGCGCGTCAGCGCGGAACTCCGGCCAGCACCCACCCGCCCGCGGCAGGCACCGCCCAAACCTCAAGCCGCCCTCAACGCGAACCCTCCGACCCGCGCGTCAGCGCGGAACACCGGCGAGTCGCCTACCCATTCGGGAATCGCCCGCGGCAGGCACCGTCCGAACCTCGAACCGCCACCAACGCGACCCCTCCGCCTACCGACTCGGCGCCAGGGTGAAGATCGCGCCCATCTCGTTGGCGCAGAAGTAGAGCTCGCCCTGCTCGTCCTCGCCGAGACCCGCGAACTCGGGTACGCCGCCGAGGGAGCGATGGTTGCGGCCCACGACGCGCTGCTTGGCCGGGTCCGAGCCGCCGACGGTCGCCAGGTCGATGCAATAGACCTCGCCGCGCATGTAGTCGCCGAACACGTACTTGCCGCGCAGCGTCTTCACGCGATCGCCCCGGTAGACGGTGCCGCCGACGCCGGCGGTGGCGCCGCCGCTGCCGCGCACGTACTCGAACGTCGACGGAACGAAGGTCTTGGGCTTGGCCGGGCTCTTGAGCCGGCGGGTGCCTTCCATGTAGGGCCAGCCATGGTTGCCGCCGTACTTGACCTGCGTGACCCACTCACGCGACTCGGGACCCTTGGTACCCGGCTGGACGGTGAAGAGGCGCCCCTGCGCGTCCCAGCCGAAGCGCCACGGGTTGCGGAAGCCGAAGCCCCAGATCTCGGGCCGCACGCCAGCCACGGAGGGCCACGGGTTGCCCTTGGGGATGCCGTAGCCGCGGCTGCGATTGCCCGCCGTCGGGTCGATGCGGAGCACCTTGCCGAACAACGAGCGCGGGTTCTGGGCGGTATCTTCGTCCCTGGCGTCGCCGACGCCGATGTAGAGCATCTTGTCCGGACCGAAGCGGATGCCGCCACCCTGGTGCTGCGCGTTGCTCTTGACGATCTCGAGCACGCTCCGGGCGCTCTTGGGGTCCGCCTTGCCACCCCGCACGCGGTACTCCGCGATGACCAGCTTGAACGCGAGACCCTGGGGGCCCGGTTTCGGGTTCTTGGCCAGGTAGCTGACGTACATCAAGCCGTTGGTCTTGAACCGCGGGTGGCAGGCGATGGCCAGCAACCCGCCCTGGGAGCGGGCGTAGACCTTCGCGCGCAGGTCCAGGAGGACCGTCGGGCGCGGCACCGCGCCGATGCCCCGGTACTTGCGAATCGCCTTGATGAGGCCCTTCTGCTCCGCGACGTAGAGCATGTCGGTCCCATCGGCCCCGTGGGCGACGTCGATCGGTTCGCTGAACTCGACGTCGGGCCAGGCCTCGACCATCTCGACGCCCGGGAACTGGGTCGGCGCGGCGGCTGCGGGGGCGCTGGGCAGGGCTACGAGGGCCAGGACGGCGCCGAGCAGCACGAGACGGACCATGGCTGTCGTGGAACGGCCTGCAGAGGATCGGGCACGCAGCGGCGCGGCGGCAAGGCGAGGCGGTCGGGCATTCAGCATGGCAGGTCTGCTCCTAGGGGAAGTGCGCATCGTACACACGGGTAGGACCATGCCTTCCGCTCGCAGCCTCGGATTCGGGCCCGGATTCGGCCCCGGTTTCGGCTCGGAGGAGGGGGGGGGCTTGCTACGCTCCTGCCCTCGCGGCCGAACCCCAGCCCACGGATCGCCACGGTGTACTTCGAGCTCGCCAATGTCCTCGTCTTCACCGTCTTCGCGGCGGGCTTCGTCGTCGCGAATCTTCTGCTCGCACGCCTACTCCGCCCCAAGAGCACCTTCGCGCCGGGCAAGGTGGCGATCTACGAGTGCGGGGAGCCGACCATCGGTCCCGCGTGGATCCGCTTCGACATCCGCTTCTACACCGTCGCCCTGATGTTCGTCGTGTTCGACGTCGAGATCGCCCTCCTCTTCCCCTGGGCCGCCGTGTTCCGCGATCTGGTCGAGAGCGGCGACGGGGCGATCGCGCTGATCGAGGCCGGGACCTTCATCGCCATCCTGATGGTCGGCCTCGTTTACGTCTGGGCGCGCGGCGATATCGACTGGGCGAAGACCAGCAGCGCGCGGGTCGAGGTCGAGCCGGACGTCCGCACGCGCGTCACCATCGACGAGACCAAGCAAGGAGGGCCCGATGCCTGACGACGCCCCGCAGGTCCTCGCGAGGGGCCATAGCCCCAGCATCATCCCGGGGGAGAGCCTGCTCGATCCCGAGCTGCAGCAGTCGGTGATCCTCACCAAGGTCCAGTGGGTCAAGGACTGGGGGCGGCGCCACGCGCTCTGGCCGATGGCGTTCGGCCTCGCGTGCTGCGCGATGGAGATGATGGCGACGGCCGCCACCAAGTACGACCTCGATCGCTTCGGTGCCGGCGTGTTCCGCGCCTCGCCGCGGCAGAGCGACCTCATGATCGTGGCCGGCACGTTGAGTCACAAGATGGCGCCGCGCTTGCGTCGCCTGTGGGAGCAGATGCCCGATCCGAAGTACGTCATCGCCATGGGCGCGTGCGTCATCGGCGGTGGCCCGTACTCGCGCTTCGGCTACCACGTCGTGCAAGGGGTCGACTTGATCGTGCCCGTCGACATCTACCTGCCCGGCTGCCCGCCGCGCCCCGAGGCCTTGATCGACGCGATTCGCAAGCTGCAGTTCCGCATCCAGGAGCGCGGCGGCGACACGCTGCCGGACCTCGCCACGGCGACGGACGGGGATGACGGACACGCCGGCGCCAACGACTCCGGCGCAGAGGCGCCGGAGGGAGAGGGCACCAGCGCCGCCTGATGGCTGACACGAGCGACCCCATGGCCAACGCCCCGGCCGAGCTGGCTGCCGCAGACCCGGTGACCGCTGCCGCGCTGGCGGCCATTCGCGCGGCGGTGCCCGACGCCGTGGTCGAGGTCGAGATGGGGGGCAAGCACCCCTGGATCGGCGTCACCCCGCAGTCGCTTCGCGCCGTCTGCCGGTTGCTGCGCGACGACCCAGCGCTGCGCTACGACTGCTGCCACCTGATCTCGGGCGTCGAGTGGCCGGCGCCGGCGGACGGCGAGGCGCAGATCGATGTGGTCTATCACCTGGCGTCCTACGTCGTCAGGCAGGACCCGAGCTACCGGACGCGCGCCGAGAAGAACGATCCCTTCCTCGCCTTGAAGGTTGCCGTGCCGCTTGCCAAGCCCGAGGTGCCCACCGTGATGGACATCTGGGTGGGCGCGGACTGGCACGAGCGCGAGACGTGGGACCTCATGGGCGTCCGCTTCACGGGCCGCGCCGAGTTGCCGCGCATCCTGCTGCCCGAGGACTGGCCGGGCCACCCGCTGCGCAAGGACTGGGAGTACCCCGCGAGCTATCACGGCGTGCCGATCATCCCCCCGGAGGGCATGTGAGCACTTCGGAAGCCGACAACCTGCCGGGCGTGACGCCGGACGGCACCCCGGACCTGACCCGCGGCGGCGAGCCGGCCGGGGCGGTGGAGTTCCACGAGCGCCAGGAGGCCGTGGGGCGCGACGTCCGCACGGAGGAGATGGTCTTCAACATGGGGCCGCAGCACCCCGCGACGCACGGCGTGCTGCGCGTGGCGGTGCGTACGGATGGTGAGTACGTGCGCGCGCTGCAGCCGCACGTCGGCAACATCCACCGCTGCGTCGAGAAGATCGGCGAGAGCGTCCCCTTCTATCAGTGGATCCCGTACCTCGACCGGATGGACTACCTCTCGGCGATGTGCAACGAGCACATCGGGTGTATCGCGATCGAGCGGCTTGGCGAGATCGAGATCCCGGAGCGTGCGGAGTACATCCGCATCATCGTTGCCGAGATCCAGCGCGTCCTCAGTCACATCATGGCCATCGGTGTCTACGGCCTGGACCTGGGCGCCTTCACCCCGTTCCTGCACCAATTCCGCGAGCGCGAGCGGGGGATGGATCTCCTCGATCACATTTCGGGCGGCCGGCTCCTCTACCACTTCGTTCGCATCGGCGGCGTCAAGCGCGACATGACGGCCGACTGGCTCGACGAGCTCCATGCGTTCCTCGCCTCGGTCGAGAAGCGCTTGCCTGAGTACAACACCCTCCTGCTTCACAACCGGATCTTCCAGGAACGCACGTTCGGGGTGGGGATCATCGATCCGGCCACGGCCGCCGCCTGGGGTGTGACGGGGCCTGCGCTGCGGGCGGCGGGCGTCGACTGGGATCTTCGCCGCGACGCGCCCTACTCCATCTACGACCGCTTCGACTTCGAGGTGCCCCACGGCCACAGC
>JAJDEM010000012.1 GCA_029259795.1 Planctomycetota bacterium
ATCGAGGCTGGCATCGGCCTGGATCATGACCACGTCCGCGCGGGGCGTGAGGACGTCCTTCACGAGCGAGCGCTCCATCTCGATGATGGATTCGATCATGTCCGCCTCTTCCGGCGTGAAGCTGCCCTCGCGTTCGCCCTCCTCGACGGTCTCGAGGATCTCCTCCCGCGGCGACGGTGCCGCAGCATCGAGGTCGACGCGGAAGAGGAGCTTGACGATGAGGACCAGCGGGAGCCTGAGCGGGTACGTCACCCAGCGCATCACGCCGAGGTAGGGCAGTGCCGCAAGGAGTACGCGATTGGCACGCCGCGCCACCAGGAGCCGAACGAGCACACCGTTGACCAGGAACGTCAGCCCAAAGAGGATGGCGAGCACGATGCCGAACGTCGACCACGGGATGTCGGCGGCGGTGGCGTTTGCCGGAAGGTGACCGCGGAACGCGAGGTAGGCGATGCCCGTCACCAGGAGCGCGTGGCCGAGGAAGCGCACGAGTCGGGCGGTCAGCTCGAAGGTCGGCAGCAGCGAGAACCGTTGCGCGGTCTGCTCCTCGATGCCGCGCGACTCGGCGAGTGCGAGGACGCGGCTTCGGCTGTGACGCTCGAGTGCGACCTCCGTCGCCGAACCCAGCACGGCGAGGATCTCGGCGACGAGCAGGTACGCGGCAGCGGCGAGATCACCGGCCAAGCCGACGCCCAGTGCGCCCGTGGCGACGAGGGCGCCCTTGCCGAAGCAGACGCCCGTTCCCAGCAGCATCAACACGGGCACCGCGTGGCTTGCGAGGCACGGTCCTTGCCGGGGCGTCGCGCGGGGTTCTGCCTTCTGCGAGGCACGATGGGAGGCACTGGACGCAAGTGGTGGATGCCACGGCATGGGCGACGAACTCTCCGGGGGCGGGTGCGAGGGTGGCCACTGTAGCCGGATGGGCGACACCACGGAGCAAATGCCGCCTTAGCGCAGGCGCCGCCGGTCCCGGTCCTTGCGGCGTGCGGCGTCGATGGCGGCGGTGAGGCGGGCGGGGACACCGGCGGCGCCGCCGCCGGGCAGGTCCGGGCGCTGATGGTGGCAGACGGCGAGCGCCAGCGCGTCGGAGGCGTCCAGCGAGTGCGGCCTCGCCTCCAGAGCCAGGACGCGGCGCAGCATGAGGCTCACCTGTTCCTTCGTCGCGCGGCCCTGGCCGGTGACGGCCTTCTTGACGACATTGTTGGCGTAGTGGGCTACCGGGAGCTCGGCTTCGGCCAGGACGAGGAGCAGGGCGCCGCGTGCCTCGCCCAGCCGCTGGGCGGCCCGGGCGTCTCGGCCGTAGAAGACCTCCTCGATGGCGGCCTCGCGGGGTGCATGGGTGGCGAGGACGGTGCGCAGGCCAGCCGCGAGGATCGCGAGGCGTTCCTCGATGGGCAGTGTGGCCTTGGCGCGCAGGGTGCCGTGGGCGATCTCGACGAGCCGGGGGCCGGCGCGTTCGACGACCCCCCAGCCCACGGCGCGGGTGCCGGGGTCGATTCCGAGGATGCGGCGGCAGTCGTCGGAGGCGGGCATCCGCCCATGGTACGGCGTAGACTGCCGCTTCAGGAGGAGCATGCGCGTCGGCATCGGGAGTTGTGGTTATGGGTTCGACCCCTCGCGGGTCTTGATGCTCGGGGGCGTCAAGGTGCCGGGCGCTTGGGGGCTGCGCGGCCCGTCCGACGCCGACGCCCTGCTGCGGGCCGTGGCCGACGCCTTGCTTGGGGCCGCGGGCCTCGGGGATCTCGAGGACCACTTCCCCGCCCGGGACGCCGACTGGGCAGAAGCCCCCTCGGCGGCGGTTGTCGCCGAGTGCCTGGCGAAGCTTGCCGCCCGGGCGCTGGCACCCGCGCATGTGGATGTCTCGCTCCATGCGCAGCGCCCCGACTTGCGCGACCACCGCGAGGCCATGCGCGCGCGTCTCGCGAGCCTCTTGGGGCTGGGCACAGACGCCGTGAACATCAAGAGCCAGGCCGGGGGACGGCTGGGCGCCGACGGCATCGAGGCCCTGGCCGTCGTCACGCTCGAAGGGCTCGGCGCATGACGCGCCGCGTGCTTCGAACCCTGGTGCTCTGCCTCGTGGCAGGCACGCTCGCGGGTTGCGTGAGCGACAGGGTACGCGAGGCCGCCGAGACCGTGCTGACGCTGCAGTCGGGCACGATCTCCGAGCTGCGCGATCGTCGGGGCTCGGGGCCGTATCGCACGTACCCGTTCGCACGCGACGAGATGCTGACGATCGTCGAGACCGCCGCCCGCAAAGCGCGCGGTGCTGGCGGCGATCCGGTGCGTGCCGTGTTCGTCTACGAGCGCGCGGGCGAGGTGATCGCCAAGGAACGCAGCGCCGAGGACGCCGCCGACGACGCCTACGAAGGCGACTTCCGCACGGCGCTCTACGTCGCCGTGCTACCGGTCATCGGCGACCGCACCCAGAGCCGCGTGGAGATCCACGCGATCGATCGCGGCCCGTTCCACAAGGGCGTCGTGCGCTGGGCACACGACATGCCGCGCTGGATCGACGAGGTGATCGCCGAGCGCGCCGCGATCGAGTCCGGTCCCGTCAAGCCCCTGCCGAAGTAGGGGCGTGGGCACGGGCTACGCGGAGCAGGTGACCTTCGTCATGCGATCGCCTTCGCGGATCTGATCGACGACATCGCTGCCCGACGTGACCTTGCCGAAGACGGTGTGCATGCCGTCGAGGTGCGGCGTGTCGCGGAGCGTGATGAAGAACTGGCTACCACCGGTGTTCGGGCCGGCGTGCGCCATCGACAGGTGGTAGGGCTCGTGGACCTGCAGATCGCCCTGCGTCTCGCACTTGATCGTGTAGCCGGGGCCGCCGGTGCCGGGGTGACCCGCCGCGCCTTCGCGCGAGTTCGGGCAGCCGCCCTGGATGACGAAGTCCGGGACGTAGCGGTGGAAGCTCAGGCCGTCGTAGAAGCCGTCGTTGATGAGCTTGCGGAAGTTCTCGACAGTGCCGGGCGCGGCGGCGTCGAAGAACTCGAGCTCGATCGTGCCCTTGGTGGTCTCGATGGTGGCGGTGGACATGGTTTGCTCCTTGGCGTTGGGAAGACGATCTCCCCGTCGGCGGCGTCTTGTGCGCGGCGCGATTGAAACGCGGACCGGCGGCTGTGGCTCGGTCTGGACCGACCGAAGGGCCGGGGGCGTCCCTTGGAGGACCTACTTGGACGGGACGAACCGGCAGGTGATGAAGGCGTAGTGCTCGAGCGCCTTGGCCTCGGCGGGCGGCGGACGCGCGATCTGCTGGCGGTGGACCAGGACGAGCGTAGCGCCGCCCAGAGCCCGGTGGGCGCCCGTCCACCGGACGGTGTATTGCGCCGGCGGCTCCTTGGGCCCACCGGTGCTCAGCGCGCCGTTGATGTGGGCCTGGTAGGTCAGCCGGCCATCCAGCAGCGTCTGCTCGTAGCTGACGCCGGTCTTCACGGTCATGGAACGGTACTGCTGGTTGTTCTTGTCCTCGGAGATCAGTCCCAGGCGGGGGAGCGCGCTCTCTTCCGTCAGCTGGCACTTCATGCCCTCCAGCGCCGTGGCGCGGGCATCACAGAGCAGGGTCGTAGCGCCGCGCTTCTTCAGGCGGGTCAGGATCTCAGGCCAGGGGAGGGCAATCGTCGTACCCGAGCGCTCCGCAAAGGGACTCGCGGCTTCGGCGCCCGCGGCGTAGGCCGGATCGACGCGCACGACGCGAATGTCAACGGCCCACACCCCGTGAGCGCTCTGGTCGTCGTCTTCAGCGCGGGCTGCGTCTCCGCTGAACAGGCTGCTGGCGGCCAGCAAGGCGGCCAATCCAACGAATGTGACGTAGGTCCTCATGCGATCCTCCTGGGCTGCGCGGCGAACCTGGGGCCGGATCCGGTGAAGCCGCGCGAAGGGAAGTGTAACCTAGCGCGTTCGGCGGCGTTTCAAGGCATGGCGGGCCGCATCCCGTCGCGAAACGGAACCCTCACGCACCCCCGCAAGACTGGAGTCCCCATGTCCCGACCCCTCGGGTTCATGCTCTGCGCCCTTCTGGCGCTTGCTTCTTCTTCCCTCCTCGGCGCCCCGACGCGCGTTGCCCATGCGGGCGACGGCGAAGCGCCCGCCGAGCTGGCGCGCCGCTTCGAGACCCTCGACAAGCAGGACGCGACCGCGGCCTACAAGCTGGCG
>JAJDEM010000111.1 GCA_029259795.1 Planctomycetota bacterium
GACTGGCATGCGCAGCGAGAGGATGCTATCCGGCAGATGGTGGCGCAGGAGTAGCGCGAACAATGCATCCCAGGAGTGGAGGATGAGATCCGCAGAGTCAGGTTCCGGGTCGATTGCGCGCTGCGAGAGCAGGAAGGTTCGGATTGCCTCGCCCGGCACGCGGCCGAGCGCGTTCCTGTCCGGTGACTCCCAGGTCTCCCACGCCTTGCACATCGCGGCTTCGTGGCCCGTTGCTTCAAGGCGTGCGAGAAGCGGCAGGACACGCGCAGAAACCACGGAGCCTCTGGCCGCCCAAGTCTCGAGGAGTTGGCGCGCGTCTGCTGCAACCTGCACCTCGGCGAGCGCAAGGAAGCGTTCCCAGAGAGCGAACTCCGCGTACTCGAAGATGTCGGGCGGTAGCTCGGACAGGCCCGTGCAGAGGGCGGCGGTGCGCGCCTTGGTCAACCCCTCGGGATGGACCACTGTGTGGAACCAGCCCAGCCGCCGTGCGTCGTCGAGTCTGGACGGGTCGCTCGACGCCCACAACGTCGTCGCGATGGCCTCCAGGTCCTCGATACCCACGGCCGCGCCGTCATAGAACGCGTAGTCCACGCGCTCGTCCCAGGCCAGGCCGTGGCTGCGTCGGAGTTCTTCCGGATCGATGACGCGAAGGCGCCGCGCCGTGCGCGCCCGGGCTCGTCCCGGATCGACCGACCACAGCAGCGCCTCGATCGTTGCTTGGTGGCGCGGCTCGTCCCTTGCGTCGTCTGCCTTCACGAGTTCGTTGAAGCGCGCGGGGCTGCCGCCCTCAGCGAGCGCGGCCGCCGCGCACAGACTGCGACGGTCGGCCTTTGCCGCCCAGGCCGTGACCTGCGCCTTGCCCTTCGGCCCGGGCAGGCGCACGAGGTGGCGCAGCGCCCAGCGCAGCACGCCGTCGTGATAGTGGTGCGCCTTCTTCGCCTCGCCCGTGGTGATCGCCACGACTTCATGCAGGAAGTCCACGTCCTTCGCGCCCGGGGTGAGGTCGAGCAACCAGCGGCGCAGCCAGTCCAGGGGCCCGTGCACGCTGAGCGGCGTTTCGTCGTCGCCCGTGGAGAAGCCGTTCGTCTCGTCGGGGTGCGTTGCGCGCGCGATCTCGAGTGCGGCCGCGGGCAGTCCGCCGCCCTCGTCACTCGTGACCGTGACCGTGGCCGCGACGCTCGCGAGCTTCGGCATCGGCTCGCCCGCCCGTTCGCTGCGCAGCCGCCGCAGGCCGTAGAGCAGCCCGCGCGCGATCACCGCGCGCTGGGTGTCTTCGCGGTCGAATTCGCCGAGGTTTCCGATGGTGAAGACGAGGGACGTGAACACGTCGGTGTTCTTGGTCTCGAGCAGCGCGACCAGTCCGGGGGCGCTGTCGCTCCGCGCGCAGCGATGCAGCCCATCGAGCGTGCTTCGCGCGACCGCGAGTTCCTCGGACTTGGCTGCCGTGCGGTAGAGCGGCACGACATCTTCGGCGCCGATGGCGATCTCGCCGTCGAGGCCCCAATCCGGGGTGGTTCCGAAGGCAGCGGCCACATCGCCGTGGAGCCGCTTCATCTTCAAGTCGAGCTCGCCTGCGTCGAGGTACGGGTGACTGATGGCGCGTGCGGCGAGGATGGAGGTTGCTTGGTCCGGCGACGCCAAGGCGCGCCGGAGTTGATCGACCTTCTCGGCGTCTTCCAGCGCCTCCCACCAGGCGAGCGTCTCCTCGTGCTTGGGATGGTCCTCGTCGTCGAGGATGAAGAGGCGCGCGAACTCCCCATCGGCCGACGCCATGTTGCCAGCGAACACCAGGGCGAGCAGTGCGGCGAGGGTCACGAGGCGCTGGAACATCAGGCGTGGGCTCCGTACCTACACGTGCAAACGTCGCGGACCGAGCGCTGCAGCGTAGAGGGAGCGCGCTACTCGTGCTTCTTCAGCTCGTTGCGGAAGGCGTCGTAGGCGGCGACGAACGTGTCATGGGCGGTCTTCCAGCCGTCGGCGCCGACCTCCTTGACCTTGGTATAGGCCTTCTCGACGGCGGACCACTTCTCGTCGAGGTCCTTCTTGACGTCTTCGCTGAGGTCGGGGTGCTTGGCCTTGGCCTCTTCGAAGCGCGCCTTCGCCGAGCTCATGCCCTTGTTCCAGAGCTCGACGGCATCGTCCTTGTGCTCGGCGGTGAAGGTCTTGAGCTTCTGCCAGGCTTGGGCGCTCTTCTCGCCGGCGCTGCGGCCTGCGTCTTCGAGCTTCTCTTTCTGCTCCTCGCCGCACCCAGCGAGGCCGACGGCGAGTACGAGGGCGATTGCAGATGTCAGGATGCGCGGCATGGGAAGTCTCCTTGGACCTCGAACTGTACCCAGGCCCAGGGCTTCTGGTATGACCGGCGGCGGCCATCTGCCTCGGAGGATAGAGTTCGTGGATACACGTCGATTCGTTCGTTTCGCCGCCGGCGTCGCCTTGGGCGCGGCATTGCTCCTTGCCCCGCTCCACGCTCCGGCCCACGCCGAGGACACGGCCAAGGAAACCAAGCGCGTCCCCTTGCTCTGGGAAGTTCAGACCAAGCCGAAGATCTATCTCTTCGGGACGATTCACCTCGCCGACACCCGCGTGACGACCCATCCGCCGGTCGTCGCGAAGGCACTCGCGGACAGCCAGGCGCTCTACACCGAGCTCGACTTCGCGAACATGGCGAAGCAGGCGGCTTCACTCCGCGAGCACATCATGCTTCCGGCCGGCAAGACGCTCGCCGACTTCGCGACGAAGGAGGTCATGGCCAAGCTCGATCGTGTCCTTGCGCACTTCGAGATCCCTCCGATGCGGGCCGCAGCGTTCAAGATGTTCCGTCCGTGGCTCACGGCCGTTCAGCTGCCGGTTCTCGTGAACGCGGCGAAGACGGCCAAGGCGGCTGCGGCCAAGGCCGCGAAGGCTGCCGCGGAGGGAGCTGCCGAGGAGGCTGCGAAGCCGGCCAACCCGGCTGCCGCGCAGGCGCTGGACATCCAGCTCTTCATGGCAGCGAGCCAAGCAGGCAAGACCGTTGGCGGCTTGGAGAAGCCCGAGGAGCAGTTCTCGATCTTCAATGAACTCCCGATGGAGAAGCAGGTCGAGATGCTGTCGGCCTCGTTGGATGAGTTGATGAAGCTCGTCGAGCCGGCCAAGGCTGACGCCGCGAGCAGCGAGCCCGCCGTGGATCCCATCGAGAGCCTGCTGCAGATCTACCTGCGGGGCGATGCCGATGCGTTCTATGACCTCATGGAGGCGTCCATGGGCAAGGAGCCGGAGACGCGCGAGTTCATGGCGCGCCTGCTCGACCGTCGCAACGTCGTGATGGTGCGCCGCATGTTCGAGGCGGCCGAGCGCCATCCCGACAAGACCATGTTCGTCGCTGTCGGCGCGGGCCACTACCCGGGTCCGCAGGGCATCGTGAAGCTGCTGCGTGACACGGGCTTCCGTGTGCGCCGCATCAACGACCTTGCCGCCATGGAGAAGCCCTGGCCTGCAGCGATGGCGCCTGCTGTGTCGTCTCGCGCGCGACCGCGCAGCAACCGCATACGGATCGGTCCGTTCTGCCTGCCGCGGCCGGCCTGCTGCCCGAAGTAGCCCGCCAGACGAGACAACCCGCCAGACGAGCCTGCGTGCTAGAGAGGCCGGCCCCAGACGATCTCGGCCCACGTGTCGAAGCTCACGTGGTCCTGCACGCCGTGGCCGAGGAGCAGGTCGCGGAACTTCGCGTCGAACACCTTGGACACGACGCCCATGCGCGTACGTGAGAAGCCGTTCCGCGAGTGGAGCGCGTCGATGTAGTCCTCGCGACTCTGGCTGAACGCTACGTCGTCGGTGCGCGCCCGACCCAGCACCTCGAAGTGGCCCCGGGTCTCGAGCTCCTCGACGAGGTCGTACGGCGCGAAGTCCCGGTTGGTCGAGTAGCGCGCGATGAGCGTTCGAAGCTCGGGCTCCCAGGGCTTGAAGGCTTCCCCCCGTCCGACAAGCGCGAGGACCGCACCCGGGGCGAGCACCGCAGCGATGCGCGGAAGCGTCAGGTCCCAGTTCGTCCAGTGCAGGCTCTCGCCGGCCACGGCCAGACCGTAGGGGGCGTCGAGCTCGGCGGCTTCGATCGGGGCGGTCTGCCAGTGCAGGCTGGGGTGGCGGCCGTGTTGAAGGGCTTGCCCGGCCTGGACCATGGCGGCCGAAGGCTCGATCGCGTCGACGCGTTCCAGTCGCTGTGCCAAGGGGCGGGCGAGATCACCGGTGCCCGCGCCGATGTCGAGGCAGGTGTCGGGTGCGCCGCTGCCGATCAGCTCGTGCAGCAGCTCGAAGGTCTGTTCGGGGTAGGGCGGGCGGTGCCGGTAGACGCCGGCCATCGCGGCGTCTTGCCACTGCGAGCCGTAGTCCGGCCCGAGGTGCTTCGGCTTCGGGGCACGGGGCGTGGGCCCCACGGGACTAGCCGACGCCCAGAGTGAGCTTCGCGGCTTCGGAGAGGCGCTCCATGGACCACGGCGGATCCCAGACCAGCTCGACGACCACCTCGTTGACGCCTTCGACGGTCTTGACCTTGGTCTCGACCTCGCCGGGCAGCGTTCCCGCCACGGGGCAGGCGGGCGTGGTGAGGGTCATCTCGATATCGACGTTGCCGGTGTCCTTGTCGACCTCGACGCCGTAGATCAGGCCGAGCTCGACGATGTTCACGGGGATCTCGGGATCGAAGATCGTCTTCAGCGCTTCGACGATCTCGACCTCGATCTCCGTCATCTGCGTGCCGTCGCGCTCGGCAAGGTGATCCGCGCCCGTGGGCGGCGGCGCCTTGGCGGAGGGGGCTGCGGGGGTTGTCGGCTCAGGCGTCGGGGCGTCGGGGGCAGGCTTGGGGTCGTCGCTCATCATCTACTCCGTGGATACGGGGGCGGTGCTGCCGTCGATGGCCGATTGGACCGTGTGCCAGGCCAGCGTCGCGCACTTCACGCGGACGGGAAACTCGGACACACCCGCGAAGACGGCCATCTTGCCGAGGTCTTCGAGGCGGTCGGCGCCATCGAGCTGACCGGTGGCCAGCTCGTGGAACACGATCCCGAGGGCCTTCGCTTCTTCGAGGGTCTTGCCCTTGAGGGTCTCGGTCATGACCGAGGCCGAGGACTTCGAGATCGAGCAGCCATCACCTTCGAAGCGGATGTCGGCGATCCGGCCATCCTCGATCTTGAGGCGGATGACGAACTTGTCGCCGCAGAGCGGGTTGTAGCCCACGGCGCTCGTCGTGGCCTCCTCGAGGGGGCCGAAGTTTCGCGGCTTCTTCGTGTGGCCGAGGATGACGTCGTTGTAGAGCTCGCGGAGTTCGGACATCAGGCGAACACCTCCCGGACGGCCTGGAGCGCATCGACCAGGGCGTCGAGCTCGGCCGTCGTGTTGTAGACCCCGAGCGAGGCGCGCGCTGTCGCCGGGACGCCGAAGCGGTCCATGACCGGCTGCGCGCAGTGATGGCCGGTGCGCACCGCAACGCCCTCGCGGTCGAGGATGGTCCCGATGTCGTGGGGGTGGATGCCCTCGAGCACGAAGCTCAAGACGGCGGCCTTCTTCGGGGCGGTGCCGATCAGACGCAGGCCTTCGACGTTCGCAAGGGCTGCCGTTCCG
>JAJDEM010000112.1 GCA_029259795.1 Planctomycetota bacterium
CACGCGCAACGGAACGCGCATGTACAGCCACGCGTTCGCCACCCTCGCCCTCGCCGAGGTCTACGGTGCCTCGCGACGAGAGCGCGTGCGCAACAAGCTGCAGGAGGCCATCGAGTTCACCGTCAAGTCGCAGAACACGACGGGGGGCTGGCGCTACGTCCCGTTCACGAACGACAGCGACATGAGCGTCACGGTCTGCCAGGTCGTCGCCCTGCGCGCGGCACGCAACGCGGGCATCAAGGTACCGCGCAAGACCATCGACCGCGCGCTGCGCTACGTCATCGAGAGCGCGATCACGACGGGCACGCGCCACCAGGGCGCGTTCTGGTACCAGCCGCACGACCGGCGCTTCAACCGCCCCTCGTTCGCGCTCTGCGCTGCGGGACTCACGACCCTCTTCCAGGCAGGGCTCTACGACGACGTGGCGCTGCGCAAGCACATCAAGGCGCACAACATCAAGAAGTCGCCCCCGCCGAGCATCAAGCGCTCCGTGGCGTACATGCAGGATCAGTACTGGACGATCTACAACCGTCCTGGCGGCCCCAGCCACTACTTCTACTACTACGGCAACTACTACGCCGCGCAGGCGATGTATCAGATGGGCGGCAAGCGTCCGGAGCTCTGGGCTGATTGGTACCGCCAGGTTCGGGACCATCTCTTGGGCATGATGCGCAAGCGGCGCAGTCCGGAGGGTGGCAAGCCCGAGGGGTATTGGATGAGCAACGTGGACACGACCCACGCCTACGCGACGGCCTGCTCGCTGCTCGTCTTGCAGTTCCCCCTCGACCACCTGCCGATTCATCAGCGCTGAGCCCTCGTGCAGCGCTGCTCCGGGGCCCCCTGCGAGCGGCACGGCCCTGCATCGGCTGCGGGCCCGGCGTTCCACGGATAGGATTCCTCTCCTCAGGTCTCCTCCCCTCGGGATTCCTCCGAACAGGATTCCTCCGAACCCATGGAGCGCATTGCGGTTTGACTCCCTGCCCCCCGGAACCCGACATGGACGCCGATCAGCAGCTGATGGCTGGCGTCCGCGCTGGGGACCGAGGGGCTTTCGAAGCGCTCTATTCCAGATTTGGTTCACCGGTCATGCGGTTCCTCTACCGCCTCTGTGGTGATCGCACCCTCGCGGAAGACCTGACCCAGGACGTGTTCCTCAAGGTCTGGCGAGCGGCGGCGGGCTGGCGCCCTGTGGGCAAGGTCAGCACGTGGCTGTTCCAGATTGCGAAACACCACTGGTGGAACGAGGCCGCGAAGCGCGGTCGACGCGCCACGGTTCGGGGCACGCCCTGGACCGCCGCGTCCGAGGCCGAGGCAACGGACGACGGCGGCATTCCGCCGACCGAGCGCATCGCCCGGGTGGAGGCAGCGCGCGCCGTGGACGCGGCGCTCGCCACCCTCTCCCCCAAGTTGCGGCTCGTGTTCGTGCTCGTGCGGCTCGAGGGCGTCAGCTACGCGGAAACAGCCGAAATCGCCGACATCCCCGTCGGCACCGTCAAGAGTCGTGCGGCGGCCGCAGAGGCGGCACTCCGCAAGGTGCTGCGTCCGAAACCGTAGCGAGCGGCTTGCCTCCCCGGGCCTCTCCCACCGCAGGCCCCGAACCGAACCGCCACCCGCAACACCAACGCCAGCAACACCAACGCCAGCAACACCAGCGCCAGCAACACCAACGCCAGCGACGCCCAGCAGCAGGACCCACCCACCCCGTGACCCACGCGTCCGACCCCTCCGACCCCGCCCGCCCCATCGGCCAGCCCGATCTGGTGGCCCGTGCGCTGGGCGCGCTGCCGGACGACGCGAACGCCGGGCTGACGGAGGCCGGGCTGACGAAGGCCGGGCTGACGAAGGGCCAGGTGGACGCCGCCCTCGCCGCCGATCCCGCCCTGCGGAAGGCCTACGACGCCATCGCAGCGCACCTGCTGGTCTACGACCGGCTGCCGCCGGCTCCCCCGGCGCCGCCGTTCGCTCGTCTTGCCGCCGCCCTCGATGCCGAGGCCGCCACACCGAGCGCTGAAGCAACCCCGCCGGATCTGCACGTCCTGCGTCTCCAGGACGGCACGCGCCGCCGCAGCGCCGCGGTCAAGCAGCCTGCGCCCCGCGCACGCCGCCTGCGCATGGTCGCGCTCGCCGCCGCCGCCATCCTGGCCGGCATCCTGCTGTGGCAGCCCTCGACCGACGATGCCCCGCCCCGGATCGCCATCGTCCCCGGTGACGGCATCGAGCTGGTGCGCACCGGTGAGGCCCTGCCGGCCCCGGCGCACGCCGAGCGCACCGTCCGCGCCGGCGATGTGCTCCACTGCCGCCAGCCCGCCGAGGTGCGCCTCGCCGAGCGCATCCGGATCGTGCTCGACAGCGACGCCCGTCTGCGCGTGGAGGGTCCCGCCGCCGTCACCCTCGAGGCCGGGCGCGCTTGGTTCGAGGTCGAGCCGGGGGCCTTTTCCGTGCGCACGGCCCATGGCTCTGTCGAGGTGCTGGGCACCGCGTTCGAAGTCGATGTACGCGCTGGCGACCTCGTCGTCGGGGTGGCGCATGGCGCCGTCCGTGCTCGTGCCGCCCTCCAGAGATCCGCTGGCGAGGCGGCCGACGGCGCCAGCGCGCGCGTCGCAATCCGCAGCGCGACCATCCGGACCGGCGAGCGCCTGGTCGCGGGCCGTGTCGGCCCCGCCCCCTTCGCCGCCGGCGAGTGGTTCGGCCGCCCGCGCCTGCGGGTGACCGAGGCCGCGGCGACCCTCCATGGGGTCCTACGCCTGACCTTGGTCATGGACAACCCCAGCCGGGTGGCCGTGCCGCTGCGCGGCCCGTCGGAGTCGCGCCACGCCCTCTGGCTCCATCTGGAGGACGCGCAGGGCCTGCCCGTGCGTGAATTGCCCCTCCTCGAGAGCAATCTCCTGACCGGCGCGGACCTCCTCCAGCCGGGGCTGCGCGAGGACCTCGCGCCGGGCGCGAAGAAGACCCTGACCGTGGAGATCCCCGCCCCCTTCGGCTCCACGGGGACGTACCTTTGCAGGGCGCTCTACCGACCCGCCGGTCGGCCGGGCGTGCTTTCCGACGCCCTTCGCGTAGAGGTCCGCTGAATGAGCCCTGCATCGCCTTCTTCCGATGGCACGTCCACCGACGTGCGCAAGATCCTCGGCCGCCTCGGCCGGTTGCGGGCCCGCATCCGGGCCATCTTCGCGACCATCGGGGTCTCGCGTTGGATCGTGTTCGCGCTCGGCGTGCTCGCGTTGTTCTTCCTCGCCGACTGGCTGCTCGACCTGCCGCTCAGCGTGCGACGCTTCACGCGGCTCGGGCTGCTCCAGCCGCCGAGCTCGGCGAATCTGCTGATCCTCGTGCCCGCCCTCGCGATCTGCGGATTCCTCGCCATTGCCTTCACGCGCCGTGGCCACCGGGCCGCGCCGCTGTTCAGCTTCCTGACCGCTGGCTGTGTGGGCCTCTTCGTTTGGATGGCCGTGCGCGCGTTCGTGCCCATGCGGGCACGCCTGAGCGACGACGACCTTGCTCTGTCCGTCGAGTCGCGCTTCGCACACCTGCAGGACCGACTGGCCGCCGCGCTCGACTTCGACGACGAGTTGCGCCAACCGACCCGCGGCGAGAGTCCCGCGATGATGCAGGCCGTCGTGCACGAAGCGGCCGAGGAAGTCCGCAGCCTGCGCTTCTCGAAGGCGGTCTCGGGCCAGCGCGCCCTGCGCTGGGCAGGCGGCGCGCTGGCCGCTGTCCTCGTCGCTGTGGGAGCGACCTCCGTGTTTGCCGATGAGATCGGCCTGTGGGCGCGGCGCTCCCTGCTCCTCGAGGACATTGCCTGGCCGCGCGCGACAGCCATGGTCGCCGTCGACCTGCAGGCCGATGGGTCGTTCGCCGCACACGCCCCCGAGTCGCCCTACGAGGTGCCGATCGGACGCTCCCTGACGGTCTACGCGCGCGCCGTCGGCAAGACGCCGGACAGTGCCCAGGTCCTCGACATCGTGCCCGGCCAGAGCCCGTTGGCGCGACGCATGTTCACGGTGCCCGGCCACCCCGAGGTGTTCGCCTACGAGTTCCTGGACGTCCGTCGCCCGTTTGCGTTCGTCGTCCACGGCGGCGATGACGAGGACGAGATCCCCCGCTACCGCGTCGAGATCACCATCCCGCCGCGCGTGCTCAGCATGCAGTCCACGATCACCTATCCCGAGTATCTCGGGCGTGCTGGCGAGACCCTCGCCGACGGCTCGGTAACGGTTCCCCAGGGCGCCTCCGTCGCGGTGGAGTTCACGACAGACATGCCCATCGCCAAGGCGCACGCCGTCCTCGGCGATGTCGCCGTGCCCGCCGAAGCCGTGGGCACGGACGGCATGCGCTTTCGCTTCAGCTACGAAGCCGAGCGCAGCGTCTCGGGCCGCCTCGTCCTGCGCACGCCCGCCGGCAAGGAGAACGACCCGGCCTCCGACTCCTTCGACGTCCGCGTCAAGATCGACCAGCCCCCGCGCATCGACTGGATCTGGCCTCGCGGCAGTGTCGAGGTTTCCCCCACGGGGCGCGTGCCGCTGATCGTCCAATCCCACGACGACCACGGTGTCGCCGAGCTACGCCTGGAAGTCCGGATCAATGGCGGCGCTCCGACGCCGGTCGCGTTGCGTGCCTACACGGCCGATGCGCAGGAGAGCGGCCCTGTGCCGACGTCGGTCAACGACAGCAGCTACGGTCGACAACGCCTGCTCACGTATGTGCCCGTCGAGATCGCGGCGCTGCGCAAGCCGGCGGAGGCCCTGGAGGGCACGCCCGAGGGCGAGCCGACACCCCTCCAGGCCCGGGATGCCGTTTCGTTCCGTCTCACCGCGACGGACTCCCGTGGCCAGGTCCGCGAGAGCGAGTGGATGCGCGCGGACATCGGGAGCCCGGCAGCCCTGGAGCGCGGGCTGCACACGCAGCGCTCCAACGTCCGCCTCTCGATCGAGGCCGTCGAGCGCGAGCAGCGCACCCGCCGCGACGACATCAAGGCGGTGCTCGGCACCGACCTCGGGGCCGCCGAGCTCGACCTCATCAAGACGGTTCGGTTCTCGCAGGGCAAGATCGCCCAGGATGCCGATCGCGCCGTGCAGACGCTCATCGGCATCTTCAACGAGTTCGTCTACGACCGTCTCGGTGCGGAGAGCCCGAACGCCAAGATCCTCGGCTACTTGGGTCGGCACCATCGGACGACCTACGGCCTCCCCGCCGATCCGAGCAGCGAGCCGGCCGTTCGGCCGGCGGCACGCCGCTCGGACTGGAAGGGCGACGCCGTCTTCCCCTACGCGCTCTACGACGAGATCGTCGCTGCCTGGCGGGGAAAGGTCATCTTCGACAAGGGCCTCTTGGACAAGATGCTCGGCGCCTTGGCTGACGCCATCGAGGTTGGGGCCCGCGCGGCCCCCCGAGCCCACCAGGCCGCCGCCGATGCCTTGGCTGGTGACCGCAAGGCCGTCGAGACCCTCCTGACGGCCCAAGAGCACAATCTGGCCTCCATCAAGGCGCTGCTCGCCGCGATGGCGGGCTGGCAGAGTCTGCACGAGATGAAGTTGCTGCTACGCGGCATCATCGACGAGCAGAAGGTCGTCATCCGCGAACAAGACGAGGCCGACAAGAAAGCCGCGGCGGACAAGAAGGCCGAGAGCAAGCAGAGCAAAGACAGCGACAACAGCAAGTGATCCGCGGCCGCCCCTCGCGGGGCTCCGCTACTCGCCGCTGCTGACGCCCTGAGACCCCAGCGACGAGCCCCCCGCGAAGAGGATGCATCATGACAGCCCACGCCCCTGACCGTTCGGTTCCCGCGGCCTGCCCGATTTCCGCGGGCGATCCCTCGACCCACAAGCCGGACCGTCGGCGTTCCGCTCGCTGGGTGGGCGTAATCCTCCTCGCCAGCCTCGCCCTGGGTGGCGTTCGTAGCGCCTACGCAGAGGACGACGGCGCGGCGGAGCGTACCCGCCGTGCGCAGATGAACATCCGCAAGAAGGTCACGGCCTTCGAGAAGGACCTGAGCCTCCTCGCCGCCGAGATGAAGCGCACTGGACTCGAGTACGAAGCCGGCCTCCTCGAAGCTGCGCTCTCCGAGCTCAACGCGTCGGGGGTCAAGGGTCGCATCGAGCAGGTGGTCAGCGCGCTCAAGGGCAATCAGAACGCGCACGCTACCGGACTCATGATCAAGGTGGTCGACGTTCTGCAGAAGTTGCTCGACATCCTCGAAGATCGCGACCGCGCGTTCACCCAGAAGCAACTCGAGAAGAACATCGAAGCGCGCGAGCAGGCGGTCAAGGACGCCGAGCGCCTGATCGAAGAGCAGACCAAGATCGAGCAGAATCTCGAGAAGATCCAGAAGCAGTCCCGCTCCGAGGCCGCCCGCAATGCCGACGAGCTGAAGCAGGCCGTCCAGGACCTGCAGAAGAAGCAAGACGAGCTGGCGAAGGCGATGGATCACGACGCCCTGGCGAAGCTCGACCGCGCGATCGAGAACCTCGATCAGCTTGCCAAGGCCCAGGCCGACGCGCTGCGCCGCACCGAGGCGGCGCGCGAGAAGGCCAAGCAGAAGACCGCAAGCGCCGCTGCCTCCGATCCGCAAGCCGCAGCGCAGCAGGAAGCCAAGGATCTCGCCAAGCTGGCGCGCGATCTGGCGGACCGCGAGCGTCAGGCCCAACAGGCGAGCAAGGCCGCCGCAGAGAACGCCAAGCTGAAGGGCCTGCGTGCGGAGGCCGCGCGTCAGGCCCAGGCTCTCGCGGAGATGGCCGCGCGGCAACGCGACGGCGCCCGCGCCCGCGAAGCAGCGGCGGACGCCAAGGCCGCCGCCAAGGCCGCCGCCGAGGCCGCCAAGGACGCTGCTGCCCAAGCGAAGGCCGCCGAAGCCAAGTCCGGCGACCCCAAGGGCACAGCCGGCCAGCCGGCGCAACCGAGCAACGCGCAGCAGGCCGCGGCCAAGAAGGCCCAGGATGCCGCTGCCGCCGCTCGCGACCTCGCCGCACAGATGGCCAAGGATCGCGCCGCTGCGGCGGGTGCGAAGCAAGACGGAGGCTCCAAGGACCGTGCCTCCAAGGACAGTGCCTCCAAGGACAGTGCCTCCAAGGCTGGGGCTGCCAAGAAGGGCGCGTCGCAGGGCGGCAGCCCGCAGGGCTCCGGCAAGCCGCAGGGCTCCAAGCACCCCGACGCGAAGGCGTTGGAGGACGCGCTGGACGCACTCGCCAAGGCCAGTGACGCGCTCGCGAAGGCCCAGGCCGGCTCCCCCGCCACCTCCGGTGGCAAGGGCAGCGCGGGCAAGGGCAGTGCGGGCCAGACCGCAAGGGCAGCCGCCGACGTCGCGAAGGCTGCGGCGCGGGTCGAGCAGGCCGCGGCAGCCGCCGAGGCGAGCGCGAATCACGACGCGAGTCTCTCGGAGCAGTCGGGTGCCCTCACACAGCAGCTCGCCGGGGAGTTGGACGCCATGGCCCGCAAGGCGGCCGCCACGGCGAAGAACGCGGCCCAGGCCGGCGCCGGCAGCCCTGCGGCCGCCCAAGCCGCGCGCAGCGAAGCACAGAAGGACGCCGAGGACTTGCGTGCGGCGGCGGCAGCCTTGCGGCAAGCGGCTGCTGATTTCGACGGCGCCGCAACGGGCGAACGGGCCGGCGACAGCGGCGCGGCAGCCAGTCGCGCCGAGAACGCGCGCACCGGTCTCGAAGAGGCCGCCAAGCACCTGGGCGGAAGCCAGGCGAGCGGCGGCCAAGATGGCCAGCCCGAAGGCTCGAGCGGCGCCGAGTCCGCGTCCGCCTCCGAGGCCGCGGCGTCCGAGACCGCTCGGGCGTCCGAGGCCGCGGCCCTCGCCGCCCGCTTGGAAGACCTGCGCGCCGCGCTCCATGCGGCCTCTACCGCGGGCGGTGCCCAGGACGGCGTGGGCTCACGGGAAGCCGCCGAGGCCGCGCAGCAAGCAGCCGCCGCGGCGGAAGCCATGGGCCAGGCCGCAGCGGCCGCCGAGCGAGGCGACGCCGCGGATGCCGCGAGTGCCCAGGGCTCGGCAGCCGACCGCCTCGAGCGCGCCGCCAACGCGCTGCAGGGTGGTGGCCAGGGCGCCGGCCAGGGCCTGGCAGAGAATCAAGCAGCCATTCGCCAGGCAGCCGAGGCCCTTGCTGGCCAGCTGGGCGCCGCAGGTGCCGGCGGCGAGCCGTCCGGCGGTGAGCCGTCCGGTGGTGAGCCGTCCGGTGGTGAGCCGTCCGGTGGTGAGCCGTCCGGTGGCGAGCCGTCCGGTGGTGAGCCGTCCGGTGGCGAGCCGTCCGGTGGCGAGCCGTCCGGTGGTGAGCCGTCCGGTGGTGAGAAGTCCGGCGGTGAGCCGTCCGGTGGTGAGAAGTCCGGCGGTGAGCCGTCCGGTGGTGAGCCGTCCGGTGGCGAGCCGTCCGG
>JAJDEM010000113.1 GCA_029259795.1 Planctomycetota bacterium
CATGCGAGGCCGACGACCCGATGTGATCAACGTGACCCGAGCATTGTCATCCAGGTCCGCAAGGCGGTCAGCCACCCAGCGCCGGGCGGTGCGGACGACGGAGCGCTCGCCCACGGCGGCGCTCATCGAGGCGGAGTCGTCGAGGACGATCACCAGGTGGGTCTGCTGCGCGGGAGCTCCCACGTGCAAGCCCCCCAACCACAGCGCGAGGCAGAGTGCGGCGAGCAACTCGAGCCAGAGCGACGGCGTGCGGAGCAGCCGCGCACGCGTACGCCCGGCATCGGCCGGTAGCGCATCGGCACGGAACAGGAACAGCCCCGCGACCTGCCGCTCGCGGAAGCGGCGCCGGTAGAGGTGCAGGATCAGGATGGCCGGGATCCCAAGCAGGGCGAGCAGGCCGAGGGGCGATGTGAAGCCCACGGTCAGCGCTTCGTTCCCGGCGTGCTCATGCGGGCTCCACCATCCCTTGGGGAAGCAACTCATCGCGGAACATGCGTGCGGGATCGCCGGCCCGTACCAGCGCATAGGTGCCGGCCAGCTGGCGCACCGCGTCGCGGACCGCCTCACTCAAGCGCCCGAGGCGCTCCTGGTAGCGCCGCACGACGCCCGCGTCCAAGACGATGTCGACGCGCTGGTCCACCTCACAGTCGATCAGCGTGCGCGGACCCTCGGCATCCGGCGAAGCCTCCCACGGATCCAGGAGCTGCACGACGTAGCAGTGCGCGGCCTGGCCGGCGAGCCGGCGAAGGCGCGGGGCCGGATCGTCCGGCAGCAGCATGTCGCTGACGATGAGCACCATGGCCCGCCGCCGCAGCGGCACGAGCGGCCGCCACGCATCGCTGCCCTCGAAGTACACCTCGTCCCACGACTTGAACTCATGGCCATCCAGCCGGATACGCCGCGCCTGCCCCCCTGCGCGCCTCGTCCACAGCACCGCAGCCTCGACGACATCCATGAGCGCTTGCCGCTTGGCCGGGGTGACCGTCATCGACGGCGACACATCGACCAGGATGTCGAGGGCAGGAGCGATCTCCTCGCGAAAGAGCCGAACCTTCAGCTGATCCGTGCGCGCAAAGGCCGACCAGTCGATGTGCCGCAGGTCATCGCCGGGGATGTAGTCGCGAAAGTCCATGAACTCGAGCGAAGACCCCGTGCCGCGGCCCAGGCGCTCCCCCAAGCGTCCGCCGAGGGGCTGCCCTGGTAGGGCGAGCCGGTAGGCCTCGGCCGCTTGGCGAACGTCAGGCCGCACGACCGCGCCGGGCCTTTGCAGCAGCGAGGACTTCAAGCACACCGCGCACCATGGGCACGACATTCAGCAAGACCGCGAGCACGGCCAGCCCCCAGAGCCACACCATGATCTCGCCCTCCATGCGCCAGCGCACGACGCGCGAGAGGGTGTAGAAGGGGTTGAAGATGTAGAGCACGCTCCAGCTGCGCACCGGACCGCGTCCCCCGACCGCGCTGAAGATCAGCGGCAGGATCACACCGAGGAAGAGCATCGCGGGCAGGACGCCGCGGGCGAACCAGTTGCGGTTCGGCTGCGGCCCGAGGAGGTTGCGCACGAAGCCGGCGACACCGGCGAAGATGATCACATAGAGCCAGGTGGCCGTCGTGACGCGCCACGCCTCGGCGGTCGCGGGGTCCCCGTCCCACCAGTTCGGCAGCACGTAGAGCGCGGTAAGCGCCAAGGTCGTCAGCAGCAGGGTGAACACCATGCCGCGGCCGGCCCCGGGCAGGAGCGGCGCGACCAGGAACGCCAGTAGCGGGTTGCGCGGGACACTGTTGGCTACGCGAGGCGTAAGCCGCGGAGCCTCGGTCGCGGCGAAGAACGGGAACAGGCACAGGCACACCGCGGTCAGCGTGATCGCCGTGGAGAGCTGGGCGCCGAGGTCGAGGTAGTAGCGCAGGCTGCGCGCAGCCTGATGGTCGTAGTTGTAGAGCGCCATGCCGAGGCTGATCAGCAGGCCGAGCAGCGCGAACACCCGGAAAGCCGTGGAGCGATTGGCATAGGGGTGAGCCAGGGCACTCGCGCCAATCAAGGCGCAGAGGATGACGCCCACCAGGACGGGGGTCAGCATCATGCTCATCCAATGGAGCGTGTCCTCCTCCGCCAGGGCCGAGCGCGTCTCGCGCACGATGTCCTCGAGGATGACCATCGAGCCGCCGGTGACCCAGCCGAGGCCGAGCAAGACGATGCCGAACGGAATGACCTTGAAGAAGCTCTTCCAGCGGCAGAGCGCCCCGCACGCAACGGCCACCGCACTGCTCCCCAGCGCCAGGATGAACGCCAGCGTCAGCATGACGACGATGGTCGGCACGTCGACGCCGCGCAGGAGGAACGTCATCGCGATCAGCGGCGAGAAGATCGCCATGTAGACGACGAACTGCACGGTCGCGGCGATGAGCTTGCCCCGCACGATCGCGCCAGGCGTCAGCCTCGACATGAGCAGGTGCTCGACCGTGCCCCCGCCCACCTCGGCGCGCATGGAGAGGAACGCCTGGAAGGGAACGATGAAGAACAGGATCGGGACCAGCGCCATCAGCGTCGAGGTGAAGAAGAACTCTCCCTCGCGCGGCGAGATGTCATCCTCGGCCGCGACGATCAACGCGATGACGACGATCGAGAGCAGGGCGAGGCCTGCCGTGACGAGGAAGCCCCGGCCGTTGAGCGCTTGATGCACCTCGCGGATGAGGATCGGATTGACGCGGTCACCCAGGCGCGTCGTCAGGGAGTCCTTCTCTGCGGCGCTCATTGCAGCCGCCCATCGGTCGTGCGGAGGAAGATCTCCTCGAGGCTGGCCTCCACGTGGCGGAACTCGCTTACCCGCACGCCTTCGCCAATGAGGCGGGCGAGGAGCTCGGCCAGGGCGTCGTCGTCGGCATCGAACTCGAAGCCGAGGCGGCCATCGCGGATCAGGACCTCGCGCACGTGGGGCTGCGTCAGCATGAAGCGCTCCGCCGCCTCGAGGCCACTCTGCACGCGTACGAGGATCGCATTGTGTGCTTGCACCTGGCGGGCGATGTCGTCGATGGAGCCCGTCACCACGAGCTGACCCTGCTCGATCACAACGACGCCGTCACAGCTCTCCGAGAGCTCGGAGAGCAGGTGGCTCGAGATGAGGATGCCCTTGCCGGCCGCTGCCAGCTCGCGCAGCAAGTCGCGAAACTCCACGCGTGCTCGAGGGTCGAGTCCGGCCGCCGGCTCATCGAGGACGAGCAGTCCCGGATCGTGCAGCAGGGTCTTCGCAAGGTGCAGCCGCTGCGCCATCCCCTTGCTGAGACCTGTCGTGGGTCGTGAAAGGAACTCGTCGAGTCCACAGAAGTCGACGACGGAGGCAATCGTGCGCGTGCGCGTGCGTCCACGCAGCCCGTAGGCGCGCGCCATGAAATCGAGGAACTCGGCGACTGGCAGATTGGCATACGGGATGAACCGATCGGCCATGAAGCCAAGCTGCTGGCACGCCAAACGCGGCGCCTCGAGCACCGAGTGCCCCCCCACCCACGCATCCCCCGCGTCGGGCAGATCCAGCGTGGCCAGGATGCGCATCGTGGTGGTCTTGCCGGCGCCGTTGGGTCCGATGAATCCGAAGATCTGTCCGCGCTCGACGTCGAACGAGACGTCGCTCACGGCCTTGACCTTGCCAAACGAGCGCGAGAGGGAGCGGACACTCAGAAGCGGTTTGCTAGTCATCGAGGACGTCCTCCGGTCCGAGGAGGCCGAGTACGACGTGCTCCTCCGCGCGGTACTCGATGTCGAGTCCGTAGTCCTCGCGCAGGGGCGGTTGCTTCATTCGCGCGAGGTAGCTTCCCGGCGGCAAGAAGGGCACGTGACCGCCGAGCCACTGCCCCAGCGAGACCTGCCCTGCGGCGACGCGCGTAATGTCCTGGCTGCTCACGTAGCGGACCCGCGCACCCCAGTACTCATCCTCAACGATGTCGCCGCCGCCCAACGGAAGACTGGCTGCGGCCGAGACGATCTTCTCGAAGCGATCCGCCGCGCCGCTTGCAAGCGGCGTGAGGAAGCCCGAGGCCCCAAGCAGGTAGTAGGCCCCCTCCTTGGTGCGCAACAAGACGGAGCCACTGCCCGAAACGGGCGCAAAGTCCGGCGCTGCGAGGAGCTCCAGCGAGTCGTCAGCGCGCCGGCGAAAGCGCAGGCGCTGGCGTGCCCGTCCAACCGTGGTCGCAAGGAAGGGCGTCGGCGTGCGCGACGGGAGAATCGCCCCAGCCATGCGATAGCCCGCGTCCAAGTCGACATGCAGCACCCCCCGCGAACCACGACCGCGGTACCGGGCGAAGTCCGCCGTGAAGGAAGCGCACTGCACGACGGACTCAGGCCGAGGCTCCAGCGCCGACGGCTGCAGACCGGCGTAGAGCGTCGAGGCCGTGTAGCTCGAGGCCACGTGCTCCCCCTGATCGAGCACCGTGAAGCTTCGAACCACGCCGGTGACCCCGAAGCCCTCCGAGAAGATGCCGTACCCGAGGATGGCGCCCGTGCAGAGAACGCCCAGGAGGGGGATCGACACCAGCAGCATGGGCAGGCGTCGTCGCCGGCGGAAGTAGATGTAGCTCACCGGTCCAACGACCACCGCGAACAGGAGGATCAAGATGAAGAACACGCCGGTGGGTACGGCGCCGACGCCAGGAATCTGCAGCGGCAGCCAGAAGGTGTCCGGCGCGCCCCCCGCGTGGGAACGAATCACCCGGCTCAGCACGGCGGTTCCGCCCGCCGCGCCTTCGGCGAGCCAGTCATGCAGCGCGGCGTTGGGCGGGGCGCTCTCCAAGACATGCCAGCGACCCAAGCCATACCAGCCGCTGCGCGGCTTCCTGGCCACGCCCTCGACGTCAAACGATCGCCGCATGCGGTCCAGGGCGCCGTCGGCCGCCGCGTCCTCCGCGCGGAAGGCCAAGGCTCCGCCGCTGGCTACGTAGCGACTGAGCAAGGTCTCCTGCGCTGGGGTCAGCGTGGCACCGTCGACCACCACCAAATCGAAGCCGGCGAGCAGGGACCAGGCCGCGGGGAGCTCGGCAGGCTTGCGTGCGTAGAGCGACACCTTGGCCCCGCCTCGGATGCGCGCGGCTTGCTTCTCGAGATACTTGTGCCAGTACTCGCCGCCGCCACCGGGCGCCGTGAGCGTCATGACCGACACCGCACGCCGGCCGCGCGACATGCCGCGCCCGACCCAGACCTGGCCGGGGGCGGCGTAGCCGTTGAAGGTGAAGTTGACGGCCAGGCCGTTGCGCGTGGCCAGCAGCGGGAGGTCAACGGTGCTTGTCCCCTCGGCCGCAACAGTGAAGCTGCGCCGGTGGGAACAGGCGGTGCCGCTGCCTTGGGTGGCGAGGGTCACGCCGATACGGTGGGCTTCTTGCGTTGGGTTGATGACCTGCACGCGCACGTAGCCGTGCCCGCCCGGGCGCATTCCACCAGGCGTCGCAAGGACGCGTGCATGCACGCGGTACGCCTCGGCGCTCGAGGTATTGCGATCCAGAGGGACCACCTCCCACGCATCGGCGGCGCAGACAGCAGGCGCGAGCGCAGCACCCATCCCCAGGCACGCGACGACGACGAGGGTGCGCAGGGCCAGCGTCCGGATCACGAAACGTCCTTGGGCAACGCCCGATCGATCGGGTCGACTGAAGCGAGCACCTCACGGACGAAATCAGCCGGCGTCACGCCCTCGAGCCGCGCGGTGTGATCCAGGACGATCCGGTGGCCGAGGGCCGCCGGCGCCACGCGCTCCACATCCGCAAAGTCGACATTGGGTCGGCCAGCGAGGAGCGCGGCGGCGCGGCTGGCTTCCCCGATGGCGATGGCGGCCCGCGGCGACGCCCCGTAGCGAACATGCGCGCCCCGGTGCGTCGCGTCGACCAGCCGGGCGATGTAGTGCGCCACCGGCTCGGGAAGGAACACCCCATCGACGGAAGCAAACAGGCTGCGCAGCTCGGCCTCGTCCAGTACCTGCTCGACCGGGGGCGGCGCGCCGTGGCGTCGGGTCGCGAGGATGGCGCGCAGCACATCCACGTCGACGCCCGGTACCTCGATCTTGAAGAGGAAGCGGTCGAGCTGGGCTTCGGGAAGCGGGTACGTCCCTTCGAGCTCGATGGGGTTCTGCGTGCCGAGCACGAAGAACGGCTCGGGCAGGGGGTGCGAGGTGCCGAACACCGTCACGTTGCGTTCCTGCATGGCCTCCAGCAACGCCG
>JAJDEM010000114.1 GCA_029259795.1 Planctomycetota bacterium
CGAGGTCGCTGTGTTGAAGGACCTCTACAACCGCTGCTGGGAACGCAACTGGGGTTTCGTCCCGGCGACGGACGCCGAGTTCGAGCACGCCGCCAACGATCTCAAGATGCTGGTGTCGCCGGAGCTCTCGGCGATCGCCATGCGCGACGGCAAGGCCCTCGGTTTCTCCACCTTCCTACGCGATCTGAATCGCGTCCTCGCCGGCGGCAGCGGACGCCTGTTCCCCACGCTCTGGGCGAAGCTGCTCTTCGGCCTCAAGAAGGTCAAGTACACGCGCTGTGTTCTTCTAGGCGTCGTACCGGAAGCACGCGGCAATGCCATCAACGAGGCGTTCTTCATCCATGCCATGGAGCAGGCCAAGCGGCACGGCATCCATGGCACCGAGGCGAGCTGGGTCCTCGAGGACAACCACGCGATGCGCGCGCCCATCGAGGCCGCGGGTGGCGTCATCACCAAGCGCTATCGCATGTACGACGTGACCGCATAGCCCTCAGCCCGAGCCGCCTCCGCGTGGGTGAGTCACTTCGCGGCGTTCGCGAGCCGCGCACGGACCGCGGCCTCGTTGTGCTTCCACCACACCCGCCAGCGATTCACGACCTGCAGACGCTCGCGCTTGGGCTGGACGCTGACGAAGAGGATGTCGTGGCCCGTGATGCGATGAAGCGCCTCGCTGGCCGCCGTACGGACAAGCTCGTCACGATCATCAATGGCGGCGATGAGGTCGGGCACGGCATCGGCGGCGCGCAGCTCCCCCAAGGCGGTCGCCGCACCGAGGCGTGCGTAGAAGTCGCGGTTGCTGCGCAGCATGCGCCGGAGGTCGGCGATCTTCTCTTCGCGGGCGCTCGGCTCCGCCGGCTTGACCCGGCCTGGCGGTTCCGGCACGTCCGCGGGCGGCGGCGGCTTGGCCGCGGGCGGCGGCTCCGGCGCCTGACCGGCGGCCAAGGCGGCGCGGAGCTGGGCCAGCTCGGCCTCGAGCTGCGCCTTCCAGGCGAGGAGCCGGCCCACGCGCTCCTCGAGCTGCCCGAGGACAGCCGTCATGGCCGTCGCCCGATCAGCGAGCCGCGCGTCTTCGGCGGCGAGACGCGCGGTCGCGGCCTCGAGCACGGCGGTGGCGTGGGCGGCGCTCAGCGCCGCAAGCAGCGTCTCCCGATCCGCGTCAGGCGGCACGGTCTCCTCGAGCGCCTCCAGCGCCCGGACCTCGCGCTCTCGCAGTCCGCGCTCGGCCTTGGTCATGCGTGCCTCGACGACCTCGGGGATCGCCGTCCACGCCGCAGGCAGATCGGAGTCCGCGCGCTCGACGGCGAGCGCAATCAGGGCAAGCGTCAAGGCGATGACGCTCACGACGAGGGGCAGCCAGGGACGCCAAGCACTCAAACCTCGAAGACCCTCCAGAAGACTGCTGCGAGGAAGGTGGCAAGAAGCAGCGTCAGCCAGAACTTGGTCGCCTTCCAGAAGGCAACCTCGGTCTCGCGCGTCACGGCGCTAGCGGGGTGTCGACGGCTGGTCGAGGCGTGTGCGGACCTCGGTCTCGTGATCCTTCCACCATGCGCGCCAGCGCTTCTGGATCCGGATGCGCTCGCTCTTCGTCAAGCCGCTGACGAAGTTGAAGTCCTGACCCGTAATCCGGTGCAGGGCCTCGCTCGCCGCGGTGCGCACGAGGTCGTCCTTGTCGTTGAGTGAGTCGATGAGGGCCCCGACGGCCTCCACGGCCTGGATCTCGCCGAGGGCCGTAGCGGCACCGAGGCGCGCATAGAAGTCCTTGTGCTTGCGCAGCACTTCAACCAAGTGCGGGGTGGCCCGCAGGGCCTTCAGGCGCGCCAACTCGATCGTCGCGCTGAAGACGATGTCTTCGTCGGAGTCGCGCAAGCGCTTGATCCAGCGATCGATTTCCTTCTCGCGCGCTTCGTCGACGTCGGGCACTTCCGGCACAGGCTCAGGCGCTGCTTCCGGGGTCGGGGCCGCGACGGGCTCGCGCGCCTTCGCCGCCTCGAGGTCCCGGCGCAGTTGATCGGCCTCACGCTGGATCCGGATCTTCCAGTCCACGATGTCCGCGATCCGCTGGTGGATCTTCATGACCATCTCGTTGTTGGAGCGGATCCGGCTGTCGAGCTTGTCGCCGGACTGCCGCAGAAGTTGATCCATCGCCTCGACCGTCGCGTCCTTCACCGTGGCGCCATGCTGGGTCAGGCGCGTCTCGAGGCTGGCCTTGAAGTCATCCTTCAACTGGCGGCCGGCGTCGGAGATCGCCGCGTCCAGGCGGGTCTCGGCCGCGCGCAGCGAGTTGGCGAGCCGCTGCTCAACGACCTCGGGCACCTCGGCCATCTTGGGCGGCTCGGTGGGCTCCTGCAGCTTCCCCACGAGGAGGTAGGACGAGACCACCGCCGCGCCGAGGGCGAGGACAAACGTGAGCCACGAGCGCATGCCACTCATCTCGACGCTGCGCTTGAGCGCGCAGGCGACATGTTGGCTCTTGTCTCCCGAGACGATGGCGCGGCCGGCGTCAAATTCGCCATCGGGGATCGACTCGTTGCAGACGGTACAGAAGCGGATTTCCATGAGGGATCACCTGACGCGAGGTTTCAGGGGTTTGGGCACCGGCGAACGGCCGCGCGGGCCACACCTGTTCTAAACGCACGTGCGTCCCATGTGGCGCGCGCTTCCCGTCGGGGCGCCTTGCGGGCGTCTTACGTGGGCGACGAATCAGCCTCCCGGGCGGCTCAGGCCCAGGGTGCCGACGGGCTCCCGGCCCCTATCCCCTGGGACTTGGGACGCTTCGCCGCGCGGCTCGGGCGGACGGCGCGCAGCGCAGGAAGTTAGCCCCCCGCGGTGCCGGGCTGCTTGAGCCGCGCCCGAACCTCGGCCTCGTGGTCGCGCCACCACTCCTTGACCTTGTTCCGAGCGGTGCGACGACTCTTGATCCTCGCCGTGGGCGAGAGCCCCGTCTCGTAGTCGGTGATCTGGGAGATCGCCTTGTTGGCCTGACTGGCGACGAGGTCAGACTTGTCGACCAGCGCCTCCGCAAGCGGGAGGACCGCGTCAGCCACGCGCATGTCGCCAAGCGCAGAGGCGGCTGCCGTGCGGCCGAACTCATCCTTGAAGCTCTTGAGGATCACGAGCAGGCGCGGAACGGCATCCATGACCTTGTGCTCGCGGATCTTCTCGATCGCGGCGAACAGCTCGTCGACGTCCTCGCTCGCAAGCCCCTTGCGGGCTTCAGCGACCTCCTTGGCCACGATGGCGGGGTCCTTCTTCCGCTTGGTCGGCAGGACCCGGCCCTTGGGCGCCGTCGGGTCCGGCCGCGCGGTGCCCGGGCCGCTGATCACACGCTCCTTGATGATCTGGGCCGGTCGGTCCTCGACCGCCTTCAGGCGCGCTTCGATCGCCACCAGGCGTCCGACGAGCTTCTCGACATGCTTGGTCGCCGTGCCGAAGCGCTCGACGTCTTCCTTGATCGTCTCCAGCATGCCGTAGTTGGCCTGGGCCGAGCCCTCGGACGACGCCTGCGTCGCCTGCAGGCCCTCCACCATCGACTTGCGCAGCGCGTCCCTCTCGGCGAAGCGCCAGTTGACGTTCTTGAGCGTCCCCTTGAGTTCCTCGCGCCAGAGCGCGCGCACCTCGGCGAGCATCGTGCGGACGTCTTCACTGCCCGCAGGCTCCTGCTGGGTCTGGGGCGCGGCGGGACCGCTGTCCCCTCGATCGAGCAGCAGCATCGTGCCGACCACGGCCGCATAGATTGCGAGGATGACGGCGAGCTTCGACATGAGAAACGATCCTTGCAGACGGCCAGCACACCCGCGGGTGTGCACAGGATTCTACCGGCGGGTTGGCGTGCGTTCCGCAACCACCGAGAAAGTGACTCCCGCCGGCGAGGACGCGTAGGGCGACGGGGCCTAGGTGGCGTTGCCAGAGCCGGTGTGGGGCGTGTGCCCGCCTTGCGGACCCGGCGGCGGTCGCGGTGCCGGATGGGCAGCCTGGCGTGGCGGATTGGTCACGCACTCCTTCATCAGGCGACCGACCTTGAACTTCACGACCCGCTTGGCAGGGACCTCGACCTTCTCCAGGGTTCGCGGATTCTGGGCCTTTCGCGCGGCGCGTTCCTTGATCTCGAACACACCGAACTCCCGAAACTCCAAGCGGTTACCGTCCCCGAGCTCACGGATGATCTCGTCCAGGAACATCTGGATGATGTCCTTGGCGACCACCTTCGTCTGATTGGTCTTCTCGGCAATCCGGGCCACGAGCTCCTTCTTCGTGATGGTCCGGGGCTCCGGTGCACCGCCGGCGCGCAGGCCGCCAGCATCAGAGGGGTGAGAAGGGGATGTCATCCGCGCCAAGCTCCAGCGAGCGCGCCTCCGGGAGCGCCCGATTACCCTAGGTCCTTTTCCTGCATCACTTTAGGGAAGGTCGCCAAGGCTGTCAAAGGTCCCGTCCCCTTTTCGGCCCGTGCCCCCCGGCCCGGTAGGGTGGTCCCCCGGAGGCCCCCATGGCACGAACCCCGATCCCCAACGCCCTGCAGATGCGCGATGTGAAGTACGGCGAGGCCTCCGAGGCCGAGCGAGATCGCCTCGCAGGCGCCCTGCGGGCCCAGGGGCGCCGCGCCGAGGCCCTCCTGCTCTACGAACGCCAGCCCAACCACCCAAGCCTCCGCGAGGAGGCCGACTGGGCCGCCGGCCAAGGCGCTGGCTTCCACCTCCTGGCGGTCCAGCGGGGCGGGCGGGAGATCCCGGAGGCCCAGTTTCGGGCGTGCGCGGCCGCAGCCGAGCAGCGCGGCCGCTGGATGGAAGCCCGTCTCTGCTACGAGGCCGTCGGGGACAGCGCCGAGTTGGCGCGCATTGCCGAGCACCTGCCGGTCACCCTCAGGCCGGAGTCTGAGGAGGGCTAGCCGTCGCCCTCGAGCTCCGCGTCCTCGGTGGCGCGTTGCTCGGCGAGGAGCTTGCGGAAGGCCGTGAGCTGCGTCCAGCGGGGATCGTCCGCCGCGATCTTGCCCTTGCGCAGGAGTGCCTCGGCCTTCCCCAGGTACAAGGTGGCCTGTTCGTAGTTGCCGAACCAATGCCCGCGCAGCCAACCGGCGCGCATCCACGCCTCTACGGAAGCCGGGTTGGCCTCGGTTGCCTGCTCGTAGAAGGTGATCGCCTTGCGCATCTGCTCCTTGCGCTGCGCAGCGTGGCCCTGATCGAGCAGGCCGCGGGCGATGCGACGCGCGGCCTCGCGGCTGTCATGAATGGCGTCATCGATCTCCTTCTGCAAGGTGGGATCCGACGTCCGCCGGCGCGCCTCAAGCAGCCGGGTGAGGCCTTCGGCGTAGCGCTGCACCCGACAGAGCGCCATGCCCGCGCGGTAGATCAAGTCCACGCGCTCCGGGGCAAGGGCCGAGGCCGTGACGAACGCATCCGCGGCCAGCTCGCTCTCACCGAGGGCCTCGCGTGCCTTGCCGATCGCAACGTACATGGTTGCCGCGCGCTCCAGGCGATGCACACCGAACGTTTCGAGCATGGCTTGCGGGGACTGCTTCAAGAGCGGGTCGAGATCCCGTGCCTGCTCCAAGGCGCGTAGGGCGGTCGCACTCTGGTTCAGACTCAGGAGGATGAGTCCCCGTACGCGCCAGGCATCGGCCCGACGCCGGCCCAACTCGTGGCGCACCGCCCGTACCGACCACTGATCTGCCTGCCCCAGTGCCGCGCTGCTGCCGCGGAGCAGATGGTCACGCTCCGGATCCGTCGCGCGCAGCTGCATGGACTCGTCCCGCATGCGGATGGCCGCGAGCCGACGAGACTCGGCGTAGCGCACCATCGCGCCGACATGGCGCGGGTTGCGGTCGAGGAGGTGCTGGTGGAACGCGTCGTCATCGCGCCAGGCGGCGGCCTCGCGAAGCGAGAGTCCCATCAGGCAGACCACAACCAGGCCCCAGACCAAGGCCGTGCGCGCCCGGGCGAAGCCCGCGCTCGCACCGGCCGCGCGCAGCAGGCCCTCGGCGAGCATGCCGGCGTAGGCCATGAGCGGCAGCGCGATCACGTACGCCCAGCGTCCCTCGAGTGTCGCGCCTGCGGGCAAGGCGGCCGCCGCAGGCACCATCAAGGCGAGCGCAGCCAACAAGGTCACCGACCCAGCGCCAGCCTGCCGACGCCGCACGAGCCACAGCACCCAGGCGAGGGTGACCAGGAGCAACGCGACAGCGACCCACGTACCGGCGTCGACGCTGTAGCCAACGCCGGGGAGCGCCTCATCCGCGTGGTCTCCGCGAAGGCCCGTGGGAATGACCAGCGCGAGCAGCAGTCGGCCAAAGCCCTCGATCCCAACAAGCAGGCGCGTGCCGAGTCCCTGCAAGGGCATGTCTCCTGCCGTGACCATGGCGCTGCCCAGCGCACCGCCCATGCGGTGGAAGACGGCCAACGGCACCGCAAAGACAGCCAAGCCAAGCACGGCCCCGCGCGGGCGGGCGGCGCCAGCGGACGTCGCACGATCGAGGATGGCCAGCACCAGGGGCACGCCCAGCGCGACGGGGTGCGCGAGAAGCGCAAGCAGCCAGAGGCAAGCAGCCACGGGCAACCACGTGGGACGCCTGCCGTCGAAGCGACGCCAGGCGAGGGCCGTGCCCAGGCTGAAGAGGGCAGCCAGCAAGACGGCGCGCCCCATCAGCGCCGAGACGGCGCCTGTGTGCAGTGGGTGGGCTGCAAAGACGAGGGCCGCTCCGAGCGCCAGCACGGGTCGGCGCGGTGCGTAGGCCAGCAGCACGCGGAAGAGCAGCAGCACGCACAGGCCGTGCAGCAGCAGATTGGTGAGGTGGAAGCCTGACGGGCGCAGGGCCCCCCTGGCGCCCCGCCAGAGGGGGGCCTCGAGGGCGAAGCTCGCAATCGCCACGGGCCCATGGAGCCCATGCTCGACGCCGGGGGTCTCGACGTACGCACCCTGGGCGAGGATCTGCGGGATCGCCGACGGACCGCGGGCCACGACCGGGTTGTCTCGCACCAGGTGGACGTCATCGAGGACCCAGCCGTGCGTGCGGGCCGAGGCATGCGCCAGCCAAGCCACCGCGACGAGCAGCAACGGCGCCCAGCGCCAGGGATCGGAGGCCTGGAGAGGCGCCGCGGCGGGGGCTGTGGGGTCTTGGGTCGAATCGGCGTCGTGCATGCAGGTGTCCCGGTCAACGCAACGCGTGAGCCGGGGTTCATCTTCCGGCGCCGGCACCGCTCGCGCCGGGCGCTGAGCTGGCCCCCGCTGCGGCGGAGCCTACGCGGGCTACTTCCGTTCCGCGCTGCTCGGCGCCGTGATGGAGCCGCGGGGAGGCGGTGAGTACTCGAACTTGCGGAGGTCCATCTTCATCAGGACCTCGTCGATGAACTCGTGATACTCCTCGTTGAGGTCTTCCCAATCATCCTCGTCTTGGATGCGGAAGGCCTCGCGGAACGCGGCGGAACCCTTGCTGACGCCCGTCTCGCGGTGGAGGACGAGGTCGAAGAACTTCTCGAAGCGCGCCTTGTACTTGCCGTTCTTGTAGCGGTTCAGGAAGTAGGTGAAGCCCCACGACTGTTCGTAGAACATGAGCAGGACGAGATCGGGACGCAGCGACCACTCGGTGCTCCCCCACGCCTGGACCTCGCCGTAGCTGTTGAAGCTCACGAGCTTGTCGACGGGGAACTTCGGGTACTTCTGCCCCTGGCTCTCGAGCGACTTGGCGCCGCGGTGCATGCTCTTCAGGCGCGGCACGTTCACGCCAGTGAACTCGAGCTTGCCGTCTCCGGCCATCTTGACGGAGCCCATGTACTCGGCGATGCCTTCGCCGAACCAGTCCTGCCCATTGAGCGGCTTGCGCCAGCGGTTGCGCTGGCGCGTGAACCAGAACTCGAGCTGGTGCGTGCCCTCATGGACGTTCTTGTTGATCTCGAAGACGCGGTTGCCCGAGCTGTCGGCCTCGTCGTAGAGGTAGACGTAGGTCGTCGTCGGGCTGAAGTAGCCGGCCACGTTGTGCGGGATCATCTTCTTCGAGACCTTGGTGTGGTACTCGTTGAAGGACTTCTTGGTGTCGAAGATCCACACCACCATGGGCGAGCCTTCGGCGAAGGTCCGCACACCGATCGGGTAGTCCGGACGCCCGCCGTACTTGTCCATGAGCGGCTTCAAGGAGAGCTTGTCCTTGTAGCGGCCGTAGAACTCCTTGTAGAGCTGCGTGAAGATCATCTCCTTCTCATCGAGGATCTTCTCGTACTCCTCGCGCTTCTTGCGGAGTTCCTTGATCTTCAGCCGGCGCTCGTCCTTGTCCTCGATGGACAGGAGGTCGTACTCGGAGAGACGGTCCGTCGACGCGTAGCAGATCAAGTAGGGATCGGCCCAACGAGCTGCGTAGTTGTAGTCCTTGAAGAACTTGTCCTTCGCGATGTTGGCCCGAATCGAGTCTGCCGCGAGGAAGTGGTGATCATTGAGCAGGCGGTCGTAGTGCTCCTGCGTCTGCTTCCAGGCGCGCATCGCAATCGCATACTCCTCCTCATCGTCCGCCGCAAACCAGTGTTGGTTGTAGGCCGCGGTCACGGCCTTCAGGTACGGGTACTCGCGGTTGGCGATGTCCTCGGGGATCTCGTGCGCGAACTCCTTGTAGCCAAGGACGGCACGCGCCTCCGGGTCGTCACGACCGGGGCCCTCGATGAAGTCCTGGTAGACGCCGCGGAGCGCCTTGCGCGCCTTGTCGTTGTCGATCGACTTCAGTCGCGCGATGAACCCACGGAACGGTCGGAGCTGGGTCGGACGCTCGGTGGCATACTCCCCCATCACATCCTGCACGGTCTCGGTCGGCGCGTCCGGAGCGCTCACATCCTTGCTCGCGCCTGCGCCCGCCGCGGGGTCGCCGCTGCCGGAGCCGGCCGTGTGGGTGCTGCTGTCGGAGCCACCGTCCTTGCCGCCGTCGCCGAGGGCGAGGAGCAGGCCCACGACGAGGAGGACTACGGCACCGGCCCCGATCAAGAGGCCCCGGTTCGGACCGGCCGCCGGACGCGCGCCGCGACGACCGCGCGCGGCTCCGTCCTCGGCGCCAGCCGCGGGACGCCTGCGCCCAGGCGCCGCCGGAGCGCCACCCGCGGCAGCCTTGCCTGCGGGTGCCTTGCCTGCGGATGCCCTGCCTGCGGGTGCCTTGCCTGCGGACGCCCTGCCTGCGGGTGCCTTGCCTGCGGGTGCCTTGCCTGCGGGTGTCTTGCCCCCTGCGCCGGAGCGCTGCACGGGCTGGTACTGCGGGCCGCGCGCCGGTGCGGCGGGACCGCCCGCCACGGCCTTCTTCGGGCCGCCGCGCGACGGCGCACCGCCACGCTTCGGCCGTCCGGCCTGTGGTGCGCCGGCCTTGGGCGCACCCGGCGTGCGGCCCGCGCCGGGCACGCGGCTCGGCGCGCCGGGCATGCGACTCGGCGCACCAGGCGTCCGCGCCGGGGCTACCGGGGCCGCGGGCGCTGCGCCGGGCGCGGAGAGGACCTCGCCGCAGGCGCCGCAGGAGAACTGCTGGCCGGGGCTGAAGCTCGAGACGTCAAACTGCGCCCCACACTTCGTGCACGCTTGCAGCTTCATGGATGCTCCTTCGTCCGCCGGCGGTTGTGCAGTCCGGCGGGCCTGCGGGGATGCGCTCTCGCCATCCCCCACGGAAGTCGGGTCGTTATAGCACACAGGGGATGGGCCTACGGCGTCCCCTCCGGGCTGTTGGATCTGCTCTGCGAGCGCAGCGAGTCGCGACCGCAGGGTGTCGCTCGGGGCCTCCTCGGGTGCCGGCGGAGGCGTGTCCGCAAGGTTGCGCCCGAAGGCGTCGAACGCCTCGCCAGGCTTCTGCTTGCGAGGATCCTGATCCGGACGGTTCGGATCATGGGGTGTGGCAGCACTCATGCGGACTCCCCTGGCTGGCTCGCGGGACGTTCGTCCGCCCCCGAGCCGTCCTCCCCACCCACGGCGAGGTAGTGCGCGAGAAATGCCCCCCGTGCGCGCCGGAGCCTGCTCTCGATGGCCTTCGCAGTGACGCCCAGGCGCTCCGCCAACTCCGCGGTCGCCGCGCCGCCCCGGTAGCGCATCGTGAGCAGGGCCGCGTCGGGTCCGGGGAGCAAGCCCAGCGCCACGGCCACGAGCTCACCGAGCTCGTGGGTGGCGAGAACGCGCTCGGGAAGCTGCGTCTCGCCGAAGTCTTCCCAGCCGGCCGGCAGCTCGATGGGCGCCGGGCGCCGGGCGCGTTGTCGGAACACATCCGCGACCCGGCGGCGGGCGACGCCGAGCAGGTAGGCGCCCGCATCCTCCGGAGTACGGCCCGCGGCCTCGGCGCGAAAGAGCGCCTCGAAGCACTGCTGCGCGACATCGTCGGCATCCGAGGCGGGCAGGCGGCGGCGGGCGTAGCGATACACGGCGTCGAGGTGGTCCTGGAGCCAAGTGGCAGCCCGACCCGGGACCCCCGAACGGGAGACTTCGCGTTGGCGCTCGCCGGCGCGGCTGGGTTGGGGGCGGGGCATGCGTTCAGACTTCTAGTCGCGCTCGGAGGGTCAACCCCTCAAACGGGGGCGCTTACCAGGCGACGCCCTTCTCCTTGCCCTTCTGCTCGCACCAGGCCTTGGCCTCGGCGGTCTTGTCGAACTCCTTGCCGGTCAACGCCTTGAGCGCCTCGACGACCGCGGGCTTCGAGCCCTTCCAGAGTTCCCAGCGCCGCTTCCACCAGTCGGCCGGGGGGTTGCCGGGCGCATTCGGGCTGTCGGTGCCGGGCTCGTCCAACTCCTCCGCGAGCGGACGGAACAACCGCTTGTCAGCGGCCAGACGGGCGTAGTCGGCGATGGCGGAGAGCGCGGGAACGTTCTGCGGATTCGGGTTGCCGACGATCCAGCGCCAGGCCCGCTCGACCTCCTTGTACTGCTTGGGGTTGAGCGGGATCCCGCCACGCGCGAAGGCCTTGAGTACCTTCGCCTTGACCGAGTAACGACGGTTGTTCTTCTTCTCGGCCCAACTGGCCTTCCAGAGCTTGCCCGCGACCTTCTTGTCGCGCACGCGCCACTCCCACATGTCCGCCACGCGCAGGGCCACGAGGCTCGACTCGTGCTTGAGCAGCTTGAGGAGCACCTTGTCGAAGGCCTCGTGCGCGAGGGTGTCGATCTTCTCGAGGACGGGCAGCACGAGCGTGGCGTTCTTCTTCTTGCCGATCTTCTTGATCGCGGCGGCCAGGGTCTTGGCCTCGTCATCCTGCGCCGCCGTGAGCGGTGAGGTGTTGCCAGCGGCTGCCTCCTGCTTGCCTTCGCCGCCCTTGCTCTCCTCCCCCTTGGGCTGCTCGTCCTCGGCTCCGGCCGGACCGGGCAGCGCAAGCAGGGCCACGCCGAGAATCAAGGGGAGCAAGCAGGCCAGGGGGCGGCGCGTGAGCATGAGACAGGTCATGGGGTCCTCCGCAAGAGGTCTGAGTCTAGGTTTCCTGCGTCCTGGGGGCCACCCCGAGCCTCCAGGCCGCTGCCGGGGCCGCCCCCCATCAGGGCGCGAAGTCCGCGTGATTGACGTAGATGTCCCCGGAGCCATGGCGCTCGTCGTACCAGGCCACCACCGCTTGCACGCCGAGCGCGCAGACCTGAGGCGCCACCGAGTGGGCGGCTCCGGGCGCATCCGTATCCAGCCGGACCTCCGGCGTCGACCAGCGCACCCCCCGATCGGGCGAGTGGGCGAGCAGGATGTCAAAGCGGCCATGGCGGTCGTCGCGCCAGACGACATGGAGGGCTTGCTGATCGCAGGCAATCCGCGGTGCCCAAGACGCTGAAACGCCCGGCAGATCCTGATCCAAACGGACGTCACTCAGAAGCCAGGTCGCTCCGGCGTCCCGGGTCCGCTGGAAGTAGATGTCCGCCGCGCCGCTCCGGGTGTCCTGCCAGACGACGAAGAGCTCAGCCCCGTCCGCACAGAGCGACGCGTTCGTGGCGTCCCCCGTACTCGCATCGATGGCGAGGTCCGTCGCAAGCCAGTCGGCCCCCGCGTTGATCGACCGGTTGTAGCGCAGGCGCGCCCGACCGCTGCGGGTGTCCGACCAGGCCACGTGCACGTGCGTGCCCGACGTCACGAGGGTCGGCACACCCGCCGCGTCCTGATTGTTCAGCAGCACGTCCGTAGCCGGCCAGGTGACACCGCCGTCCACCGAGCGACTGAAACGCACCGAGCTGCCGCCCGAGCGATCGTCGGCCCACGCGCAGTAGACCGTCGACCCGAAGCAGGCCAGCTGTGCGAACTCGGCATTCCTGTTGTTGCTGCCTCGATCGACGCGCAGGTCGCTGACCAGCCATGTCGCACCCCCGTCGAGCGAGGCGTTTGAGTAGATGTCCCAGGTCCCGCCGCGCAGGTCATGCCACGCGACATGGACCCGCGAGCCGCTGCAACACAGCGCAGGCTCGCGGCTGCGCGCCGCCCCGGCAGGATCGGTGTCCAAGCGCACATCCTGAGCAAGCCATGTCGACCCGCTGTCCAGCGAGCGGTTGAAGTAGATGTCGCTCAGGCCGTTGCGCTCGTCATACCACGCGACATACACGTTGGCGCCGCTGCAGCAGATCTGCGGGATGAGCGACGACGCCGAACCTGCCACGCCCGAGTCGAGGCGGATGTCGGTGGCCAGCCACGTCAGACCGCCATCGAGGGAGCGGTTGAAGTAGATGTCGAGGCCGCCGTTGCGACGGTCATACCAGGCCACGTACACCCGCTGGCCGTCGCAGCACATCACGGGAAAGATCGAGAGCTCCGCACCCGCCGGATCCCGATTGAGGCGGCGATCGAAGGTGTCGACGGGGCCCATCGGCGGCGCAAGCGGGTCGTCGCCACTCCCGCCACCTCCCCCACTGCCACAGCCGCCGAGGCAAGCGACCGCAACCAGAAGCACGATCGCAATGGGGCCTGTACGCATCGCCCGAGCATACGGGTGGCTGCGCACGCGTCGCCAACCCCGGCCCCCGCGGTGACTTTTCCCGCCGGGGCAGCGGACGCTGGGTTCCGGCCAGCGGCTCGGCCGTTTATCCTCCCCGCCCGCAAACCCGACGTTCTTCGCCTGGAGCCTCCGATGCCTCCGAGAGTCCTCATCGATCTGAGCCGGATCGACCCTGACCACGTAGCGCACAGCATCGAGGAGATCCGACAGTTCAATCCGCATCGCCATGAGTGGGAGCAGCTCTCCCACATCGCCATGGCGGATCTCGAGAGCCGCGAGGTCTGTGGCGTCTTGGACGTCCCCGCCGAGCCGTGGTGGGCCCGCGGCCATGTCCCGATGCGCCCGCTGATGCCGGGTGTGTTGATGCTCGAGGCTGCCGCGCAGATGTGCTCGTGGTTCACGCACCAGGTCATCCCGCCGGACGAGAACCCCGGCAAGATGTTCGGCTTCGGCGGGATCGACGGCGTCAAGTACCGCTCCGCGATCTTCCCTCCCGACCGACTCATCATCGTGGGCAAGGCCGTGAAGGTCAGCCGACGTCGCGCCGTGTTCGACACGCAGGGCTTTCACGCCGATCTCTCGCGCGTGGTGTTCGAAGCCCGCATCTCCGGGCTCTGGGTCTGAGCCCCGCGTCCGACGCTCGCGCGGCCTAGCCCGGATGTTGCGTGAAGCGTGCGCCGCCTGGCGACAGATCCGCCCAGGGCGCGGCTCGGCGGGCGACGGCCAGCCTTGTTCGAAGCAACACCCCGCTCTCGGGCTGCACTCGGGCCCGAGGTCGAAGCCGAAGGGCGGATTCGGTGCTGAGCCCACCATGGACGCCCTTCGGCAATGAGATCGGGTGCGAGGGTGCCCGAGAGCCGCACGATTCAACCTGGCGCGTTTCAGGGAATACGGATGCAACATGCGGGCTAGAAGCGACTGTAGCTCTGAAAGTGCCCGACGTAGAAGC
>JAJDEM010000115.1 GCA_029259795.1 Planctomycetota bacterium
CGTCGCTCCGCACTTGGCCCGGCGCCAGTTGCATGCAGGATCTCCAGCATCCCGTCAGTGCGCTCGACACCGAACAGAGCACCTCCAGTTTCGAGTCCGTCATCTGATGCTGCTGCCCACGCGGCGATGGCACGGCGGCACACGTCGGAGATCACAACGGCCGGTGTAGCGGGCTTGCCGCACATGCAGGGCATCCAGGGTTTGGGGGCGGGAGCGGTCGGACAGTCATGTCCAGTGTGGCGTCCGTTCCGAATGGCGGCTCGAGATCGCCGGCAGGTTGGAGGCCGATGATGAGGTGGTCCGCGACGAGCCGATGCCGCCACAGCCCAGCGCGTTGAAGCAGGGTCGCGACCGCCGCCTTCGCTGCCATGTTACCCATAAGCGCCAAGTCGCCGCCGATCGCCGTCATCGGACGATGGTCCGTACCTGTCCCGTATGGGAGATCGAGGTCCGCCTCGGGGTCCAATGCGCCCGTGGAGCGCAAGTGCTGGCGCAGGCACCAGAGGCACCCAGCCCCCGCGCGATGCGGCACACGGACGATCTCGCCGACCGCGCCATCATCAAGGACGCACGCGAAGACGGAGTCCACCCCTGCCCATCTGCAAAGGTGCATGCATGCCTGCCTGGATGCCACACCGTCCGAACAGATGAGCGCGACATCAACGCCGGTACGCAACAGTCCTCGGACATTGTCGGCGTCCGTGATCACGTTCCAGCGGTAGGGTCGCACCTCCCTGGTTCCGGCTCTGTTGCGAAGGCGTTGCGCGACGGCATCGACCTTGTAACGCCCTACATCCGCTGCACCGCAGGTATGCCGAACCAGATTGTGCGGTGCGAGCCGATCGGGATCGATGAGTGAGATCGTCCCGATTCCATACGAGGACAGATCCTCAGCAGCAGCCGAGCCGATCGAGCCGACTCCAATGACCGCGACGTGTGACTCCGCAGTCCGCGCGCGAGGCCACACACGCTCGTCGAGTTGGGCAAACGGATCCGCCTCTGGATCGTGAACGATCAAGTCAACAGGAGCGACGCCCTTCGGGGTGACAAACCACGCGGTCCAACGATGAGGCTCTGCCGAGCGATCCTCCAAGAGGACATGGAATCCCTCGGCAGGTGGATGGACCCAGCCCTGTCTCACCCACGTCCGAAAGTTCTCAAGATCGGTTCCGACATCCGTCCGACGCCCCATGCCCTTCCACATCTCACGTACCGGAACGTCGTCGTTTGCCCGGTACCAGACCGCGACGTTCTTCACGCGCTCGCCGTAGCACAGCGCGTGCTCGGGGAACACCTGATGTGGCTGGAAGTGGCAGTAGTAGTCGCCCTTGAGCGACGAGCCGCAGACCCCCGCCAGCCCTTCGCTCTTCAAGACCGCAAGATCGAGCCATCCCCATGGAGCCGGCGCGCCATGCAAGCGCCGCGCGCACCGAGGCGTGATCAGCAAGGCGGTGTTCATGCGGTGGCCGACACCATGAGGCTGTCGAGGCGATCGTCGTTGACGATCCCGTTGACCGTCATGGCCTCAATCGACCCGCTCTTCATGAGCAGGTACTCGAGAAACCAGCCGGATGCCTTCGGAACGAGCGCGGCGCAGGGCTCTTCACCGCTCCAGTCCACCGACCGTTGGAACAGGCAGAGGCTGCCGTCTCCATTGACGTGCCATCGCTGCTGCGTTCGCTCGACGAGTTCCGGCTCCGGGTCCAAGGGCCAGTACTTGGGTGCCACGGCAGGGTGTGCCTGGACGGGCTGGACCTCGACCGCGAACCGCCGGCCAGTTGTGAATGCTTCGAGCTCATTGGGGAGAGCGCGGGCGAAGGGCCACAGTGGAAGATGCCCCTGCCAGACCCCGCGGTCAGGGAACCACTCCAAGTCCGGGGCGGCCTCAGACATCGCCGCCAGTTCAAGCTCGAGACGATCCGGCAACGCCTCCCACCACGTAACCGGTACGACCTCCACGAATCAGCCCTGGGGGCTCTGCTTCACGGGGCGCCTCTTCGGCGCGATGACGGCCGGGGCGGCGACCGCGGCGCCAACGGCTGCATCGACCTTCGCGTTCGCACCATCGCAGCCACAAGAAGGCTCCGGGAACTCACGGCCAAAGAGCTGCCGCCACGCGCATACGGCATCGTTGTCCTGCTCGTTGGTCTCGTCGGTCCGGGCCTTTCCGCTGAGCTTCGCGGCCTCCGCGAGACAGGTACGAGCAGCCTCAACATCGAGGTCAGGCTGGATCGCTCCGCACAGCCCCGACGGGTCCTGGAGCTGCGCTGTGGCTGCCCACTCGGCGCTCGTGAAGAACCGTTGGATTGCCTCGGTGCGCGGTGCGTCGGTGGGCAGCGCGCTCAGGGCGAGCACCTCTACATAAAGCGACGACATGCCGGTGCCCGCCAGTTCGGACCAGTACTTGAGCACGCGCACGGTCGGGATCCACTCGGACCATGCCTCTTGCCGCTTCTCAACCATCGACACGAGCGCTTCGGGATCGGTACGGATCCACGTACCGTTCTGCGGGTCGTCGAGGTTGCGCTCGGGGATCAGCAGCCCGCCGTCCGGATGCCGTAGGGCCGGGACGACGTCTACGGTGAACCCAACGTCGTCGCCGGGGACATCGATGAAGCACTTTACGGAGTGGCGTCGGCGACCCTTGAGACGGACGTGCGTCCCCGTTCCGCCGTCCTCGTTGAGCAGGTGGACGTGCGACCCGTCCGTGCCAAGCAACGCGGCGACACGATCCGCGACGAGCTCGATGGCCTCATCGGCCGACGCGCCGGCATCGCCCCAGGTGGGATGCGCGACTGAGGAGAACACGGCGTAGACATCGACATCGCTGATCGGCGCGCGCTGCGTACCCCGTCGCAGCGACCCGCCGACGACGACCTTGTCGATGTCGCTCTCGCTCTCGAGCGCGGTCACGAAGGCATCGCGGCGACTGCGGGCGGTGGCGAGTTGGGCGGGATCCGCATTGACGACCACTTGGAATTGGGCGAAGGCTGTCTCGGGCTTCATGGTCACTTCCCTCCACGAGGGCAACAGTTCAGGAGGGATTATCGCCGGGCTCAGGGACACCCCCGACCCAGCCAGCGCGCAGTCGCGCTCGTCCCCCTACGCGCCGGCGGCCGTGAGGAGCTTCGCCCCCAGCCAGATCCCGCCGACCAGCACGGCGGCACGGCCAAGCTTCGTCTCCGTCGCCACGTGCGCCAGGGCCTCGAGTGCGCCGGCGCCCGGGTCGTACCTGTCGCGGTGGAGGACGAGCGTGCCGTCGGCGTACTCGTGCGCGTGGAGGCGGCTGCCGTCCGGCTGCGGGGCGACCCAATCGCGCTCCTGGCCGTGGTCCTCGGCGAATCCGAGCGCCTTGAAGCCCACGACCGCCGGGTGCGGAAGGTATGCGGGGACGAGCACCTTCTGGTCGCTCGAGAGCGCAGTTCTGGCCTTCTCCAGCCACATGGTCCATAGGCGGATGGGCGTCATGTCAGGCAGTAGGACGCGCTCCGTGGCGCGCGGGCTCCTCTCGCCCGCCCCCGCCGCGGATCGACCGGAACAGGGCCGGGGGCTACGCCGTCAAACCGGCGTGAGCGGCATCGGCCGCGCACGTCGCCCTTGCGACCGCCCCCACGAGGAGTATGCTCGCTCACGATGTCCCGCATCCTGACCACGGTCCTGATCGTCCTCGCGCTGTTCAACATCGCGCACGCGGACATCCTGAAGCCGTGCCAGTGCGGCCCGGACAACCCGATGTCGTGCGGCCAGTGTCCCGCTAGCAAGGGGACGACTCCCGAGTCGCCCGCACCTTGCTGAGGCCCGGACGAGACGACCCCGGAGGGGTCGGATGACAGCGACGGGTGCGGCATCTGCCCCGGCGCACGCGCGCCGCGCGACCTGCCGGCCGCCGCCATCACCCTCGAAGCGCCGCAGCTCCTCGGCATGGCCGACTTCGATGCGGACATCCTGAGCACCCTCAAGACGTGGCTGGCCGCCCGAACGGAGCGCCCCGCCACCAGAGTCTTCCCAACATGGCGGGTGACACCGGAGGGCCTCACGGTCTTCCTGATCTAGCGGACTGCACCGAGCGCACGCCACCCGACGGCCAAAACGCCATCACGCGGGGTCTGCGAGCGCCGATCTTCGTGCCCACAGCCGAGTCCATGAGCCCGCAGCGGTACCCTCGCCGCTGCTCGCCTCGGCCCCCCGCGCGCGTACCGCGCGCACGCCTCGCTGCGACCCATGCAGCGTCGTCCGCTTCGACCCCACTCCATCTACGCAGGAGTTCCCCATGAAGACCTCTACTCTGTTCGTCGTTGGCTTGGTCGTCGGCGCCCTCACAGTGTTCGCCATCCGGGCGGCGTCCATCACGGAAGACGATTCCGCCGCGTCTGGCCATCCCGACGAGCCGAAGCACACGCGTCCCGAGGATCCGCATGCCGGACACGACATGAGCCCCGCCCCGGCCCCCACCCCTGTCCCCGCAAACCAAGACACCTCGGGTACGTCCGATGCCGAACACGACGAGACGACGCCCGAGAACCTCATCTGCCCGATTCTGGGGAACGAAGTCGATCCCAGTGTCTACGTGGACTACAAGGGCCGCCGCATTGGGTTCTGCTGACGCGCTCGCTGTCCCGAGGAGTTCCTCGGCAACCCAGACAAGTACTTGAAGATCGTCGATGCGGAGATCGCCGCCCGCAAGGGAGGCAAGTGATGCGGGTTTACTTCAAGAGCCCGCTCGTCGCTCTGGGCGCCGGCTTGGTCGTCGGTGCTCTGCTCCTGCTCGTCGTGCCTGGGTCTTGGCTGTTCCGCGATGCGCCGTCGGACACCAGCAGGACGAGCTCCGACAGCCGCAAGTGGGCCTGCCCGATGTTCTGCACGATGTCTGACGAGCCCGGCACCTGTCCTGTCTGCGGCATGGACATGGAGCCCGTGCAAGACCACGGATTGAAGGTCCCCCTGACAGCACGCCAACGGTTCATGGCGGGCGTGCGCACAGAAGTCGTGAAGCGTGTCCCGGGTGTCCATCGCCTGCGCGCGCTGGGGAAGATCCGACACGACGAGCGCCTCATGGGGCACCTGACCGCCTGGGTGAGCGGTCGCCTCGACCACCTGTTCGTGGACTTCACGGGCACGCAGGTCGCCAAGGGCGACAAGGTCGCCGAGATCTACGCGCCCGAACTGATCTCGGCGCAGGAGGAACTGCTGACCGCGCGCAAGGCGCTGAACGCTGCGAAGGCAGCGGACCAGGATGGAGAGCTCGCGGGCCATGCGAGTGTCGTCTACGACGCGGCGCGACGGAGGCTGATCCTCTTGGGGTTGCCGGAGTCGCTCGTGGACGCGATCGAGCGTGACGGCAAGGCACGTGATCGCATCGAGATCCAGGCGAACGTCGGTGGCACGGTGTTGACCAAGCACGTGAACACGGGCGACTACGTCAAGACCGGCGCCAAGATGTTTACGGTCGTCGATCTCTCGCGCGTCTGGGCGATGCTCGAGGTCTTCGAGGAGCAAGCAGGCTCCGTCTTCCTCGGCCAGGAGGTCGAAGTCGAGGTGCCGAGTCTCCCCGGCGAGGTGTTCAAGGGGAAGGTCTCCTTCGTGGACCCTGTCCTCGATGCGAAGCGCCGCGTTGTGCGCGTGCGCGTCGATCTCCCCAACAAGGATGGCCGCCTCAAGCCAGGGACGTTCGTGGATGCCCACGTCTTCGTCGCGTTGACCGAGGACGGTCGCGTCCACGATCCAGCAGGTCCGGGCTCTCCCGGCAACGTGTTGGTCCTACCACGGACAGCGGTCCTCGATGGCGGCGACCGCAAGCTCGTCTACGTCATGTCCCAGGGGTCGGAGAGCACCCCCGACGGGACGGAGCGGTGGCCGGCGATCTACGAACCGCGCGAGATCCGCACGGGCTTTCGCATCGGCGACGCGGTGGTCCTGCTGTCCGGTGTTGACGAAGGCGATGCCGTAGTCACACGCGGGCAGTTCCTCATCGACAGCCAACTCCAGCTCACGGGCAAGCCGAGCCTCATGATCCCCGAGGCGGCGGCTGCTCCCATCGATCCCCACGCCGGTCACGGGCGATAGGAGCGCTACGACGTGAAGCGATTCTTCCAGCGTTGGCTGCACGCGCCTGAGCCGGATCCCGATGATCCGTCGGGGAGCGATCTAAAAGGCGGCGGCATCTTCGGCGCCTTCTTCCGCGGACTGCTGATGAACCGCATGCTTGCGGTGCTCCTCGTAGCCGGCCTCGCGATCTACGGCTCGTACGCCTACGACGACGTCCCGATCGACGCGATCCCGGACATCAGCGAGAACCAAGTCGTCGTCTACACGCCGTGGCCTGGGCGCAGCCCGAAGGATGTTGAAGACCAAGTCACCTACCCGCTGGCGGTCGCGCTCCAGGGCGTCCCGAACGTCTACGACGTTCGTTCGATCTCGGGATTCGGTTTCAGCCAGATTTTCGTCGTCTTCGAGGACGGTACGGACATCTATTGGGCGCGAAGTCGCGTTCTCGAGCGACTCAATGTGGCGCAGCGCGACCTACCTCCGGATGCCCGTTCGGGTCTCGGTCCAGACGCGACCAGCCTGGGTCAGGTCTTCTGGTATACGGTCGATAGTCCGACCGGGACACACGACCTCGCTGAACTGAGGTCGATCCAAGACTGGACCGTGCGCTACGCGCTCCAGACGGTAAAGGGCGTGGCCGAGGTCGCCTCCGTGGGCGGCTTCGTTCAGGAGTATCAGGTCGATGCAGACCCGCATCGGCTACGCGCCCACGGCGTGAGCCTTGGGCAGCTCGCCCAGGCGGTGACGCGCGCCAACCTCGATGTCGGCGCCAAGGTCGTCGAAGGGGCCGGCGTCGAGTACGTGATCCGTGGCGTTGGTTTCATCAAGAAGCTCAGCGACCTTGAAGAGACCGTCGTCGTGGCGCGCGAGCACGTGCCGATCCGGATCCGTGACGTCGCCACCGTGACCCTCGGGCCTGCGTTCCGCCGCGGCGCGCTGGCCGACGAGAAGGGTGAACTCGTCGGTGGGGTCGTGACGATGCGCTACGGCGCGAACCCGCTGCACGTCATCGAGCGCGTCAAGGACGCGCTGGATCGACTGCGACCGAGCCTGCCTGAGGGCGTGGTTATCCGGCCCTTCTACGACCGCACGCTACTGGTCCAGGAGACGGAGGCGACGCTCGTTGAGACGCTTCAGTTCGAGTCGCTGATCACGGTGATCGTCATCCTGCTCTTCCTCCTGCACATCCGATCAAGCCTCCTCGTAGCGCTCACGCTTCCCACCGCCGTGCTCATCTCGTTCGTCGCCATGCGGGTGTTTGGCGTGGACGCCAACATCATGAGCCTCGCCGGCATTGCCATCGCGATCGGAACGATGGTCGATATGGGAATCGTCATCACGGAGAACATTCACCGACACCTGACCGAACGGCCCCCACAGATCAGCCGGCGCAAGGCGATCCACGAAGCCACATCCGAGGTGGCAGGTGCCGTATTCACGGCGATCAGCACAACGGTCGTCAGCTTCCTGCCTGTCTTCTTGCTCACCGACCAGGAGGGCAAGCTGTTCCGACCGCTGGCGTGGACGAAGTCGTTCGCCCTCGCGTCCGCCCTGATCGTCTCGGTGACGCTGGTGCCGGTTCTGGCCCACTACTTCCTCAAGCCGGGACGCCTACGACGCTCCGCGGCCGCCCTGCTGGCGGGGTTCCTCGGTGGGGTCGCAGGCGCGCTGCTCTACGTGTGGGCGGACGGCACAACGTCCATCCCGGGTTCTCTCATGAGCGGCATCTTGCGCGTGCAGCCTGCTTTGCTCGGCGCGCTCACTGGCGTCGTCATCGGTGGACTGGCCTTCAAGGCCATGCGCGAGCCCCTCACGCCCCTCGAGGAGAACCCGGTTGCGCGGGGTGTTGTCGCTGCCTATACGCCCGTGCTCAAGTGGGTGTTGCGACACAAGGTGCTGTTCACGCTCGCCCCGGCCCTCGTCGTGATCTGGGGTGCCATGGTCTGGCTCGGCGCATCCAACGTGCTGCGTCCCGTCACCTGGACCATGGAGCAGGCCGGCATCGATCCCGCGCGTGTGCGCCCCATTGCCGCGCTCGAAGAGCGATTCCCCGGAGTCGGACGGGAGTTCATGCCGCCGCTCGATGAAGGCGGACTGCTCTTCATGCCGAGCATCCTGCCCCATGGATCGCTCAACCAGTCGATCGATGTGATGATCGCGCAAAACAAGGGCATGCTCGAGGTACCCGAGATCGTGCGCGTCGTCGGCAAGGCCGGTCGCGCCGAGACGGCCCTCGACCCGGCACCGGTCGGCATGGTCGAAACCATTCTCGTGCTGAAACCCCGCCACGAGTGGCGACCGGGGCTCACGCGCGCCGACCTGATCGCGGAACTACGCAGAAAGACGGACATCATCGGCGTGGCACCGTCTTGGCTTCAGCCGATTGAAACGCGCATCATCATGCTGCAATCGGGCATCAAGGCGTCGATTGGACAGCGGATCTTCGGACCCTCATCTGAGGCGATCGAGGAAGCCACACTCGTGTTCGAACAGGCCCTGAAGCGCGTGAGGGGCGCCTCGGACGTCACTGCCCTCCGCCTGATGGGCAAGCCGTACCTCGAGATCAAGGCGAATCGACGTCGCATGGCTCGCTACGGCCTGCGTGTCGAGGATGTCCAGCGCATCATCGAGGTGGCGCTGGGGGGTATGCCACAGACCCGGAGCGTCGAGGGGCGTGAGCGCTACCCGATCCGCGTCCGCTACGCGCGTGCATGGCGCGAAGACATCGACGCAATCCGCAGCACCCCCGTACCCGTGGGCAGTGGAGCGTACGTGCCCCTCTCGGCCGTCGCCGACTTCGATGTCACGACCGGACCGGCCATGATTCGCGGTGAAGGTGGCCAGCTCGTCGGCTACGTCATGTTCAACGCGCAGGGGCGTGACGAAGTCGGCCTCGTCGAGGAAGCGGACAAGCACCTCCACGAGATGATCGCGCGCGGGGACATCGAAGTGCCGGACGGCGTCTACTGGGATTGGCGTGGGCGCTACCAGAATCAGGTGCGGGCGGCCAAGCGGCTCTCCATTCTCATTCCGCTCTGCCTGCTCGTGAACCTGCTGCTGCACTTTCTCCACTTCGGACGGCTCGGTCCCTCGCTGATCGTGTTCCTGGGCATTCCGGTCGCGTTGTCCGGTGGGTTCATCCTTCTCGACTTCTATGGCGCCTACCTCACGGTGGCCGTCTGGGTCGGCTTCATCGCAGTGTTCGGCATCGCGGCCGACGACGGCATCGTCATCGGAACGTACATCCAGCAAGTCATCCGTCGGCGCAAGCCAACGACCGTTGAGGGCGTCCGCGCCGCCGTGCTCGAGGCCGGGCGGAAGCGCATCCGCCCTGCGCTCATGACGAGCGTCACCACAATCCTCGCGTTGCTCCCCATCTTCCTCACCGAAGGACGCGGGAGCGACGTGATGCGGCCGATGGCCGTGCCGTCGATCGGCGGGATGATCGTCGCCGCGATCACGTGGTTTGTGGTGCCGATGGCCTATTCCGCGATCGAAGAACGTCGCATCCTGCGAGCGCTCCGTAAGACCACGGGCGAGGCCGTGCCGGCCGACGCCCCCACCAACGACGACGAATCCTGACGAAAGGAAACGCACATGCTGCGAGCACCCATGATCAGCGCACTCTGTGTCGCCCTGCTCTTGCTGGCGACAGGCCCCGCATGGGCCGAGGCTCCGACCCGCGAACAACTCCAAGCCGCTGCGAAGAAGGCGGGGACCGTGAACGGGCTCTGCCCCGTGAAGCGCCGGTTGGTTGTTCCGGGCGCGGGTGCGGCCACCTACAAGGGCGAGAAAATCGGCTTTGCGGACTCGGCCGCGGTAGCTGCATTTCAAGCCGACCCCACGCGCTACATGGATCGCCTGCGCCTGAACCCGCCCAAGTACTGGTACGCCACGAAGACGACATCCGTCGTCGCCATGCGTCGGGCGAAGGCTAGTCTTCAGTGCGCCAACGGTGGGTGCCCGCTCACAGGCAAGGCCAACATCGCCCGTGGCGGGACCACCATGTACGGGCGCCAGAAGATCGGCTTCTGCTGCCCCGGCTGCCGCGGCAAGTTCATCAAGAACCCCGAGAAGTACATGAAGGCGCTGCGTGCCGATCCGCTGGCGTGGGCCTACGACCGCCCGGGGCCGACCAACGCCCAAATGCGCGTCGCTCGCACGACCCTTGGCACCGCGAACGGGAAGTGCCCGGTCATGGGCAGGCTCGTCGTCGCCAAGGGTCGTTCGGTCACCTACCAGGGGCAAAAGATCGGCTTCTGTTGTCCGCCTTGCATCGCCAAGTTCAACAAGGACCCTGAGAAGTACATGCGCCGGATGCGCGCGGAGCCGGCCGCGTATAGCTACACACCGCCCAAGCGCTGAGCGCCCCCGATGAGCGGGCTTCACCGCCCCATGGAGTGTCACACATGAGAGTCATGCGAACCATGCTGGGGACCTGCGCGCTGACGGCCCTGCTCGCTCTGGCGGGCTGCCAGACGCGCATCCGTGCCGCCACGCCCACCTTGCCCCCGCCTCCGGCGGCGGGCGTGAGCGGCGAGCCAGGCCCGAGGGGTCCGGCGCCGGAGGCTGACCGTGACGTCCCGGCTGCGGTGCAACCAGCGCGGCCAACGACAGCAAGCGCGGCGACGCTGGAGCTGGCAGACATGATCCGCATGGCAGCCCGACAGAACCCGCGACTTGGCGCGGCGCGCAGTCGTTGGCTGGCAGCACGGGAGCGTCCGACCCAAGCACGGTCACTGCCCGATCCGATGCTGACCTACGTCGAGATGGTTGAACCCATCCAGACGCGTGTGGGCCCGCTCGAACGTTCGGTGCAGCTCATGCAGCCGATCCCTTTCCCGGGGAAGCTTTCCGCTGCCGGTGCGGTGGCCACGGAGCAGGCCCGCGTGAAGGAACTCGAGTACCACATCGCCCTGCGGGACGTGGTCGCCGAGGTGAAGGTCAGCTACGCCGAGCTTGTATACCTCCACAGGGCGATCGAGATCGTGGAGCAGAATCAGAAGCTCGCCAAGCTCCTCTCCGAGAAGGCAGCGGCCGCGTATGCCACGCAGGGCGGTGAGAAGAAGGACACCCTCACGCTCTTCGACACGTTGAAGGCTCAATCCTCCCTGGCGCAACTCGCGTACGACAAGATCACGCTCGAAGAGCTCCGCAAGGCCGAAGCGGTCAAGATCAACTCCCTCCTGTCCCGGCGACCGGAGTGGGTTGTTGGCAAGCCGCGGGCGCTCGTCTTCCACCCGCTCGTCGCGGGTCAGAACGATCTCTTCCGGATTGCACGCGCGCGCCGGCAAGAGATTCAAGCGGCCGTCCACAAGATCCGTGGCGCACAACACGCGTCCCGGCTTGCACGACTGAGCCAGGTGCCGGACTTCACCATCGGTGTCCAGTACTCGTTCATCGGTCAGGCCACGGCGCCGGTCAAGGGGAGCGGCGACAATGCCCTCGGGCTCAGCCTGGGCGTCACGCTACCCATCTGGGGACACAAGAACCGAGCGAAGCGCGCCGAGGCGTGCTACCTCGAGCGCGCAGCGCGGCACGAGAAGCGTGCCGCTACCGACGACGTGATGGCGCGCAT
>JAJDEM010000116.1 GCA_029259795.1 Planctomycetota bacterium
TGGACGGCCGGATCTGCCCATTCCGCGGGGCTGGGGCCACAGGCGCTGCCTTCTCGCCGCAGCCGGCAGGGCACGCCCGGCGTGGAGAACGCTGGCCGGGCGCGGGCGCGCTACGGAGAAGGCTCAGAAGCCATCGATTGGGCGCCGCAGTGAAGGAGAAACTCTGCAACGCCGTCGTAGAACGCCGGTGTCCGGGTCGCATCCAGACCGGACAAATCTCCCCGAGGCACGAAGAGGACCATGCCCTTGCGAGCGCGAGTCAAGAGCACCCTGTAGCCGTTCTTCGCTACATCAGTGGCGCTGTCGCGGTTCCAGCCAGCACCACGAATCCTGAATGAAGCCCAGTCCCCGGCGCTCCTTCTTAGGTCCGCGTCCCAGCACACGACGGTGTAGTCGAGTTCCAACCCCTGCACCTGGTACTGGTTCTGAACGACCTCGAGCATGTTCGAGGACCGCACATCACCCGAGGGGGCAAGCATCCAGTGATCGACCGGAGGCTTGAGGTCAACGAAGAGTCCCTCGGCCGCCAGTCTCCGCGCCTGCCCCGAAGCGATGAGACCCATGCGCTCTTCGCCCACGCGCATGGTTCTCACCCAGGCGCGTGCGTGGTCGAGGTCGCGCGTAAGCCAGAGCGTGTTGCCGTCTGCGCCAAGCCTCTCAGCGACGGTCCGGGCCTTGGACGGCTCCCCGTCGAGCACTTCATGAGCCCACTCCTCGACGCCCTTGTTGCGGTAGAAGCGCATCGAGTGGGCGAGATGGCCGGTCTGGAGCCCCAGCCGTCGGGGATGCTGAGCCCATTCCTCGGCACTGGCGGGGTCGAGCTGCGCGAGCGTAGCATCGGAGACTGAGTAGTCCCATCCTCGCCGTTTGGCGGCGTCGAACCCGGCGCTCATCCCCCGTGCTCCGGTGTTGAGTGCCGGGTGGTGTCCGAGTAGAGCGACTACGACAGCGCCCCCTTCGTAGGACTCTTCAAGGGAGCTGAGAACGAGGTCCGCCTCGTGATCCTCAAGCACCTGGCGCGCTACGAGCCGCCCCTTTTCATACGTTCGCTGGGCTTCGTCGAAGATCACGACGCGACCATCCGATGAGCCGGTCCGCTTGCCCCGCTCGCCGAGGAACTTGTGTGCCTTCACAATCTTGAACGTCGAGTTTCGGATGACTTGATGGACGTCCTCCAGCGCATACCCGGTAGCCGCCAAGCCTCGCGTGCTCCCTGGCAAGCCTTGGTAGGACTTCTTGAGCGCGAGACTAAGCACGTCTACGAGCGGTGCGTTTCCGGTCACGAAGACGGCGTCGCTGCGCAGCTCGGAAGAGAACGCCAGCTTGAGACCGACCAGCGTCTTCCCGGCTCCGGGTGCGCCGGAGACGAAGATGATCCGGTTCGTTGCTGAGTCAGCTGCATCTCGAATCTGCCGCTGAACCTCCTCCACGCATGTATCGATCAACCGCGCAGGCGCGGCGTGTTCTCCGATCGCGCTGACATCGTGTTGACCGAACAGTGAGATCGCTGCATCGAGAATCGTCGAGGAAGGTGAGAAGCGCGCCTGCTGCCAGGTATGCGCGGAAACTGGGTGCCGGCTACGCCGTAGCGTGAGCGCGTGCTCTAGCGCGACAGTCAAGTCGCCTCGCCCGCACTCGACGGGGGCGGAGAGAACCGCGCCCCAGGGCTTTCGATGAAAGGTCGTGGGGGCGCGCATCACAGTCCGGGCGCCCTCCCGCGTGGTCACCAGAATCGGAACAACGACGACATCGCCGTCGCTCGCAAGCCGCTGCGTCTCCTCATGGAACTCCATGAGGCTGATGCAGTAGTGCATGACCTGGTCACGATCAGCCGCAGCCAACTTCGATCGTTTGAATTCGAGAACGGCAACGACCCCTGGACCCGTCAGAACGCAGTCGATCCGAAGTCCACGTCGACGAAAGTCGTACTCGAGGATCACATCAGTGAGCTCAGACAGCTCCGGCGACCGAAGCGCTTCCTGGATGACATCGACCGCCTCGGTCCGGCGGCGCTCTCCAGAGCCCTGCAACGTCTGAACGCTGGCCACCCACTCCGCATGCTGCTCGAGTTCGATGTGCCAGCCCCTACTCGTCGCGGAGTTGGCAAGCGTGGAGACAACGGCCGTGCTCTCCTCTCTGATGAATGCATCTCGGCTCTCGCTGTACCAACAGGCTCCTGCCGCCATCGCGACCTCCTCTCCCCGATTGTGAAATGGTAGCCGCGACGGCTCGGCTTGTGGACCTACCAGCACCCCAACCGGCGAGTTGGTCGTGGGCGATCACACAAGTCCGCACACTAGCGAAAGGGGATCGTGATGAGCCACCACATGCCACGCAGGGGTACGGAGCCCGGGCAGAAGTCGTAGATTTTTGGGCCAAGAAATCCATGAGGCGGGCCCCGACTCCGTACTCTGAGTGACGTCAAGGCGACGGTGCTGGCGAAGTAGGGAGCGGAAGCCAGACTCGGCGATTCTGGTGCCATTCCACCCGTGGTCTTGGCCAGCTACGATGTGCATGTGAGTAACTCATGGTCAGCACCGGTCGCATTCCACGCCGTCGAGTGGGATCAGGTACCGGACCTGCCTGGCGTCTACGCCGTATTCGACAGCGATCGCTTCCTCTACGTCGGTATGGCGGGGCGGAACGGCCGGGGCAGCCTCCGCCGTCGACTGAAGGACCATCGCAATGGCAACATGGTCAACATGCTCAAGCAGTACCTCTGGTTCGCCATCGTCCAGCACCAGAGCCCGACGAAGGCCGGCTCCCCCGCCGAAGCAGCTGCCCGGTGTCGCGCGTACATGGACCGCTGCCTGAGCTTCCGTTACCGATCCTGCGAGGACGGCGCAGTTGCACGAGCACTTGAGGCTCAGATCAAGCAGGGCGACTCCCCCTGGGGGGCTCCCGAACTCAACACCGGCTTGTGAGCGTCTCAGGACCGCCGAGTTCCCGTGCATTAGTGGGGGTGCGCAATCGCGGCTCCAGGTCTTCTACTGCGGTCCCTGGATCAATCGACGCGTTATCTCAATTCGAGGCAATGGGTGAGGCCTCGGACGGGCACTCTGGCGCGGATTCGTCCCACCGAGCTTGATGGTCGCGTGTGGTTCGTGCCATTGCCAGCGCCAAAGTACTCCGTGGGCGATCATCTGGTGCCGTAGGCCGAACTCCGTGGGTAGAGACATGGCTCCGTGGCCAGGAGCAGCGACACCCCGTGAGGCAGGGTCTTGCCTGTTGGATTCAAGCCCCCCTAGAATCGACGTTCTCGTGCTGGAGCATGATGTGGACAGAGTGTGGGCAATCCTGGGCGTCGTCGTACTAGCGGGCTGTGGAGGCGGTGGCAGCACGGCCCCGAGTGCCCCGAGTACAAACCTCCGCCCGGCGGAGGCTCCCGATGTCGTCATCCTCAGCGTGTCCGGCCGCTGCTCCGTGTTGTCACTATGCAATCCGCCGGAAGACAACTCGGCCTATCTTGGCGAAGCTGGCGATGCCTCACGGGCCGTCGAAAACGCGTTCTTCGACGCAGGGCGCTCCACGGAGAGAGCGGACTTCTTCTCCTCCATGTACAGCTACGACGACGATGGCGACGGCGACGCCGACCGACTCGGGTTCGTACATTTGGTAGCCACGCTCGAGGGCGTGTATGACCAGTGGATCAGGGGATTTGACAACCCGACGAGAATCGTGATCGTGGCTCACAGCCACGGCTGCGTCTGGGCCCACATTGCGACGAGCGTCGCTCAGCACGTGCCCATCGACTACCTGATCAGTTTGGACGCCAACTGCTTGGGGTGGCCAAGCGCCTATAGGCCCGATATCACGGAGTACTTCAACGCGAACGGGAACCGGTGGTGGTGGGACTTTCGAGACCCGTGCGATCACTGGCTCATACCAGGTCTAGATGACGCTGCGGACACGGAGGACGTCGTGTGGCCGAACGTCGCCACGAACCTCGAGGTTCGCAGCAACGATGGCTTTGGCGTCAGTGACTGGCAGATCAACCACCGTGGAGACGGCTCGCGGACTGGTGTGCGTACGTTTGATGCACCGACGGACGATCACGAAGAGGCGCACCTTCCGGGCTATGAGTCGATGACCTGGGTTCTGGATATGCTTCACAGCTTCGGACACTGAGATCCGCACTGGGTACGTGTCCGCCGAAACGAGTCCGCGCCAATCGCTGAGGGAGGTAATGCCTATGGCTCCGCGTCAGAAACTCGTACTCGAGCACCTGGAGGACATCTCCGGCCTCGTTCTAGAGGAGTATGCGGACATCATCCGCTCAATGATCCGTGGACGCTACGGGATCTACGCTCTGTACAGAGGAAGTTCGCTCTACTACGTCGGCCTTGCCAGCAATCTCATGAGACGGCTGAAGCAGCATCTTCGAGACCGCCACGCGGGAAAATGGAGTCGCTTCAACGTCTACCTCACTGTCCACACCGAGCACATGAAGGAGTTGGAGTCACTTCTCCTACGCATCATCGATCCGCCCGGCAACAAGGTGCGAGGGAACTTCTCCTCCTCGAAGGGCTTGGGTCGAGAGATGAACAAGCTGATGGCCGAAGAGGATGCGGACCGCCGCTCGAAGCTCATGGGAGGCCGGGTGCGCCGCCAACGCCAGCGGTTGGTGGCGGCCAAGCGGAAGGACTCAAACTCACTACGAGGCGCGGTCGACCGGAAGACCCGCTTGCTTGGATGGCGAAATGGGTGGGAGTATCAGGCTGCCCTTACCCGCGACGGCATCGTCAAGTACGACGGCGAGGACTTCACCAGTCCATCCGGAGCAGGGCGAGCGGCTCTTGGGCAACGGATCAACGGCTGGGCGTTCTGGCACTATCGCGTGGGGCGCGGCAGCTGGGCGCCGCTTAGCGACCTCC
>JAJDEM010000117.1 GCA_029259795.1 Planctomycetota bacterium
GCCTCGCCGAGCTCGGCACGGCGCTCGCCGAGCGCGGCGTCGAGCTCCTCTCGACCGGCGGCTCGGCGCGGGTCCTGCGCGACGCCGGCCTGACCGTCAAGGATGTGGCCGAGGAGACAGGCTTCCCCGAGATGATGGATGGGCGCGTGAAGACGCTGCACCCGCGCATCCACGGGGGCCTGCTCGGGCGTCGCGACGTCGACGCCGCGGTCATGGCCGAGCACGGCATCGGCGGCATCGATCTGGTCGTGTCCACGCTCTACCCCTTCGAAGCCACCGTGAAGACGCCCGGCGTCAGCTTCGCGGAGGTCATCGAGCAGATCGACATCGGCGGGCCGTCGATGGTACGCAGCGCAGCGAAGAACCATCGCTGGGTAGCGATCGTGACGGACCCGAGCCAGTACGACGAGCTCCTGGCAGACCTTGCGGCGAACGATGGCAGTACCTCGATGGCGCTGCGTCGCCGCTTGGCAGCGGCCGCGTTTGCGCGCACCGCCGCGTATGACGGCGCGATCGGGCGTTGGTTTGCGGAGCAGGAAGGCGAGAGCCTACCGCTCACGATGGGACCGGCGGTGCGCGGCGAGACGCTGCGCTACGGTGAGAACCCGCATCAGGAGGCTGCCATCTACCTCGACCCGATGGCGCCCGAGGGCTCGCTTGCCGCGGCGCGCCTGCTCGGGGGCAAGGCGATCTCGTTCAACAACTACGGCGATGTCGACTCCGCCTGGATGCTCGTGCGCGAGTTCGAGGGCCCGGCGTGCGTCGTCATCAAGCACGCCAACCCGTGCGGTGCGGCGATCGATGACGACCTGCTCGAGGCCTACGAGAAGGCGGTGGCCTGCGACCCGCGCAGCGCGTTCGGTGGCATCGTCGCGCTCAACCGCCCGCTCAGCGTTGCGGTCGCGCAGGCCATGGCGGTGAAGGAGCGCTTCCTCGAGGTGGTGATCGCGCCCGGCGTCGAGGCGGGCGCGGCCGAGGTGTTCACAGCCGAGGGCGCGCCCAAGTGGGGCAAGAGCCTACGGTTGCTGGATGCCGGTACCGCGAGAACGCCGCCCTCGGGCCACGACATTCGCAGCATCGATGGGGGCCTGCTCGTGCAGACGCGTGATCGTGCGCCCTTCGGTGAGGGTGCGCCGACCACCGCGACGAAGCAGCAGCCGTCCGACGCGCAGGTGCGGGATCTCGACTTTGCGTGGCGGGTCTGCAAGCACACCCGTAGCAACGCCATCGTGTTGGCGAAGGACGGTCGCGCGGTGGGGGTCGGCGCTGGCCAGATGAGTCGCGTCGAGGCCACGGAAATCGCGGTGACCCGCGCCCGCCGCTGGGCCGCGGAGAGCGGCGAATCGCTCGCGGGCTGCGTGGTCGCAAGCGATGCCTTCTACCCCTTCAACGATGCCATCGAGACCGCCCTGGAGGCGGGTGCGACCGCCGTCGTCCAGCCCGGGGGATCGCGCAATGACGAGCGCGCCATCACCCTCTGTGACGAGCGCGGCATCGCCATGTGGTTCGCCGGGAATCGCCACTTCCGTCACTAGCCCGTATGGCCCGCCGGTAGGCAGGTCTTGGGCTGGCCAGGGCACGTGCTAGGTTGAGGCGGCTCCCGGCTGCCAACGGTCGGGCCCGCATCCCGGAGTGCAGGGCCCCACCGCCGGCAGCCGCATCGGCCCCCAGGCCGACGCGAAGCGCGTGTCGTTGTGCCCTGAGCCCGACCCGCCCTTGGCGCGCACTCGACGTCCGCTTTCCCTGCTGGAAACCCGTTTTGACCGCCAAAGACAAACGCCTGGCCGAGTGCCAGCAAGTAATCGGCTACCACTTCTCCCTCCCCGCCCTGCTCGAGACCGCGCTCACGCATAGTTCCCTGCGCGCCCCCGATCGGGAGTGCAACGAGCGACTGGAGTTCCTTGGGGACTCGATTCTCGGCATGACGATCACGGAGGAGCTCTACCACATCCTGCCCGACCAGAGCGAGGGGGAGCTCACGCGGATCAAGTCCGCGGTGGTCTCCCGTAGCGCACTGCTCGTTACGTCGCAGCGCTTGGATCTGCCGCGCTTCGCGGAGTTCGCGCGCGGCGTCGGCCGACGCGACAAGTTGCCGGCCAGCGTCGTCGCCAATCTGGTGGAGGCCATCATCGGCGCGATCTACCTCGACGCTGGGTACTACCCCGCGCGCGAGTTCGTGCTCCGTCACATGGGTGACGCACTCGACGACGAGCTCAACGACCTCGGCGCGAAGAACTACAAGAGTCTCTTGCAGCACGAAGTGCAGCAGTCGGTCGGTGTCACGCCGACCTACCGCACTGTCGAGGCCGACGGCCCCGACCACGCCAAGGAGTTCGTCGTCGCGGCGATCATCCGTGGGCAGGAGTGGGGCCGCGCCGCCGGCAACACGAAGAAGGAAGCCGAGCAGGAGGCGGCGAGCCTCGCGCTCGAGGCGTGGAACCGCCGTGGTCGCGGACGCCGTCGCAGCCGCCGTCGCGGTGGAGCACCCGCCGCTGCCGAGGCCCTGCGGGACGGCGCCGTCGCTACGGGGGCTGATGCCGCCGAGCCGACAGCACCCGCCGAAGCGGCCGAGGGGCCGCGTCGTCGGCTGCGCCGGCGCCGCAAGTCGGCGGCCGAGTCATCCGCCGGGCGCGGGACCGAAAACAGCGTGCCGACCGAAAACAGCGTGCCGACCGAGAACAGCGTGCCGGCGGCGCCGGTCACGGCGGAGCCCGCAGCCGCCAAGCGCGAGGAGCCGTCGGCTGACGTCGACGCGCCCGCCCGTGCGCCCCGCAAGCGTCGCCGCCGCCGTCGGCGGGGCGACGCCGAGCCCGAAGCGCGGGAGGACGCACCGGCAACGCCGTCACCCGCTGCGCGCAAGCCCGCCGAGCCCAAGTCCGCATCGCCCAGCCCGGTCTCGGAGGCCGAGCCTGCGAAGGCCGAGCGCCCCAAGGCAAAGCGGGTGTCCGCCGAGCCCGCGAAGACCGAGACCTCCGCCGCCCAGCCGCAGGAGCCGGCGACCGATGCCGACGCGACACCGGCACCCGCTCGTGCGCCCCGCAAGCGCCGCCGCCGCCGCCGGGAGGGCGCCGAGGCCCCGACGCAGGAGCAGCCTCCGGCGAAGACGCCGGTCGCCGAGCCGAAGTCCGCCGAGCCGAAACCCGCCGAGCCCGAGCCCGCCGTGCCCAGCCCGGTCGCGGAGGCCGAGCCCGCGAAGCCCGAGCGCCCCAAGGGCGAGCCGGCGAAGGCCGAGACCCCCGCCGCCGCGGGGGAGAAGCCGGCGCGGACCCCGCGCCGCCGTCGGCGTTCCCGGGCCATGCCTCCCGGCGCCGATACCCCGGGTGGTGACACCCCGGCAGCGCCGAGCGAGCCGGCACCCGCACCCGAGGTGCGCGCCCCCGAGCCGACGCCCGCGCCCAAGCCGAAGGCGCAACCGAAGGTCGATCCGGCGGCGTTCGGCGCGGGGATCGACGTTCCGAAGCGCGCCAAGTCCGCGGCGAAGCCGAAGTCGGCTGCGAAGCCCAAGACACCTGCCAAGCCCAAGGCCGCGGCGCGCCCCAAGAAGAAGCGCGCACCCCGCAAGCCTTCGGGCGGTTCGGGTGGGTTCGCCGCCGGGATCTGACGACCCACGCGATCCGGGCTACGCTTTCCCGCGCGCCCGTCGCCCACGCGACGTGCCCGTTGTAGGACCCTTCCTTGGAAGGCAATGCTGACCACCGCCTGCCCCTCGGCAGCGTGGCGGGCCGCCTCGCGGCTCACCTCGCGCGGGAGCGGTCTGCCCGCATCGGCGGCCTGCACGCGGGCGCGCTCGGCTTCGTCCTCGCCTGGCTCGCGCGCGAGGGCACGCCGCTCCTCGTCGTCAGGGCGGACCCGAAGTCCGTCGACGCCCTGCGACGCGCCCTCGAGACGAACCGGGGCGCACCCTCCCTGCCCTTCCCGCTGTGGCCGCGCGGGGAGCGCGGCGCGGCGCCGGATGCGGAGGTCTTGCAAGGTCGAGCCACGGTGCTTCGACGCCTGCGTGCGTTGGGCCGCGGAGCCGCCGAGCCCACGGTGATCGTGAGCACGCTTGCGTCTCTCGTGCAGCGGGTCCCTGGCAGCGAGGTGTTCGAGGCGGCGACGCTCGACCTCGCACCGGGCATCGAGCGTGCCCTGCCCGTCTTGCTCGAGCACCTGGCCGCAGCGGGCTACGCGCGGGTCGGGGCGGTCGAGACGCCCGGTGAGTTCGCCAGCCGGGGTGGGCTGCTGGATGTGTGGCCGTGGGGTGCGGCGGATCCCGTACGGCTCGACTTCTTCGGCGATGAGGTCGAGTCGGTCAGCATCCTCGACCCCGCCACCCAGCGCAGCGGCAAGACGCTGGACCATGTGGCCATCGCGGCCCTGCCCGCGGAGCGCTTCGCCGACCCGCATCGTGGCGAGGGGGCGGACTTCCTGCCGGGCCACTTGCCGCCAGGCGGCCGCGTGGTCCTCGTGGAGCGGGAGGCCCTCATCGGTGCCGCCACTTCGCTGCGCACCGGTGGCGCGGAAGCCGAGCGGGCGGATGTGGCGCGTTTGGAGCAGGCGCTGTCGAGCAAGCCCGTGGTCATCGCCAGTGCGCTGGCTTTCGGCGACTCCGAGGCGTGTGACGTGACGGTCGGTGGTGTCGATGCGTTGCGCGGCATCGCCATGCGCAAGCGCAGCGAGTCCGAAGGCCCGAAGGAACGCGCGCGGCGCATCGCCGAGGCGTTCCAGCTGCTCGGTACACGCGTTGAGCGCATCGTGATCTACCGCCGCGCCGACGGTGAGGAAGAGCGCCTCGGCGAGCTCTTCGAGGAGTTCGATCCGGAGGTGCCGGTCGCGTATCGCGAGGGTTCGCTCTCGCGCTCGTTCCTCTGGGCCGACACGCAGACCGCGCACGTTGCCTACGACGACCTGGCCGACCTCCCGCTGCGCGAGCGCCACGCCCGTGGCCGGAGCGTGAAGAGCCGGCCGATCCAGGACTTCCTCGAACTGATCGAGGGATCACCTGTCGTGCACCTCCACCACGGCGTCGGCCTCTACCGCGGCCTGGTCGAGCTCGAGAACCAAGGCGACGTCGGCGAGTACCTGAAGGTCGAGTTCGCCGAGGGCACCCTGGTCTACGTCCCGGTGGCGCGCATCGACCTCGTGCAGCGCTACGTCGGCACGGGCCGCCGGCCGAAGCTGAGCAAGCTTGGCGGTCAGGACTGGGCGTCGCGCAAGAAGAAGGTCGCGGCGGCCGTCGAGGAGCTGGCCGAGCAACTGCTCGACACGCAGGCCACGCGGGCCATGCGGCTGGGGCAGCCGCTGCCGGTCGACTCCGATTGGCAACGCGAGTTCGAGGACGCCTTCCCGTTCAAGGTCACACCGGATCAGGCGTCGGCGGTGCGGGCCATCAAGGACGATCTCGAAGGCGATCGCCCCATGGACCGCTTGCTCTGCGGGGACGTCGGCTACGGGAAGACCGAGGTCGCGCTGCGTGCGATCTTCAAGGCGATCGCTGCCGGTCGTCAGGCGGCCGTGCTCGTGCCCACCAAGGTGCTTGCCGAGCAGCATGTCCGCGTGTTCACCCAGCGCCTCGCGCCCTATCCCCTGACCGTGCGAGCGCTCTCCGGCCTGAAGAAGCCCGCCGAGAATCGCGCGGTGATCGAGGGCCTCAAGACGGGCACGGTCGACCTCGTGATCGGAACGCATCGGCTGCTCAGCAAGGACGTCTCGTTCTCCAAGCTCTCGCTCGTGGTGATCGACGAGGAGCAGCGCTTCGGCGTGAAGCACAAGGAACGCCTCAAGGAGATGCGCAGCGAGATCGACGTGCTCTCGCTCTCTGCGACGCCCATTCCGCGCACGCTCCACATGGCCTTGCTGGGAATTCGCGACATCAGCAACCTCACGACGCCGCCGCTCGGGCGCCATCCCATCGAGACGCAAGTGGCCCGCGAGAGCGACGAGCTCGTGACGCAGGCCATCCGGCGGGAGATCGGCCGTGGGGGGCAGGTGTTCATGGTCAGCAGCCGCATTCGCGAGCTGCCCATGGTCGCGAGCCATCTGCAGACGTTGGTTCCGGAGCTGCGCGTCGCGATCATCCATGGCCAGATGGACAAGGATCTCGTGGAGCACCGCATGATGCGGTTCGTGCGCGGCGAGATCGACCTGCTGCTCGCGACGACGATCATCGAGAGCGGCCTCGACATCCCGAACGCCAACACGATCATCCTGCGCGACGCCGACCGCTACGGTCTGTCCGAGCTGCACCAGCTGCGTGGCCGGGTTGGACGCGAGCGGCGCAAGGCCCACGCGCTGATCCTCATGCCCAAGGGCCGCCCGTTGAGCGATGAGGCCGCGGAGCGGCTGCGGGCCATCGAGGAGTACAGCGAGCTGGGTGCAGGCTTTCGGATTGCGATGCGCGATCTCGAGATCCGCGGCGCCGGCAACCTGCTCGGCCCGCAGCAGTCGGGCCACATCGCGGCTGTGGGCTACGACCTCTACTGCAAGCTTCTGGCCGACGCCGTGGAGCTCGCGCGCGGCGGGACCCAGGAGCGGCCCGCCGAGCCCGCCTTCTTGGGTATCGACGTCCCGAGCGGAATCCCCGACGGCTACGTCGACGATGCGCGTGAGAAGTTCCGGATCTACCGCCGGGTGGCATCCGCTGGCCACGCCTCCGAGATCGAGAGCATGGAGGCGGAACTCAAGGATCGCTTCGGCGGTCTGCCGAAGCCCGTCAAGCGCCTCCTGCTCTGCCAGCGCGTGCGCGTCGTGGCGGGGCTTGCCGGCCTTGCACGCCTCGCACCCGCGCCCTCGGATCAGCCGGGCGTGGTCTTGCACGGTCCCGCGCCGGTTCTCGAGGGCCTGCAGCGCGGCGGGATGAAACTGCGCCGACTGCAGCCAGGGTCCGCGTTCTTCCCCACGCCGAACGCACAGAACGACGTCGAGAGCCTGCGCCGCCTGATGGATGCGCTCGGGCGTGAGCGCCGCACCCCGAAGCCGCGGCGGCGTTCTTCCTAGGGCGAGCGGCGCAGCGTCCAGGTCGGGAGTGGCTCGCCCAAGCGGATCTTTCGCTTGATCGCGCGGTAGCCCTCCAGCGTGACCCGCACCTCGACGCTGAGTCGTTCCCAGGAGGGTGCTTGGCCGTCGAGCCCGACGAGGCGGGCGCGGTCCTGCGCGCTGAACGTCGCGCCCGCATCGACGGCGCGTCGACCGTCCGGTAGCCGCACGGCTTCGTGCAGGCGCGCGAGAGGAATCGACGCGGCCACGAATCGTCGCGGACCGCGTGCCACGCGTCGGTCGGCCTCGACGAGAACCGACGAGCGGTCGCTCCAGGTGATTTCGTAGGTGGTAGCGCGGCGTGCGTACTCCTCCGGCTCCAGGCGTCCCGGGAGGGCGAAGCCATCTCGCGTGGCGGTCACCGCCACGGGCTCGGCCGCAGGCCTCGGACCGTCCGGGTGAGCGGTCGCCGGTGTGGGCGGTCCGCGCAGCGGTATGGGGAACCAATACCGCTGCCGGCGCGGACGAGCCCAGGCAGGCAGCCGGCGCGGCCACGAGGCCAGGATCACCTCCTTGAGGCGCGCGATGTGGGCGTCGCGCAGGATCGCCCCGTCTTCTCCGTAGACGGTCACGGAGAGCCGCGTTTCCCGCGGGCGTTTCACGCGCAGGGTGATGTGGTCGTCGGTCCCATGCACGCGGAACGCGGCGGGATCGCTGGTGCCGCGCCGTCGGCTGAAGACGCGTACGCGATACTCGCCGGGATCGAGCCCCGTGAACTGGACTCGGCCGGCGGCGTCGGTCCGTTGCCGGCCTGCGTACTCATCGCCCGCTGTCCAGGCCTCGTCTTCGGGCCAGCCGATCCGCCAGAGCTCGAGAGTGCCGGGCACCGGGGAGCGATCGTGGCTGGCCAGGGCCGTGATCGTGATGGCCGCCTGGCCGGGTGCGGCGGCCGGCCCTGGCCCGTCGCCAAGCTCCATCAGGGCTGGCAGGAACAGGCAGGCGAGCGCCGTCACAGCGAACATGGCCGAGAGGAGGAGCAGGGTCCGGTGTTCCATCGAGGGCCAGGGTAGTGGCCCCGGCGCGCCGAGGCCCCATCCAGGCGCCTTCGGCGGACGAACCGCAGAATGGATGGGGATGCGCCCCTCCGCCGATATCCTGCGGGGATGCTCCTCCGTCCTCTCGCCCTGTCGCTCCTCGTTGGCTCCTTGCTCGGCGGAGCCGCCGTCCTCGGAGGCTGCCAGACCGACGAAGAGACGCGCATCTCGCCGGTGCCGGCCGGCTACGCGGCGCTGCTCCGTCAGCAACGCCACAGCGACTCCATTCGCAAGGACCGCACCAAGGGCGGGGTCGTCGTGGACGAACAACTCGCCGTCGTCGACGGGGAGCACCTGACTCGCCGCGAGGTGCTCCGCAGCTTGCGCATCGCCGAGGACGACGCGAGCAGCCCGGACGTCGACGAGGAGATCCGCGAAGCGCGACTGCAGTGGGCGAAGCAGCGCTTGATCATGGGGGCCGCCAGGCGCGCGGGCCTGCGGATCCCCGCGTCCGCGATCGACACCATCGTGAATCAGCAACTCGACAACGAGATCGCAATCCACGAGGAGACAGCCGACGAGAAGCTCACCCAGGAGGAGTACCTCGAGGGGCGTCAGCTGACACGCCGTGAGTACCGCGAACAGATCTACGGTTCGGTCGTCATGGAGTACTACCTCCGCAAGCTCTTCCAGGGCATCGGCGGCACGCGACCCGACCTCGATCGCGGAGTCACCCCGGCTGAGATCAAGCGCATCTACTACGACCACCGCGAGAAGTTCCATCAGGCGGCCGGCGTCAAGCTGGTCATGTTCCAACTGCCGATCGAGAGCTTCGAGCAGGAGGGCCGTGACTTCCTCGAGAGCGAGCAGGCGGCCGATACCGCGGCGGCGCGTATCGCCCGGGACTTTACCGCGGGCACGGAGCCCAAGGTGCTGGCGGCACGCTACAAGCTGCCCGCCAGCGCGTGGCAGGTCACGCCGGAGTTCATTGCGCGGTTCCCGCAGCCCACCGCGAATGCCTGGCTCTTCGACAAGGCGCGGCGACCCATGGATGTGCGCGTCTTCAAGGACGCCGCCGGACCCATCATCCTGGGCGTCACGGCAACGCAGCCGGCCCGCCAGCGCCAACTGGACGATCCCGAGGTCTACGACCTGATCGTGAGCATGCTGCAGGGGGCGCGCCGCCAGCAGATGCAGAGCAAGCTCATCATCGATCTTCTCGAGCGCGGCGGGGTCGTCTGGCCGGACGAACTGGCCGACGAGCTGCTGGACGAGGCGCAGTCCGACCTGGATCGGATCGCCGCG
>JAJDEM010000118.1 GCA_029259795.1 Planctomycetota bacterium
CCCGGACGTCGACGACCTGCCCGGCGCGCTCTACTTCCAGCAGACGCGCAATGGGGTGACCGTTCGCATGGCGCTCCTGCACCTGATCTTCGGCGGCGCGCTGCCGGTCGGCGGTGAGGCATGAGCCAGCCGCGGGACTACCGCCTGGTGGATGGCACGGTGATCGATCACCTGCCGGTGGGCACGGCGGCGCGGGCGCTCGAGCTGCTCGGCCTGCCGCGCGAGGGGCCGATCACGGTTGGGATCAACGTGCCGAGTCCGAGCCACGGGCGCAAGGACATCGTGCGCGTGGAGGGGCTCTTTCTGGGCAAGCGGGAGCTCGATCGGCTCGCGTTGCTCGGCCCGAACATCACGGTGAGCATCGTGCGTGAAGGCGCGATCGGCGAGAAGACCGTCTTGAGCGTGCCGACCCGACTGGTCGCCATTCTCGACTGCCGCAACCCGACCTGCATCACGGGCTCGGAGGCGGTCGACTCCGTCTTCGTCCGGATGGGCGAGTTCCCCTACAGCTACAAGTGCACCTACTGCCAGCGCGTAACCCGCGACGACGAGCGCTAGCTCGCTGCAGGTCGCGCCGGGCGTCCACACCGTTCGTCGCTACGCGGCGAGCTTGGGACGCCTCTGCCGGCCATCCACCCGTGGCAGGCACCGTCCAATTCACGGGATTCCCAGTGTCAGGAACGAGTCCGCTTGCGCGGCGGACCCCGCGTGCCAGGGAACGCGCACGTGCCGAACCCCGGGCACGGAAGGAGCAGGTCGCGAGCGAACCTTCTCCTGGCAGCAGCCACCCAGCGGCCGACATGGGGAGGCCGCGTCGGGACGTACGCCACGGAAGATGGACCCAGAGGCATCGGCCCGGCGTGTCGGGATTCCCGTCACTCTCGTGCCGCGTGTCGTGATCCGCAGCACGGCGAATCGCGCTGGCGGGGCCCGCAGCCAGCAACAATCAGCCGTTTGGCGCCCGTATCGAGAATTCTCGGCCGGTATGGATCTGCGCCAGCTCGCGCCTCAGACCCGCTCGGGGCACTGACCGGAGTCTCTCGTTGGACAAGAGTTCATGGCCCAGTTCCAAATGGAGCGACGGAGCCTGTGGACTCGGATATACTTGCGATCAGTGTAGATGGAGGAATTCGACCATGCGTTCGTGCGTGCATAGAAGCTTGACCACTGCGGCCGCGGCGGCCGTCGTGTGTGGCATGGCTCTCCTCTTCGTCCCGGCGGCCACAGCTGCGGATGACGCAGCTGCGGAAGCTGCGGCTGCCCTGGCCAAGCGCCACACCGAGCTCAAGAAGAGCGTCAAGACCCATCGCAAGGAGAAGGACTTGGGTGCGCTCGGGGGCGACCTCAAGGCTGGCGTGGATCTGCACGCCGACGCCGCGGGCAAGAAGCACAAGGCGCTGCGCAAGAAGGTGCTGGGCATCATGGCGTCCATACCCAAGGCGATGGGGAGTGCCAAGCTGAACGGCGACTTCCTCACGGCGATGGGCCAGACACGCGATCCCAACGCCGCCATGTTCGTGAGGCCCTACCTGAAGCAGGCCAATGCGAAGAAGGCCGACGAGACGCTGCGGACGGCCATCCGCGTCGCAGGCGAGGTGCCGTCCGGGTGCCTCGTGCCGGGGCTGCTCAAGATCCTCGATAAGTCCAAACACATGGGCGCCGCGGCGATGGCGCTCAATAGCCTGGCCAGTTACGGCAAGGTGAAGTCGCATCGCGCCAAGATCTTCGCGGCCGTCGTCGAGTCGGTACGCAAGAGCAGGCCCGGCGCCAAGGGCATGTATGGGGTCAGCTACGGCGCGCTGCGCTCCGGCGAGGCGACACGCAGCCGCTGGGCTGCGCTCAGTCCGATCCTGCCCAAGATGCTTGCCAAGCTCACCGGGATCGTTATCAACGGCGTATCGGTGGATGACTGGTTCACGATGTACGACGACAACAAGCGCGACCTCGGCGACATGTTCGACGACCAGGACTAGGCCCTTTGCCGCGAGTCGTCCTGCGATACCCCGCGCGTCTCCCGCTGCGCCCGGGCCCCGAGCTCGGATCCAGGGCGCGCCTCGATGGATCCGTCAGCTTGCTAGACGCCGCGCACCGCGGCGCTACCATTTCGCCGTGACCCCTTTGCCCCCCCGCGTGCCCCGTGCCAGCCTGCTTCTTCTGTTGTCGCTGATGCTGGTCGCGGCCGGCTCGCGTCAGGCCTGGGCGGAAGAAGCCCTCGTGGTCGAGCTCACCTGGGCCACGAGCCCGGACATTGCCTATCCCACGCGCGACATCGAGGTCAGCGAAGATCCGCCCGACGGCGTGCAGCGGCTGGAGGGCGAGCAGCCGGCGCGCTACGGGCGCGTCGAGATCGAAGGGAAGCACCACGTGCTCATCGCGATCCGTAGCGGCGAGCCGGCGCTGCTCTGGCTCGACGAGGACTTCGACGGCGACCTGCGGGATGAGAAGCCCGCGCCGTTGCTCGCCGTCGACGGAGAGGAGGCGCACCGCGCCGTCGTGCGTGTGCGTCACCCCGCGGAGGAGAAGGACGCCAAGGCCTCCCTGCCGTGCGAGGTGACCGTGCCGACGGGTCCCCTGGGCGACGTCAAGGCGGTGACGCTGCGCGTGCGGGCGCATCGCGCGGGCGAGGTCGTCTTGGGCAAGCGCCTGCGGCGCGTGACGCTACTCGACGGCGACGTCGACTTCGGGTACGGCGATGCGACACACGATCGCCTGGGGCTCGACATCGACGGCGACCTGAGTGTCAGCCAGGCCGAAGGAGCACTCGATCAAGTCGGCATCGGTCGTGCGTTCCGCCTCCGGCAGCGCGGCTGGATCGGGCAGGTCCAGGGCGTGGCCGGACGGCGCGTGTCGTTCGAGGCGACGGTCGAGGTGCCGCCTGCCCGACGCCCGCCGTGGAAGCCCGAGGATGTCCCTCCGTCAGGGCAGAAGAGCGAGTTGAAACCCGACGGCTACAAGAAGGCGAAGGCCGCGTACCAGGCCTACCTCGCGCGACCCCACCCGCCGAGCGCGAACTCCGTGCTGCAGGGGCACCTCGACGCGCTGGGGGACGCGGGTACGAAGAAGGCGTTCACGTTCCTGCAGCGCGCCTACAAGGGCGCGAAGCGCGCGGACGTGCGCGCTGCGATCGTGCGTGCGATGGGCACGGGACACTTCGCCACCTTCGGTGAGCGCATCGCGCGCATCGCCCGGTCGGACAAGGACTTCCGTGTCGTGATTGCGGCCGTCGAAGCGCTGCACGCCGCGGGCTATGTGAAGCGGAACAAGCTGTACGTCCAGCTTCTGGCGAAGGCCGAGGAACCGAAGTTGATCGACGCGATTGTGCTCCACATGGGCTACACGCGGACGGAGGCGGCCCTCGAGATCCTCACCAAGCGGATGTCCCGTACGCTCGATCCCAAGCGGATCGCGGTGATCTACAAGGCCGTGATGCACTACCAGGCGCGGCCGCCACTCGACGAAAAGGTGCTCGCCGCGATCGCCGCGAGGTCGCAGCCCCTGAAGGCGTTGGGCTTGCGCGACGCCATGCGGTGGGGGTTCCCACAGGCGCACCAGCTCGCCTTGAAGGCTGTGCCCAAGAAGCTGATCGAGCCCGAACTCGGGGTCGCGCTCCTCGAGCTCCTCGGACGTCGTGGCGATGTTCAGTCTGTCACCGCCGCGCTAGGACTGGTTCCAGACCTCCGCCGGGAGGATCGAGAGCGGCTCGTCGCGCTGTTGGCTTCCGCGCGCGATGAAGCCGTGGCCCATAGGCTGACCGAGCGGCTGGAAGGCGAGAGCGACGCACACGTGATGGCGGTCGTGATGGCGACGCTGGGCGCGATGCGCCACGCGCCCGCTGTGGACCTGGTCCTCGCCGTCGCGGCCAAAGAGGCCGACAACGAAGATCTCCAGGAGGTAGCCGTCGAGGCGTTGGCGCGGATGGGCCTCGCCGACCCACGCGTCCCCGCCTACCTCCTGCAGAGCATGAAGGACCGGCCGTGGGACTGGCGCCTCGGCGTCGTGGACGCTGCAGCCGCCGACGGGCACCCAGGCGCTGCACCCGTGCTCTTCGCCGCGCTGAAGGATCCGGACCGCCGGGTGCGCGTCGCGGCGGCGGAGGGTCTCGGGCGCCTGCGCGTCAAGGTGGCGATCCCGCAGTTGCTGAAGGCACTCGCGTCCGAGACGGACAAGCGCGCGCGCCAGGCGGTGGCGCACA
>JAJDEM010000119.1 GCA_029259795.1 Planctomycetota bacterium
GGCCAGGTCGGCCTTGCCCGCTGCCATGAGCGCTTCGCGGCCCTTGCCCTCGTACGGCGGCTCGCCGGTGAGGATCTCGCAGAGGATCGCGCCGAGGGCGAAGACGTCGCTGCGTTCGTCCACCGCGTCGATGTCGCCGCGCGCCTGCTCGGGCGCCATGTACTGCGGCGTGCCCATGACCGAGCCCACGATCGAGTCCGTACCGCTGCCCGCGCTCCTAAAAGTCGCGATGATGCTCTTGTCGATCTCCGTGTGCTCGGAGGGCTTGTCTTCGCCGCGCCGCAGCACCTTCCCCATGCCCCAGTCGACGACCAGCACCTCGCCGAACGCCCCGACCATCACGTTGGCGGGCTTCAAGTCCCGGTGGATGACGCCGCGCGCGTGCGCGTAGGCCATCGTCTGGCAGACGCCTTCGAAGATCCGCAACATCTTCCGCGTGCCGCGACGCGCACCCGTGCGGTCCTTCAGTCGCGCCGCAAGCGTGTCTCCCTTCACGAGCTTCATCGTGAAGAACGGGCGCCCGTCCGAGCCGAGCCCCATCTCGTAGACGGGCACCACGCCGGGGTGCTGGAGTTGTCCGCCGATCTGGGCCTCTTCGACGAAGCGCTGCAGCACCTCCTCGTTGCCGGCGTACTCCTCCCGGATCACCTTCATGGCCACGTCTCGACCGAGGTCCACGTCGTGGCCGCGCAGGACGACGCCGACACCGCCGCGCGCGACCTCACCCGTCACCTGATAGCGACCCTCGCGTCCGCGCGCGGGCGAGAGCATGGGCGTGTCACCACCCTCGGCTGCATCCTTGAGCAACGGCGGCGAGGCCATGACCCCATCCGGCGCGAGGCGCGCGAGCACACTCGCGTTGGCGCTGAACACGGCCTTGAGCCCGGCCTCGACCTCGTCGGCCTGGATGGCGGGCTTGCTGTCGTCGTCCTTGCGCCCGGTCATTCGCCCCGCACCTTCCTGAGGTCGTCCCAGAGCTTCGTCCACGCGGCCTGCTGCGCTGCGGGCAGCTTCTTGATGGCCTCGGGATCACGGACGGCAGCGAAGTCCTCGACGTACAGCAGCAGCCGTGCCCGCGCCTGGCCCCGCAGACGGCCTTCGTCGGTTTCTTGCGAGAGGAAAGCGCGCGCCTGCTGGAGCTCGCCCTGCAGCCACGCAAGCGCCAACGCGTGCTGCCCCGACGCCACAGCCGAGCTCGCCGCACACCAGCGCTGGTCGCCCCCCGGATGCGCCCAAGCGGCACCGAGCGTCCGCTCCGCGTCGCGGAACAACGCGACTGCACGCTCGTGCTGACCACGCCAGCGGGCCCGCATGCCGAAGTGGAGGAACTCGGCAGGCGCGCGCGGCTGATCCTCGCCCCGGAGATACGCCTCGTAGCGCCGGTCCAACGCAAGCTCGGCGCGCGTCTCGGCAAGCCGATTGACCTCGATGTCCTTCCGCGGACCGGGCGGCATCTCCTCGATGCGCGCGACCCAGGCGGGCAGCTCCCGCTCGGCTTCTTCGACGCGAGCCAGGCGGCTGAGCGTGCCGATCCGCGCGAGCCCCGCCCAGACGTAGGCGGGCGTCGCCTTGCGCGCCTCGTCGAACCCGGTCCGGGCCTCGTCGTAGCGAGTCAGCGCGGACGCGGCAATGCCGAGATTGAGACGAGCCATATGCGCGTGGGGCCCTAGCGGCAAGGCGGCTACCCGCTTGGCGACGTCCATGGCACCCACCACGTCGCCCAGCTGCGCGAGCGGACCGAAGCTGTTGAGGAGTGCCAGCGTGAAGTCGGGGTTGAGACGCAGCGCTTCGCGGTAGGCAGCGAGGGCCTCGGCGGGTCCGCCGCCGCCAATCGTCAGCACGTAGCCGAGCCGATCGTGGTGCATGGCCTCGGTGGGATCAAGCCGGATCGCCGTCCGCACCGCCGCGACCGCCTCCGGGATGCGGCCCGCGGCGACCAGGATGAGTGCCAGAAACGACGGCGGCTTGGAATACGAAGGATCAGCCTCCATGGCACGCCGTGCAACCGCTTCTGCCTCCGGCAGCCGCCCGCGAACGCGCAAGACGTCGCCCTTCATCAGGAGAACTCCTGCAAGCCGGCGCCCGGATCCCAAGCCCGCGCTCAGCGCCTCGATCTCGGGCAGCAGCTTGTCGATCACGAGCTCTGCCTCGTCGACCTGGCCTACGCCGAGCAGACAAGCGGCGAGGTCGATGGCGTGCGCGTGCCGACCCGGACCGCCGCCAGCCAAGGCACGCCTGAGCATCACGATCGCCTTCTCGTACTCCAGTCGGTTGGTGGCGAAGTACGCGAGCATCCCGAGAGCTCTCGGGTGGTCGGCCTGGATGCTCAAGACCTTCCGCAGGGCCGCCTCAGAAGCCGCGAAGGCCTCGAGCTTGGCGTGCGCCTTGGCGAGGATCAGCCAGCCCTCGATGTAGGCGGGGTCGAGTTCGACGCTCCGCTCGGCCGCATCCCGCGCGGCCTCGAAGCGCCCTTCAACCTGGTGAACCACCGCCAGTGTGCTCAGGCCCGGTGCGAAGTCCGGGTGATCGCGCACGAGCTGGGTCGCGGCCTCGAGCACCTCCTCGCCCCCCTGCCGGTCCATCAAGAAGGTGACCAGGCTCGTGGCGATCAGCGCCCGCTGCGAGTCATCCTTGCTCAGGCGCAGCGCCGTCCGCGTGGTCTCGATGGCGTCGTCGAGATAGCCGGCCAGGTAGAGCGCCGTCGCTAGGCCCTGGTGCGCGCTCGAACTCCAAGGTTGCAGCGCCACACAGGTCCCCCCGTAGCGGACGGCCGCCGCGGGATCGACGGGTGCTTCGCTGGCGAACGCGTGGAGTGCCGCCGCTGCGAGCTCGAAGCTGTCGGGGTGCTGCTCCGCGGCCATGGACAGCAGCTGCCTGCCACGCTTCAGTTCGCCCTTTCGAATGAGGAAATTCGCGACGCCCCCGATGTCGCCTGCGCCGCGCTCCAGGAGTGCCGGATCGTCCGCGATTGCCAAGACGGCCTGCATGTCGGCGGCATCGCGCCAGCGGACTTCCCAGGGATCATCCGTCAGCCGGTCTGCGAGCTGCTTGAGCGGCCCCGCACCCTTGGCCTCGAGCCGCGCGCCCTGCTCGCTGATCGATCCGTAGGTTCCCATGCTCTCGACCGTCTCGACCCCGGCCAGGAGCTTCAGCGCGGCCCAGAGATCGGCTTTGCGAGGTGACCGATCGAGCGCCGCGCGGATCTCGGCGTCCGTGCCCGACACCGGATCGATGCCGTACTGCGCGAGGAGCTCGAACAGACGTGTGCGGATGACGACGGCCCGCGTGGGGTCGGGCGTGCTCGCCCGGTGCTCCGCGACGAACGCGACCAGGTCGGCGTCGCGGGCACGCTGCGCCGCATGCGCCTTGGCGGTGGCTCGGTCGGCAGCCAATGCCGTCTTCAGCGACGCCACGCGCGCCCGCTGCGTGTCATCCGCCTGGTGCGCAGCAAGGACGGCCTCCGCCTCCGTCAGCGCCGACGCTGCCGGATCGAACGCCGCGGGCTCATCCGCCGCGATCGCCTCCCCCTGCAGCCGCACCGCGCGCTCGATGGCTGCGGTCACCGCACGCTCGGCAGTCGCCGCGCGCGCAGCCTCGGCTTGGCTGCTCCACCACCAGCCGCCACCGCCCACGCCGATGATGGCCAGGACCGCGGCCGCCAGCGCGAGGGACACCTTGCGACGCCGGCGCTCTTCGGTCACGCGCACCTCCGCCTCGGCCGCTTCGATGCGCGCCGCGCGACCGCGCTCCTCGACGCCGGCGAGGTGATCGCCGATCAGCCCGCTGAGCTGGCCGGCATGCTGCGGCCGCACACCCGGCGCCGGCGCGAGGCACTGCCGGCATAGGTCCACAAGCGCCTCATCCGCCGCGCAGGCGTCCAGACGCGCGAGCGCGTCCTCGAGATCGGCGCGGCCGGCCTGCATCAACGCCTCGTGACCCTTGCCCGTGAAGGGGGGCTTGCCCGTCAGGATCTCGCACAGGATCGCGCCGAGGGAGAACACATCGCTGCGCTCGTCCACGGCATCGATGTCGCCGCGGGCCTGCTCGGGGGGCATGTACTGCGGCGTGCCCATCACGGAGCCGACGACCGAGTCCGTGCCGCTGCCCTCGCTGCGGAACGTCGCGATCATGCTTGCGTCGATCTCGCTTCGTGCGGTGCGCTGCTCGTCGGCCGTCCCGCCGCTGCGAAGCACCTTGCCCATGCCCCAGTCCACGACGAGCACTTCGCCGAAGGCACCCGTCATCACGTTGGCCGGCTTCAGGTCCCGGTGGATCACGCCGCGCGCGTGCGCGTAGGCCATCGTCTCGCACACCGCCTCGAAGATCCGCAGCAGGCGGTGCAGGTCGTCCGCGGGACCGGCGCGATTCTTGAGCAGCGACGCGAGCGTGTCGCCCTTGACGAGCTTCATCGTGAAGAACGGACGCCCGTCGCCGTCGAGACCGATCTCGTAGACAGGCACGATGCCGGGGTGCTGGAGCTGCCCGCCGATCTGCGCTTCCTCGACGAAGCGCTGCAGCACATCGGGATCGCCCGCGTGCTCCTCGCGGATGACCTTCATGGCGACGTCGCGCCCGAGGTCCACGTCGTGGCCCCGCATGACGATGCCCACGCCCCCGCGCGCGACCTCGCCCGTCACCTGGTAGCGCCCCTCGCGGACGCCACCGATGGCCAGCGGCTTGGCGTCCTCGCCATCGCCCACGGGCAGCGGCACCGGCGCGAGATGGCCATCGGGTGCGAGGCGCGCGAGCACACTGCTGTCCGCGCCGAAGACGGCCTTCAGGCCGGCTTCGACCTCGTCGGCCTGGATGCTCTCGGGTGCAGGCATGTCCTCGCTCAAACGGTCCTCCACACCGGGTTCGCCCGCCGCGGTGGTTTCACCCCCTGAAAAAGGGGATTCGCTAGAGGAACACCTGCAGCAGGCGCTTGGCCTCGGCTTCGACGGCGTGCTTGTCCTCCGGCAGATGCCACGCCACGACCTCGAGCAGGACCGCCTTGAAGTCCTCGCGACCCTGGGCATACAGCTTGTGCACTCGCGGCGCCGGCATG
>JAJDEM010000120.1 GCA_029259795.1 Planctomycetota bacterium
GAGCGTGGTCTTCCTTCCCTACCGACGACCCGCCGGAGACGAGTACCAGGTCGCCGTCCGCCATCAACAGCGCCTCGCGCACGGCATCGCGCCGGTCGGGGACGATGGGTCCGATGTCCGGCTCGCCGCCGTCGCGTCGAATGAGCGCAGAGAGCATGATCGAATTGCTATCCACGATCTGGCAGCCGGTCGGCTTCGATCCGACGGGCAACAGCTCGTCGCCGGTGAGAACGATGCTGATCTTCGGCACGCGATGGACGAACACCGAGCCGACGCCTGCGGACGCCAGCAATCCCAGATCCTGGGGCCGCAGCACGCGCCCGGCTGCAAGCGTCTCGGTGCCCCGGGCGATGTCCTCGCCGACGCGGCCGACATGGCGACCGATCGGCACGGCGCTGCGCACCGTCAGGTGGTCGCCATCCTGGCGTCCGTCTTCGGCACGCAGGACGGAGTCCGCGCCCACCGGGAGCGGCGCGCCGGTCATGATGCGCGTGGCTTCACCTTCGCCAACCTCTCCCGCGAACGGTCGGGCGGGCAGCGCGCTGCCGATGACGCGCAGGGTGCGCGGATCTGTCTCCGTGGATCCGAAGGTGTCTTCACCGCGAACGGCCCAGCCGTCCATGGCGGAGCGATCGAACCCGGGCACATCCATCCCACTCACGAGGGCCTCGGCCAGGACGCGCCCGTAGGCGGCATCGAGAACCACGGTCTCCGTGCGCGCCTCGACGGGCACGTCGTCCACCCAGGCGATGACCTCGTCGACGTCGGCGCGGCGCTTGAAGCCACGCATGCGAACGTCGTGAAACATCAGCGACCGTTCGGGAGGTGCTGCTTCACGTCCTCGGGAAAGTGCTCGATCACGCTCGTTGCGGGATTGAGCACGACATGCCCGAGACCGCAGATGGAGGTGAGGCGCAGCGCCTCATCGAGCTCGGGGAGCAGATCCAGCTCGGTGCCGTCTCCGGTGCCGTCGAGGACACGGTCGAGCAGGTTGACCGCCTTCTCGCTGCCCACGCGGCAGGGCACGCACTTGCCGCAGGACTCGTTGCGGAAGAACCGCACGAGGTTGGTCGCCAGGTCGAGCATGTCGGCACCCTCGGCAACGACGAAGACCGAACCCGAACCGAGCATGCTGCCAGCCTTCTCCATCGCCGTCCACTCAAGCGGGGTGTCCACCTTCGAGGCCGGGAGGAAGGGCGCGCTGGCCCCGCCGGGGCAGTACGCCTTGAGGGCGCGCCCGGCCTGCATGCCACCGGCGTAGTCCTCGATGAGCGTGGAGACCGTCGTGCCCATCGGGATGCAGTAGACGTCCGGCTGCTCTACATCGCCGCAGATCGAGACGAACTTCCAGCCGGCGCCGTCGTTCGTGCCGTGGGCCCGCCACGCCTCCGGCCCTTCGCGCACGATGAGCGGAACGTGCGAGAAACTCTCGACGTTGTTCATCAGCGTCGGCTTGCCATGCACGCCGTGGGTCGTCGGGTAGGGAGGCTTGTTGCGCGGCTCGCCGCGCTTGCCCTCCAGCGCCTCGATCAGGGCCGTCTCCTCGCCGAGGATGTAGCCCCCGGGCGAGACGAACATCGAGAGCTCCACGCCGAGTTCGTCGAGCAGTCCCATGCCCTTGACGCGCTCGATCTCGCGCAGGATCGCCTTGCCTTCACGCACATACTCGTGCCGGATGTAGACGATGGCGTGGGTCCCACCGGCGACGTGCGCCGCGAGAAGCATGCCCTCGATGACGAGGTGGGGGAGTTCTTCGAGGATCACGCGATCCTTGAAGGCGAAGGGCTCGCTTTCGTCGGCATTGCAAACGACGTACTTGATGTCGCACGGCTCGTCGCGGACGAAGCGCCACTTCATGCCTGTTGGGAAGCCGGCGCCGCCCATGCCACGCAAGCCGGAGTCGGCGATGCGGTCAGGCAGGGTCGCTGCGGCGTCCTTGTTGGCCATGGCCTCGCGCAGGACGGAATAGTGCTCCTCGTGCGAGGTGTACGGATCACTGGGCCACGCGCGCGGCGTGCTGGTGGGGTCATTCGACGGCAGGGGCTTCGCCCCGGTGGCTGCGGCCACGACGTCCTCGGCGCTCCAGAGCGGCAGCGGCACGTCGTTGACGCACGCGGCCGGGGCGTGCTCGCAGCGTCCGAGGCACGAGACTTCCTCGAACTCGATGCCGGGCGCGTCGGCAAGGCCGCCGCGAATCGCCTCGGCGTAGGCCGCGCCCTTGGCAAGCCGGCAGGCGGCATCGCGGCACACGTGGGCGGTCGCCTGCGGTTGGGGCTCGCGACGGTAGTGCGGATAGAAGCTCGCCACCTCTTGCAGGCGGTAGAGAGGGATGCCCGCCTCGGTCGAGAAGGTGCGGAGCACCTCGTCGGAGAGCCACCCGTGTTGGGCTTGGAGGTCGTGGAGTTGCTGGAGGAGGTTCATGTCGCGCAGACGATACCAGCCGGATCGCGTAGGCGAATGCTCCAGCCGGTGGGTGGGCTCGTTGCGGCGCTCCTGCGGAGGCTAGCGCTTGGCGCGCTTGGGCTCGGCGGCGCGCAGCGCATCGATCTCGATCATCCAGCCACGCACGCGCTTGCGATCGGCGCCGCCAAACGTCAACAGCACCAGCTGCTCGACGAGGCGGCCGGTCTCGCGCAGGGTGACGTGCTGGCCACCGCCCGCCACGGCGATCTGCGGAAAGTGCATCACGGGCAGGGCGTCGGTCGAGACCGTGTGCACGACAACGGGCTTGTCGTAGAGGACGTCTTCACGCGCCTGCTTGAGCCTGCGCAGCAGCCCGGTCACGTCGCCCTCGTGAGGGGGCGCGTCGCCCACGACCACGATCACGCGGTAGGCCCGCTGCGACCAGCCCAGCCGGCCCTGAGCCAGCGCGAGCTTGATGCCCTTGTCGACCCCTTCCTCGATGTCGCCGCCGCCGCCGGCACCGACCTTGTTGAAGGCCTTGTGCAGAATCGCGCCATCGGCCGTCAGCGCGGCTCGCAGGCGAGCGCCATCGTCGTAGGTGACGAGGCCCGCCCGAAAGCGCGGCACGTACGTGCGGAGGCGGTCGAGAAGGCGTGTTGCTCCACGCTTGGCAGCGCCGATGACCGAACCCATCGAGCCGGTGTGATCCATGACGATGCAGAGCTCGAGGCCGTGCTTGCGCATCAACTCGAGTCGTCCGTAGAAGCGGTCGTCGCCTCGATCCGTCGCGACCGAGGAGCTCTTCTTGCCTTGCGCCTTGGCGGCCGTCTTCGCGTTCCGCCTGGCCTCGGCCAGTAGCGCGACCTGCTCCCGGCCGAGCGCCGCCTCGCCGCGCTTCCACCAGCCTTGGTAGAGAGCGAGCGATGTCCCGAGCTTCACCGGGGGCATGCGTTGGAGGACTTCGCTCGCGTAGCTCGCGACGGTCGGGTGCGGGTCCTTGCTCCAGCGCAGGAGGGCTTCTGCGAGGGGAGGTCCTCCCTCCATTACGAGCTCCCTGCGCGGGCGACCGCGGAGGGCGCCGAGGGCCCCAGCTGCTGCGTAGGCATGCTTCTCCGCGCGGAGCATCCGTGTCGCGAGGTGGATGACGCCGGCCTCGCTGTGCTTGCGCAGCTCGAAGGCGGCGATCGAGCGAATCGTCCAGTCCTCGTGTTGCAGCCACGGGCGCAGGGGTTCGAGGGCCTTGTGGACGGGCACCGCCGGCCCTGACTTCGGCGCGGCCTTGGTTGCCTCCGGATCGGCCGCGTGGGTCGGGCCGCACAGCAGGCCGAGGAGGGCGCTGGTGAGGAGGACGCCGGCCAGGGCGGTTGCGCGGCGGGAGGCGGCAGCGGGCTCGGTCGGCGGGCGGTCCACGAGATCCATTGTGTCTCAGAACGTCGGCCGCGGGGTGTTCGCCGTGGCGGCCCCCGGCCATTCAACTGGCTAGGGTGCGTCCAGCGGCTCGAAGTCGAGGAACACCCGGCGGATGAGCACGCGATCTTCAGCGCCCACCCCCTCCGGGGGGCTCACCACGGTGGCGTGCCCCCGCCGCCGCAGTCGCACCGTTCCGCTACCGAGGTCGCTGATCACCGCTGTCAGCAACTCCACGCTGCCCCGCAGGGGCAACTCCTCGTAGGTGCCCGGCGGGAGGGCGTCCAGGGTCTGGAGGCGGCCGCGTCCGCTGCGCGTCCACTCCAGCCAGCGGTGGTAGTTCACGATCTCGTCATTGAAGTGGTACTGGATCCGGACGGCGTGCGCCTCGGTGTGGCCAGAGGCCTCAGCCTCCGGCTTCGGTCGGTCCGGAACGCCCTCGCCTTCTTGGGCCTCTTGCCCCCAGACGACCGTCAGGCTCTGGCCGACGGCCAACTCCCGCCAGGCGCCCGGCGCCGCCACTACCCCGGCGCCCTCGTGGCGCAGCCGGACGCGGATGGGCGTACGCACGTTGACGGTGAGCCCAAGCTCGCCCGCCGAGCGCGGGGAGCGGCTCAGCCGCCAGCGGGGCGGCCCGCCGAAGGAGCGTGCGCCAGTTGCTGGGCTGGAATCGCCGCACCCAGCGAGGGCCAGGGCCCAAGCCAGCGGGAGCAGAAGCGGGAGGCGGAGGAGGGTCATGGGCATTCTCGGAGTGAGCGGTGCCCGTCGCAGCCTGCGCAGGGCGGTACGATCCGGGCTTGGAGGACCAACGCATGTCACACGGCTTCATGCCCATTGCAAGGCCCAGCCTTCTTCGCGGTGCCCCGTACCGCGCCCCGGCTCGCGTGCTCTGCGCCGCGCTGCTCCTCCTGCTCCCCGTCTTGGCGGTCGGGGCCCACGCGGCGGATGAGGCCATCCCGCGCAGCGAGAAGTGGTACGAGCAGAGCCAGGACGGAGGAAAGACCGCGTACTTCCGGGTTGTCTGGTCGCCCTCGACCTGGAAGGGCCGCAACACGGTCCACGACACCACGACCTTCGTGCAGAGCTCCACTCGCAACATGGGGGGGATGCGCGACACCTTCTCCGTCACCACGACCTCCGATCTCGAGCGTGGGGTCGACGGGACCAAGTGGTGGTCGCGTACGCGGGTCGAAGAACCCAAGCGCGTGACGCTCGCCGAGACCGTCTGGACGGGGAAGGGCTACCGGGTCAGCACGCACATCATTGGCCAGGAGGCCAACCGCAAGGTGTTCGAGATCCCCCTCGACAAGCCCGTCATGACGGACGCCGAGTCGTTTCTCGGCACGTTCATCCGCGCCGGCACGCTGAAGAAGGGCGCAACCTTCGACCTCCGCAATCTCGACGAGCGGGCGCGCAGCGTGCGCATGTCCAAACTCACCGTCGTCAGCGCGGAGTCCATCAAGGACGAGAACGGCGAAGATGTCGCCGTGTGGCGGGTTCTCGAGTCCGACCCG
>JAJDEM010000013.1 GCA_029259795.1 Planctomycetota bacterium
GCGCTGGATTGGGTGCGCGCGGCGCACGATCGGTCCGACGGAGCCGAGCTTCGCCGGCGACTTGCTGCCTGGCCCTCAGACTCCGACGCATTCCACGACACGGAGGAGACCCAGGTCGTCCTGACCTGGCGGCTGCGGGTCGCACTGCAGGATGGCCGGCTCGCCGACGCCCTGGCCGCGCGCGAGGCCCTGCTCGCGGGCTATGGCGGCCACGGCGTCTCGCCCGAAGGCCGCGGACTCACCCCCGACATGATCCGCCTGGGCTTGATGGAAGAGGCCCGCCTCCTCGCGCGACGTCGCATCGAGGGCGCCCAGCCCGATCAGACCGCCGCCCTGGCCACTCTTGACGCCGCCGAGGCCTTGCTCGCGAAGGACGACGCAGAGGATCGCGCCCGAGTCGCCGCCACACGTGCGTGGGTCACGGCGCATGACATGGGTGCCGTGCTCGCGAGCGTGCAGGCGACGGCGGGCCCAGGACTCGGCGCGCCGCCAGGGGTCTCGCGCGCGTCGGGCGCCCTCCCCCACGCGTTCATCGTGGTGCTCGCCGATGACTTTGCGCTCGGCGAGGTCATCCTGGCCGACGTCCTCAGGCGCTGGCTCCGGGAGGGCAAGGCATCCGGTCTCACGGGCGTGCTGCTGCCCATCCGCCGCGGCGAGATCCGCTTGGGGCTGCGCCGAGTGCCGGTTGCAACCGAAGCCGAGGAGACGGACGCGCTACGGGCGCATGCGCAGCGCATCGGCCTACGCCAGACAAGCGAGCCGGGCTCCGGCCTCGTCGCCGGCACCCTGCGCGACGGAGCCGCTCTGGCCAAGGCCATGGGCCTCGAGGGTCAGGAGGCTGGGTTGCTCATCGTGGATCGCCGGGGCCGCATCGTGGGACGGCTCTCCGGCGTCGGAATCGACCCGCGGGTCCTCGATCCCGTGATCCAGAAGCTCACGAGCCGCTGAGCGCAGAGACTCCGCGACTAGAGGCGCAGCGTGATGCCGCCAAAGGCTCCGAAGTCGACGGTGCCTTGTTGGTCGGCAAGGTTCTCCGTGAAGCCCAGGTAGAGCTCGAAGCGGCGCGAGAGATCGAAGCGTGAAGAGACGTTGATGTACCAGCTCTCTGCGGGGTAGTTGGCAACGCTCGTCACCATGCGGGTTGCCGCATTGGTCTCGACGATGACGCTCCAGCGGTTCGTGAGGGCGTACTCCAACGCCAAGAAGAAGTGGCCTCGGAAGGGCTCGTACTCGATGCCATCGAGTGTGTCGTCGGAGAACCAGGTCCCGCCGATGCCTGCGTAGAAGTCCATGCGACGACCGAGTTGCTTGGCGACGACGAACTGCGTCCCGAGATCGAAGCCGCTGTCGTAGGGATCCCCACCGGTCGGAAGTGCCGCGCGCATGATCCACGCCGTGCGCCAGTCCGAGCGGCAGCAAGCCTTGTGGATGTTCCAGTGGGCCTCGAGCTCGATGTTGCCGAGCGCCGTCCCCCCCTTGTCGTCCCACGAGAACGCGTTGCCCGCACCGTCGCGACCGTTTACCCGATACTGGTCGGTGCGGAATGCCGGACGACCGTTGTCGAGGAACCCGATGCCTTCGAACGTCGCGTGGAACTCGTCGATGATGTCATCCATGAACCCGCCGCCGCGCCAGTAGATCGGCACGCGCACGCCAAGACTCAGCCGGGGCATGACGCCATAGCGCGCCCGCACCTCCGTGGTCTGGTGTTCCCCGTCGACGAGGAACCGGCGATCGATCGGAAACTCCGCGGGGCCGGTCTGGTCGAACCCGAAGTCGCTCCCGCGATTGACGTACAGCTCAACGGTCCACGAACGGTAGGGCAAGGCGTCCGGCGATACGGCCGGCAGCGTCATGCGCGGCTGGGCGAGGATCCAGTCGTCGCGAACCTCGACCGGGCCCCGCGGGCGCCAGGCGTCACGAAGAATGTGGTAGGCCTGCCGACGCGGCGCGAAGCCCACCGACGCCGACCCAGCGCCGCTCGCCGGCAGCGCCACGGGCCGCCGGACGAAGCGCTGCGCGGGCGTTGTCCGGGATGCGGCCCAGTCCGCAGGGACCGCGATGCTCGTCGGTCCGAACGCCGGCAGATCGTCGGCATGCGCCGGCAGCGCAGCCAGCGCGGAGAGCAGCACCGCCAAACCAAGCAATAGGCCTCGTCCCATGGGTCTCGATCCTCCGCCGAAACCCTACCACCCAAGCCACGCCCCGGGATGGGGAAGGCCCTGTGCCTGGGCTCGCCAGCTAGCCCACCTGGCGGTCCGGACCCGGATCGCGGCGCCAGAAGCTCCGCATGAGCCGACGCCGCTCGCGGGGGTCGCTCGCGGAGCGGATGAGGGAGCGCATGCCCCGCCGGGCCGCCGAGCGGTGCCGTACCGCGCGGCCGTCCTCGCCCACTCCGCGGAAGACGCGGGCGAGGACCTTGTGCAAGCGCGCGTCGTTCGCCCGGCTGCGGTGGCCCACCTGGAGCAGACCGGCGGCGGCGACAGCGGCTGCGCGCGCCTCGCTCAGGCTGCCTTCGACGCGCAGCGCTTCCGCGAGGCGCGCGTAGCACGTGGCACGCAAGTCGGCCGGCAAGCTCATGTCCGCGCCGAGCAACTCGAGCGTGGCGCAGGCTTGCCCGGTGCGACCCACCGCGAGGTCTACGCGGGCGGCCGCGAGGCGCTCGACGGCATGCGCCGGACCGGGCGTGAGGATCGCCTCCGCGCGATCGGGGTCCCCAGCTCGCAGGCGGGCGTCCGCGAGTGCCGCTCTCGCGCGGTCGGCTTCGTCGATGAAGCCCGCCGTGCGCAGATCCCCTTCGCAGCGTGCGAGGACGTCCTCCGCCCCAGGCACACCCGCGCGAAGGTCGACGCGCGCCACGACCGCAGCCGCCTGCACACGACCCAGGGCGGTCGTCGCAAGGCCTGCGGCCATCTCGGCATGCGCGCGTTCGCGGGCAAGGTCCCCGCAGCCACGCCAGGCGCCTGCCAACGCGCGGTGGATCCGCGGCAGGAGCGTCGAACGGTCCGCGGCTTCAGCGGCACGCAATGCCCGCTCGAGTTCCTCGGTGGCACGGCCGTAGTCATCGAGCCAGCCCAAGACGCGACCGCGCCGGAAGCGAATCTCCGCCTCGCGTTCGCGATCGCCGTGCAGCGCATGAATCTCCGCGGCCCGGCCGAGCGGGCCGAGCGCCCGATGCGGGTAGCCGCGGCGCACGGCACTCTCGCCGAGTGCGCCGAGCAACGACGCGGCGGCGACCAGATCTCCGGCCCCGAGAAACAGCCGACCCGCGCGGGCCCGATGGGCATCCGCAAGCCGAATGGCGCCGCGGGCATGGGCCAGTCGGGCCAGGCCCCGGTGCCAGCGCGCACGCTGCACCGGCGGGAGGCCGTCGGGTAGCCGGGCGGCCTTGTGCCAGGCGGTGCGCGCCGCGACCCGGTCGCCGGCTGCCGTGGCCTGGGTCGCCTCGGCCGCCAAGGCGTCGAAGCACGACGACGTCGGCACCTCCGCGCCCGCGTCCGCGCTGACCTCCGCCAGCCGACGCGTGGCGTCGTCGCGCCGGGTCGCAGGGAGCGCGTCCAACCAGGAGCGGCGGCGAGCGCGGCTCACGAAGAAGCGTCCCGGCTCGTGGCCGCCGCGCGCAGCGATCGCCTCGGCCAGCATGCCCTCGACGAACCGCCGCTTCACGCCCGCGGCGTCTGCCAAGCGACCGATGTCGTGCGGCTCGGCTTCGACAGCGGCGAGGTCAAGGACTCGCCGCGCCTGGGCACCTTGAGCCTTGACCCACTGCCGAAAGGTATCCGTACGACGCAGCCCGTCGGGCCAGCTCGCGGGTGCCTCCACGACGACAATGCCACGGTCGCGTCGCGTAAGGTGGCCACTGCGGCCGAGCGTGCGCACGGCCTCCACCAAGCGACCCGGCCAGCCATGGCAGCCCTCGGTCAGGACCGACGCAAGGCGCCGAGCCGTCGCCGGCTGACGCAGCCACCGCCGCAAGAGGAGCTCGACCTGGGTGAGGCCAAGCGGCTCCAGCGTCCACGTGAGGCCGCCGGGCACCTCGGGGGCAGCGCCGGTGCTACCCGCGAGAACACTCGGTCCCTCGCCGTGGGCACTCGGGCTGAGAACGGCCAGCGTGGCTTCGTCGATGTGCTGCAGATCGTCGACGAGGATGGGCCCGCTCGGGACGAGACGCTCGAGGAGCGTGCGGACCAGCGCGCGGCCCGGGCCGGCTCCCCGCGGTCGCTGCCCCTTCGGCGGCCAGTCATCATCGAGCCAGTTCGCAAGGACACGGACCTCATCCGCCGAGCCGGGGTGCAGCCGACCGAGGATACGGATCAGGCGCGGGCCGCGCCGTGCGCCGAGCAGGCCGTGCAGACCCCGGCGGAGCGCGGCCATGGGGCGGCGATCTTCCCGCGCGGGGCGCAGCCGTAGAGGCGCCGCGCCGCGCTCCTCCGCGTCCAGGCTCTCGACCTCGTCGAGCATGCGGGAGACCCCGGCGCCTGAGGGCCCGGTGAGCGAGAGCCACCCTCCGCCCGGCCCGTTGGTACGGAGCCAGCGCTTCAGCTGTCCGAGCAACGGTTCGCGTCCTGTCAGGGGGACGCGCGCCCGATGCTCGTGCCATTCGGGTTCGCCCGTCGATCGCACGCAACCCTATCGACCGGAGACCGCAGAAGTCTGAGGTCTCCGAGGAAGAATCGCTACCGGGCGCCGTGAAACCGCGGACCGGTCGGCAGGTCGGCGGGCTCGATGGCCGCCGCGACCCGATCGGCCACCTGGGCTGCCGCCTCGGGCCGCCCAAAGCGCGCCGCGCGGCGGGCCACGGCAGCGCGAAGATCCGGGTCGTCGAGCAGCTGGCCGACCCGGTGCCGGACCTCCTCGGGTGTCAGGGCCTTGTAGCCGGCGCCCGCCTCGACGACGGCGTCGGCGTTGCGCTCCTCCTGGCCGGGAATCGAGCCCGAGATGACCATCGGCCTGCCCACGGCCATGCACTCCGAGGTGGTGATGCCTCCGCTCTTTGCGACCACCACATCCGCGACCTCCATGAGGCCCCGGACGTCCTGCACGAACCCGAGCGCGTGCAGCACCCCCCCCGCCGGGCGGGCGAGCCGCTCGACGCGCCGGCGCATGCGCTCGTTGCGGCCGCAGACGGCCAGGATCTGGGCGTCGCGGCGCTCCCGCCAGATGCCGTGGATGGCCTTGCCCATCGCGCCGGCGGCGAAGCCTCCGGAGAGGAAGAGCACGGTGGGGCGCTCGGCATCCAGCCCGTAGCGCAGCCGCACGGGGGTGCGATCGGTCGGCTCGCCAAACTCCGGTCGGATGGGGATGCCCGTGACGTCGATCGCGTCCCGTTCGACGCCGTAGGTGAGCGCCAAGCGCGACTTTACGAGATCACTGGCGACGTAGTAGCGCTCGACGCCCGGCCAGTTCCAGCTGCGGTGCGTGTCGTGATCGGTGATCACCACGTGCAGCGGCGCCCGAATCTTGCCCTTCGCGATCGGCCGGTAGAGCAGCTCCGGTGCGAGGAAGTGCGTGCAGAGGATCACATCCGGATCCCAGCGACGCGTCAGGCGGACGAGCCCATTGCCGGCAGCCCGCGTGACGAGGTGAGCCAGGGTCGAATGACGCCGATTCGTGTCCTCGTAGAGGTGGCGCCACAGGTGCGGGTGTTTGTCAACGAGGCGAATGTAGCCCGAGCGGTAGATGTTCTTGTAGGGGCTCCACATCCGCGCCACCGCGTCGATGTGCGCCACGACGAGGCCCGGATGGCGGCGCCGCAAGGCGGCGGTGACGGCGCGGCCAGCCATCGTGTGTCCGTGCCCGGCCGATCCGCTCACGACGAGGACGCGGCCCGTGGCGCCGGCCGAGGCGAGCGCAGACGACGTCGCACGCTTCCCGCGCCGCGACGGGGGAGGCGAACCTGATCGTTGTTCGGACGACAACCTCGACACGAGGACTCCGGTAGACCGCAAGGCGCGGGATGCTACCAGCGTAGGTCCGACGGGGCCGAGCCAGCAGGAACCACCCGGGTGGGTACTCCCAGCAGGGCCGGCCCCGACTCGAGGCACCCCCGGGGTGTCGAAGGGCGGTGGCCGCGCGGGGCGCTGCACCCAGGGAGCCATCCCTACCGGGAGCACCTACCGGGCTACGAACGGCGCCCCTACGCCCTACGAGCAACCACTCGTCGCGCCGCAGCGCTCGCACTTCTCGCAGGTGCCGTTGCGCACGAGGGTGAAGGAGCCGCAGTCCGGGCAGGCATCGCCGGTGTAGCCCTGGAGCTTGGCCTTCTCGGCCTGGCTCATCGCGCTCACCCCACGGCGGGCGAAGCGCGGCTCATGAACCGTGCTGACGGCCTCCTTTACGGAGTACCCGCCACCATGGCCATTGCCGTTGCCATTGCCGTTGCCATTGCCGTTGCCTCCGGCGGACGTCGAGAGACCCGCACTCGGCGGATGGATCGAGCTGGAGCCAAAGACGCCGCGGGGCGAGGGCGCGTCCTCCCCCGAGGATCCGCCGCCCGAGGCGTCTGCCTCCAAAGGACTGCCTGCGTCGGCCACGGAGGCCTCGGCGTTCACGACCACGGTGCGCTCTTCGACGACGTCCTCGCCCTCGAACTCCGGCTCCGGGTCGCGGCGAACCGCATCCGAGGTGAGGTCCTCGGAGGTGACCTGGGCGAGGTCACGACGGTCGAGGTAGGAGACGGCGAGTTCACGGAAGATGTAGTCGATGATCGACGTGGACATCTTGATGCGATCGTTGCCCTCGACAATGCCGTTGGGCTCGAAGCGAGTGAACGTGTAGGCATCGACAAACTCGTCGAGCGGCACGCCGTACTGCAGGCCGATCGAGACGGCGATCGCGAAGCAGTTCATCAGACTGCGGAAGGCGGCGCCTTCCTTGTGCATGTCGATGAAGACCTCGCCGAGGGACCCGTCCTGGTACTCGCCGGTCCGCAAGTAGACCTTGTGACCGCCAATCGAGGCCTTTTGGGTGTAGCCCGCCCGGCGCTGCGGCATGCGCCGACGCTTCGAGAGGTAGCGAACGACCACGCGCTCGGTGAGCTTCTCGGCTACGGCGCGCACACGCACATCGAGCTTGTCGCTCATCTCGTCTTCGGGGTTGGTCGTTGCGACATCGTCAAGGAACTCGGCAATGTCGTCCGACGTCGTCGTGTTGAGCGGCTGGCTCAGCTTGCTGCCGTCGCGGTAGAGCGCCATGGCCTTGATCATGCTGCGCCAGGAGAGGCGGTAGGCATCCGTGACGTCCTCGACGGTCGCCTCGTGGGGCATGTTGATCGTCTTGCTGATCGCGCCGGAGATGAACGGCTGGGCCGCGGCCATCTGGCCGATGTGACCGGTCGCCGCGATCGAGCGCTTGCCGTAGCGGCCGCAGCGGTTCGCGCAATCGAAGACGGCGAGATGCTCGTCCTTGATGTGCGGAGCCCCCTCGATGGTCATCGTGCCGCAGATCACATCGTTGGCCGCTTGGATCTGATCGGCGTCGAAGCCAAGGTGGTGCAGCAGGTCGAACGTCGGGTCCTCGTAGAGGTGGGCCGGAATGCGCAACTCCGTCCGCATGAAGTCGTCACCGAGCGTGAACCGATTGATGACGAACGACAGGTCGAAGGCCGAGGGCAACTGAGCCTCGATCTTGGCGATGGCCTCGCTGGTGAAGCCCTTGAGCCGCAGCACCAGATCGTTGATGTGCGGAGCGCCCTTGAGCGTGCCGATGCCCTTGATGTGGTTGACGATCGCCTCGGTCTCCGCCGCGGAGTACCCGAGCTTGTCGAGGGCCACGGGAACCGAGCGGTTGATGATGCGGAAGTACCCACCGCCGGCGAGCTTCTTGAACTTCACCAGCGCGAAGTCCGGCTCGATCCCGGTGGTGTCGCAGTCCATGACCAGGCCGATCGTACCGGTCGGCGCAAGCACGCTGACCTGCGCATTGCGGTAGCCGTGCGCCTCGCCCATCTCGACCGCGCGATCCCAGGCCGTGCGGGCTGCCGCCACGAGGTAGGACGGGCAGTGCTCGGACTCGATGCCCATGGGCGTGACCGTCAAGCCTTCGTACTCGTCTGCCGGCGCGTCGTAGGCCGCGCGACGGTGGTTGCGCATGACGCGCAGCATCGACTCCCGGTTGCGCTTGTAGCGATCGAACGGGCCCAGGGCCTCGGCCATCTCGGCAGAGGTCGCATAGCTCTCCCCTGTGAGGATGGCCGTGATGGCGCCGTTCCACGCCCGACCCTCGGGGGAGTCGTACGGGATGCCCTTGCGCATGAGGAGCGAGCCGAGGTTCGCGTAGCCCAGGCCAAGGGTGCGGTAGTCCCAGCTCCGGCGGGCGATCTTCTTGCTCGGGTACTGCGCCATGAGCACCGAGATCTCGAGAACGACCGTCCAGATGCGGACCGCGTGGCGGAAGTCCTCGACGTTGAACTCGCCGGTCTCCGGGTCCTGGAACGTCACGAGGTTGAGCGACGCGAGGTTGCACGCCGTGTCGTCGAGGAACATGTACTCCGAGCACGGGTTGGATGCGTTGATCCGGCCGTCCTTGATGCAGGTGTGCCACTCGTTGATCGTGGTGTCGAACTGGAGTCCCGGATCGGCGCAGGCCCACGCGCTGTAGCTGATGTGGTCCCAGAGCTCCCGAGCCCGCACGGTGCGCGCGATGCTGGGGGTCTCCTTGCCCGTCTTCGGGTCCTTCTCGGTGGCCTTCCGGTAGTAGAGGTTCCACTCGCCGTCGTCTTCGACAGCCTTCATGAACTCATTCGTGAGGCGGACGGAGTTGTTGGAGTTCTGGCCGGAGACGGTCACGTACGACTCGCTGTCCCAGTCCGTCGTGTAGGTCGGGATCTCGACGCTCGAGAAGCCCTGCTCGGCCAAGGCCACGCAGCGCATCACGTAGTTCATCGGAGTCCGCGAGTCACGCGCCACGCGCATCGCCTTGCGGAGTCGCGCGTTGGTCTTGGGGTTGAAGGCGTCGGCGGGGTTCTCGAAGTGGCCGTCCGGCCACTCGCAGCACGCCTTGAACACGGCGTTGAGCGAGCTCTCGAGCGCCTGGGAGCCCGCCACGAGGGCCGCGACCTTCTGCTCCTCGCGCACCTTCCAGCTGATGAACTGCTCGACGTCCGGGTGATCGATGTCGAGGCAGACCATCTTGGCCGCGCGGCGTGTGGTGCCGCCCGACTTGATGGCGCCCGCTGCCCGGTCGCCGATCTTGAGGAACGACATGAGTCCCGAGGACTTGCCGCCGCCCGAGAGAGGCTCACCCTCAGCGCGCAGCGCGCTGAAGTTCGTTCCCGTGCCGGAGCCATACTTGAAGAGACGGGCCTCGCGGACCCAGAGGTCCATGATGCCGTCTTCCCCGACGAGGTCGTCGGAGACGCTCTGGATGAAGCAGGCGTGGGGCTGGGGCCGCTCGTAGGCGGACTTGCTCACGTTCAGCCGGCCCGTGTCGGGGTCGACGTAGCTGTGGCCCTGGGCGGGACCGTCGATGCCGGAGGCGAAGTGCAGGCCTGTGTTGAACCACTGGGGGCTGTTCGGCGCACAGCGCTGCTCGGCAAGCATGCGGCAGAGCTCGTCGTAGAAGACCTGGGCCTGATCGTCGTCATCGAAGTAGCCGTAGCGCTCACCCCAGTGGGTCCAGCAACCTGCAAGGCGGTGGAACACGTGACGGGCATCGGACTCGCCGCCGAGGATCCGATTGCCCTCGTCGTCCAGCAGCGGGCTGCCTTCGTCGTCGACCTGCGGGACGCCGGCACGACGGAAGTACTTCTGCGCCAGCACGTCGGTTGCGACGGGCGACCAGGTCGAGGGAACGCGGACGTCATCGAGATGGAACACCACGGTGCCATCGGGATTGCGAATCTCAGAGACGCGGGTGTCCCAGTCGATGCCTGCGTACGGGTCCTGGCCTGCCGTCGTAAAGCGACGTGTGAACTTCATCCCAACTCCTGTCTTTCCGAGCGCGGGTCTTGCCCCGGCTCGTGTCTCACCTGTCCTACAAACCTGCCTGTCCAACTCAAGCGCCACGCCCGCGCGGCACGCGCGAACCCGACGCAGCTCTCGGCGACACGGGCACGCACCCGCCCGCGCTCACTCTTTGTTGCCCTTCAAACACGGCTCGGGAGTGATCCCCGCCGCACGGCTCCCGACGGGAGCCATGCCCAACTGCCTTCAAAGCAGCAACTGCCTTCAAAGCAGAAACTGCCTGCAAGACAGCAACGTCTCGCGAAGCATGACGCCGCGCCACCGATCTGCTCCGCGCATGCAACGCGCCGCCCTCCAGCAACCCGCTGCAAGCTCCGCTGATTCACATCCCGCCGGTCGATCCACGCGTCGGCCGCCCCATTCGCGGGTGGGCCCACACGTGGGCCGCCCCATTCACAGGTCGGCTCGCCAATGATGGTGAATCTCGAAACCACAACAGGTTGTGGTGACTTCCGACTTTGATACGAGATGTAGTACCACGAGCGAGTCGCGCCTTCCCAGAGGAAAACTCAACTCGCACACGGAAAACCCAACGCCCTCCGCAGGTACCCCTGCCGACCCGTTGTGCCCAACCCCGTAGCGCACCAGCCCCGGTTGCCTGCCCCGGGGGGCCCGCGCTCGGGGGGACGACTTTACGAGGTGGGTCAGACAGGCCGGGACAGCCGCCGCGCAAGGTCCTCGTCAGATTCAGTCCCAAGGATCAGGCGTCTGTGGCGATGGCCCCGGCGAGGGCGGATTTGGGCGCGAGCGTCAGTCCGGTTCAGGGCGGCCCGGCCTAGACAAGAGTGCGGGGGTCGAGCCCATCTCCTCCCTCCTACCCCTGGTTCCCTCCGCGGCCGACGGGCCGGGCCCTTACCGGTCCGGCCCGTGGGTCTTTTTGCACACTCCGTCCCGCGAAGCGGGGTGGAGGGGCGGCGGGGCCGGGTCGTGCAGCGAGGCGGGCACACGTGGAGAGGTGGAACGCGACGCACGCAGCTCGGGCACCGACCGACACGGCTCGACCCGCGTGCACCAACGCGCCCGCGCGCCGTCGAAGGAGACGTCGTCGCTGCGCCGTGCAGGCGCCTACGCCCGGGGAACGGAACCGCGGAAACCGGGCGGAATCTACCGATTCGACACCGTATTTTGGTTACGGCGCTGTTCGGGTCGTCTGGTACAGTCCGCCGCCACATGGCCCGAAAGGGTCCATTTCGGCGTTTCATGGCCGAATTCAGCGGCGTACGCCGTCTGATTCAGACCGCAGAAACGACACGTTCCAACACAAGTCCCCCACGGGGGCAGGAGAGACTTCATGGCTGCCAGGAAGAAGAAGAAGAAGCGCAAGGCCGCTGCCCGCGCGAAGAAGCCGGCCCTCAACGTGGTCGTCGGCTCGAAGGTCAAAGAGGCCGTCAAGAGCCACGGCGTGCGCTGCGCCGGTGACTTGATCCCGGCACTCAACGACAAGGTTCTCGGCATGCTTGCCGCCGCCGTCGCTCGCTGCGAGGCCAACCGTCGCGGCACCGTCCGCCCGCAGGACCTCTAAACCGCTGGACCTGCTCGCAGGTCCAGGACAACCGATCGTCGGGGCGCGACACCGCGGCCCGACCATCCGTCTTCCCGAGGGCGTCACGCACCGCGTGACGCCCTCTCTTCATGCTCGGACCCTTCAGAGAACCCACATCGCCATGCGTTGCGACGCCACCTCCATCCTCACGGCCCTGCAGGTCGCGGCCGCCGAGACACACGACCGGGACACCCTCGGGCGCACGGCGGTCCACGCCATCGAGGAAGCGTTTCCCCAGGCATCGTGGGTCGGCATCTATTGGCTCGCAGGCAACGAGCTGGTCCTGGGTCCCTTCGTGGGCCCGGCGACCGAACACACGCGCATCCCCATCGGCACCGGCGTGTGCGGACAGGCGCTGGCGAACGACGAGGACGTCGTGGTCGATGACGTGCGCACCCTGGACAACTACCTCGCGTGCGCCGCAGGCGTACGGAGCGAGATCGTCGTCCTCATCCGAGCCGGTGGTCGCGTGCTGGGACAGATCGATCTCGACGCGAATG
>JAJDEM010000121.1 GCA_029259795.1 Planctomycetota bacterium
GATCTCCCAAGCGCCCTCCGAGGAGGAGGTGCGTGACCGGCTGGCAGAGATCGGCTTCATCGCGCTGTTCTTGCACCTCAAGTTCGAGATCGAAATCGAGCCGACGGGGAGGAAGGGCGCTGACCTTCGAATCACGCGCGACAACGCGACGGCCCTCGTCGAGATCACACGCTTCCGACGGAAGCATGAGGGGCCAATCGATCTGTCGCAAGCGCGGGGAGACCCGCAGCTTGGGGAGTATGGGGACATCGACCGCGACTGGGGCAAGGCGCACGAAAAGATCCTCAAGAAGCTTCGGCAGGTTCGCGGCGACACGTCGGTCATTGCGATCTGGAACGACGATGGTGATCTCGAGGAGATCGAGGTCGAATTAGCTGTCGGCGGTCTCGTCGAAGACCACGAAGCCGGGCGGACTCCGCTCCCGGAAGGCCTCATGTTCGTCGTGTACGGCTCCAGGTGGGTAAGCGGAGCCACGGGCAAGCAGTTCCACGTGTTTCCTGTCGCTGGAGTCGGCCCCGACTGGGCACCCCTGTTTCGGTTCGCCCGTCGAAATGAAGCTCTTGATGCTCTCGCTCGTCGTGCGAAGGAATAGAGCATTACTCGGGCTTCGATCGCACGGCATCGAAGGCCCGTAGCAGGGCGTACCGTATGACGCGCTCGAGCCCGAGGATCGTAAGGCACGACTCGAGAGCCTTCGCCGCCCGCTGGTCTCTCATGACGGGCCGACCGATCGGCACCTCGTAGAACTGGTCAGCGTGCAACCAATTGCTGATCCGGATCCCGGCGTGGGACAGGAGGCTGCGCACTCCGTACGTCGCTCGTAGAGCCTTCTCGATCTTGTCCTTCGTGATCCTGAACGGAGGTGTATCGGTGTGGGCCTCCGTGCGCTCGAAGAACTCGTCGTCCAGCGCGTCGCGTAGTACGCCCACGAACCGAGCAGTCGCGGCGAACAGGTTCTTCCTGGCGTAGGTCTGCCACTTCTCGTCCACCTGCGCAGCCTGGAGCGCCTCGAGGAACTCCCGGGCCTGCTCGCCGAAGAACGGCTCGGGATCCGGCTGCTCGGCATCCGCGAGGATCTCACCGGCCGTGACGAGGCTCAGGTAGGCGGAGTCAGGATCCGACCGGTAGGACCGTAGCGCGTGTGCGTAGAAGTCGGTGGCAGTAAGCAGGGGCCAGACGCGCTCGTTCTGGAGTTCGTCCAAGACCCACAGGATCGTGTCGGCCGCTGCGAGGTTGAAGGTGTCCTTGCGGTCCGCCGGGCAAGGAGCCCGATCAACCCTCGGGCGGTTGCTGATGAAGGGATGGGCGGGAAACCCGAAGTCCGAACTCGCTGACCGCGTGACCGCGAACGTCCCGCCGCTGCTGATCATCCCTAGGAACTCGACACGCTTGCCGTAGGCGAGCGACATCAGATTGGCGCAGTGGACCGCCAACCAGTCCCACGGCTCTCGCACGCGCAGGTCCCCCATCTCGCGCTCGCTGGCTCGAACGAGTGAAAGCACGAAGTGGTTGAGTTCGCGTACGGCATCTCGATCCTGGGGCCACGCGATGTCCAGCGTCAGGGTCGCCGCGGGATCACCTCCGCCGTACCCCCCAAGGAGCGGGCAGGGCGTATGCAGAAGAGCCCGGTGGATCCGCTTCCTGGGCCGAATGGTCTCGTCGTGAAGTCCGTCATCGTCATCGGTATCGGCGTCCCTTGTCATACGTCGGCTCCCGGTTGTTCGACCTGGGGGAACCCCCAAACTGGTCCTCGCGTTCAAGAGCGGTCAGGGCCGTGAGTCTCATCCCACCCTCTTCCGTAGAGTGCCATAGTAGGCCCCTCCTCCGCTCGTCCCCCACGGGCCGCTTACCCCTTGGATGGGCTGGCGCCAGGAACTACAAGGTGACCAATGCGCCACCGTCGATCGCCTTGCTCTGTCTGTCGAGGCACAGGCCGCACGGGGATCTGCGGCCGTTTGACCTGCCACTACTGCACGGGGGCCGGCGTCGAGCGGCTCTCGATCTGGCTGAGGGGATTCTGGGTCGATCTTGCCATCGAGCCCGAGGGCGGCTCCTGGAGGTTGCGCGTCGTGGGGCGCGAGCGGGCTCCCTTGGCGGTCGTCAACCTGACGTGGCAAGCCATGGGCTTGGACTTCTGGCTCGGACGGGGCCGCGAGACGTGGTCGAGCTTGGAGGCCGCCCGCGCTATCGGCGACGACGTGATCCACGAGCTACGAACAAGACGCACATAGTCGTGCTTACCGGTTGGATGCCGCGACTCCAGGGCCTACTGTTTGTCTATGAAAACAGCACCTTTCGACGGCAATGTCGCCCTTGTTCACCGAGCCTCCGCGATGCGCTCGAGACCGCCGAGCCTGCCGATGGCGAACGAGTACAAGCCGGCCACGCACCCGGTGCTCGTCTACCTCGCCTCGCTCTCGCCTGCGTCCCGTCGCACCCAGGCTGCCGCGATTCGCAAGGTGGCCCAGATCCTCGTCGGACCATCGGCTGACCCGCTCCACGTCGGGTGGCACGAGATCAGCTACGCCCACACGCAGGCCGTGCGTAGTGTCCTGGCCGAGACTCTCGCGCCGGCAACTGCGAACCGGGTCCTGAGCGCTATGCGCGCCGTGCTTCGGGAGTGCTGGCGCCTGGGCTGGATGACCGGCGAACAGTACCAGCGCGCAACCGACCTCAAGCCCGTGCGGGGCGAGCGCTTGCCCGCTGGTCGCGAACTCGAGCACGGTGAGATCCTCGCGCTCTTCCGAGCCTGCGACGATTCGGCGCGGGGGCGGAGGGATGCCTGCCTCCTCGCCGTCCTGTACGGCGGCGGCCTCCGCAGAAGTGAGGCTGTCGGACTCGATCTTCACGACGTTGACCTGGATCGGGGAGGCGTCCGCGTGCGCCACGGCAAGGGCAACAAGGAGCGAGTGTCCTGGTTGGCCAGCGGCGCCACGGACATCATCCTCTCGTGGCTCGAGCTGCGCGGCACAGAGGGAGGCCCTCTCCTCTTTCCGGTTTTGAAGGGCGGACGGATCGTCTCGCGTCGCCTCAGTGCCCAGACAGTGCTGGACACCCTCCGTGTCCTGGCGAAGCGAGCCGGCGTTCGGCCCTTCTCACCTCACGATGCGAGAAGAAGCTGGATCTCGCACCTCTTGGCGCGAGGTGCGGATGCAGGCCTGATCTGCAAGATGTCAGGCCATGCGAACGTGCAGACGCTGCTCACCTACGACCGCCGGCCGGAAAGGGCTCGTCGCGACGCAGGTCGGCTGATCCATATCCCTGCGGTCGCACAGTCGTGATCGACCTGCGCCGCTATTGAATCCCCCACGCTCGCGAGGGCGCGTGCAGGCCGGCCCCGGCCTCCGGGTGCTCCAGAGAGCATTTCCAAGCAGGACGGGCGTGATGTCTACGACCCGGCCACGTAGGTGGAGGTACTAACGCTCGTCCCCCTCGGGCAAAGATAGCCAGTGCCCTACTCCCCCACCCTCTCCGTCCCGGCGCGCCCATTCAGTACAGGCGCGCCTACTGAGCCTTCTGCTAGTACCCCTGCGGCGGCGGCCGCCGTTCTTCTGCGGGACCCCGTGTGGCTCCACGAGCAGTACACGAGGCGTCACCTGGGGGCGGGGTCCATTGCCAAGATGGTCGGGCGATCACGTAGTACGGTGAGGTACTGGCTATCCCGTCACGGCATTTCGACCAGGAGCACGAGAGTCAGCCGACACCCGTGCGCGACTCGCGGCTGGATCGCGCACCACTACGGGTACCGCCATGAGTATGTCGCATGGTGCGAAGAGGAGGGCCTCGAGCCCGATCCGCGCGGGGGCAAGGGGCTCTCTCTGGGAGCTTGCGCAGCCCTAGCAGGCACCTGTCGCCAGACGATCAAGAACTGGGTGCAGCAGTGCCAGGGAGTA
>JAJDEM010000122.1 GCA_029259795.1 Planctomycetota bacterium
CCTGCACATGCGTTGCTTCGGGTTCGTCCTTGCGCAGCGCGCCGAGATCGATCGCGTAGCGGCCGTTCGTGTCGGGCACGCCCCCAACGGCGATCTGCGAACCGCTCACCCAGCCGTGCTCGCCGATCGTCTGGACCCGGATGCCGGCTGCCGGATACTCCGCCACAGCGAGGCCGGTGATGAGCCCGACCAGCCGGTGGGGTGATGCCCGGTGAGCATCATCCCTTTTCGGGGGGGCATCCGCGCTCGAAGCCGCCCCTTCAGGCTCGCGAGGCGTTGCGGCGCGCCCGCTCGCGCGCAGCACGGGCTCGTCGCCAGGGGCCTCCAGCGGCTCGCTCTCAAGGGGGTTGTCCTCTGGCGCGTCCCCTGAGCTGAAGAGCCAGAGGCCGAGGCCAAGGGCGAGGATCAGGAGGGGTAGGCCAAGGCCGCGCATCCCCCCAGCCTGCCTTCCGAGGGCGGCTTGTGCAATGCACTCCTGCCGCGACTCGCCCCCGGCGCGGCGGCAACTACCTTGTCGGGTCCGTTCCCAAATCCCGAGGGCACCCTGTCATGACGACCGATACCCCGACCCACCGCTGCGACGCCGAGACCCAGCAGCTGCTGGGCTTGATGATCCACTCGCTCTACACCGAGAAGGACATCTTCCTCCGCGAGTTGATCTCCAACGCGAGCGACGCCTGCGACAAGCGCCGTATCGAAGCCCTGACGACGCCGGGCCTCTTGGGTGACGACGAGGTCCTCGCCATCGATCTCGTGGCAGACGAGGAGGCTCGGACGCTCTCGGTCAGCGACAACGGCATCGGCATGACCCGCGAGGAGATGATCGAGAACCTCGGGACCATCGCCCGCTCGGGCACGCGCGCCTTCGTCGAGCAGCTCAAGGCCAAGGATGAGGGCCAAGCGGCGGAGCTGATCGGCCAGTTCGGCGTGGGCTTCTACTCGGCGTTCATGGTGGCCGATGAGGTCGTCGTCGTCTCCCGCCGCGCCGGCAGCGAGGACGCGTTCCGCTGGGCGTCGAAGGCCGACGGTACCTACACCCTCGAGCCCGCCACACGGGATGGCGCAGGCACCACGGTGACGCTCCACCTCAAGCCGCAGCCCGAGGGCGACGACGCGGAAGGGGCCCCGAACTTCCTCGAGACCTGGACGCTCCAGTCGACCGTCAAGCGGCACTCGGACTTCGTCGAGCATCCGATCCGCCTCGGTGAGGAGACCCTCAACTCGCAGAAGCCGCTGTGGTCCCGGCCCGCGAAGGAGATCACCGACGAAGAGCACGCGGACTTCTACCGCCACCTGGCCTACGACCCGCAGCCGCCGGTGCGCGTCGTGCACCTCAAGGCCGAGGTCCCCGTGGAGTTCACAGCACTCCTCTACGTGCCGAAGGCCAAGCGCCCGGACTTTCTCGGCGCCGGCGAGCAGACCTCGAAGATCGCGCTCTACGTCAAGCGCGTCCTCATCATGCCGGACTGCAGCGAGCTGCTGCCGCCGTGGCTGCGCTTCATCAGCGGCGTGGTCGAGTGCCCGGACCTGCCGCTCAACGTCTCGCGTCAGACGCTGCAAGCCAACCCGGTGACGCGTCGGATCCAGAAGCACCTCATCAGCAAGGTGCTCGGCGCGCTGAAGACGCTCCTCACCGAGGACCGCGAGTCCTACGAGGCGTTCTTCGCGGCCCACGGTCGCGTCCTCAAGGAGGGCGTCTACCAGGGCGCGGACGACGACAACCGGCTCAGCGGCCTGTGCCTCTTCCCGAGCTCCACGCAAGACGGCGTGACCACGCTCGCCGAGTACAAGGAGCGCATGCCCGAGGGGCAGGACGCGATCTGGACGATCGCGGGCATGGACCGCGCCACGGCCGCGGCGTCGCCGCACCTCGAGGCCTTCCGGGCCAAGGACCAGGAGGTCCTGCTCATGGGGGACCCGGTCGATGAGTGGATGCTGCAGCGGCTGGAGACGTTTGACGACACGCCGCTCAAGGCCATCGATCAGGGCGAGGTGGATCTCTCCACCGACGAGGAGAAGAAGGCTCGTGAGGCAAGCCAGGAGAGCCACAAGGAGCTGCTCGAGGCGCTCAAGACGGTGCTCGAGGAGCACGTGAGCGAGGTGCGCTTCTCGAGCCGACTGAAGGACAGTGCGGCCGTCCTCGTCAGCGAGGAGGGGGCAGCGAGCCCTGCGATGGAGCGCTTGATGCGCGAGATGCACGGCGAGGGCATGCCGACGCCCAAGCGGATCCTCGAGTTGAACGCCGAGCACCCGGTCGTCGCCCGCCTCGAGACGCTGCGCGGCTCAGGCGAGAGCCTGGACGACCTCGCCCGCCTCCTGCACGGTCAAGCCCTCATCGCCGAGGGCTCGCCGCTGCCGGATCCGGCGGGCTTCGCCCGATTGGTCACCGACCTGCTCGTCGCCACCGAGAGTTGACGGACGCGTTACGTGGCGCCGCGCGCACACGCGCTAGAATGGGCCCGTGCGTAGCCTCCTGCTCCTGATCGGTCTGGCCTGCCTCGCCGCCTGCGGCGAGGGGGAGAGCGATGCGCCTGAGAAGCCGACGCTGCCGCCGGGCACGTGCTCGATCAGCACGATCGACGCCCCGAAGGCCAACGTGCCGCGCCCGCTCAAGGGCGTGTACTTCGGTCAGGAGATCTGGGTCAGCTATCGCTCGAAGGAGTTCGAGGGGGTGGGCTTCCGGCACTCTCGGGAACGACCGATCGCTCTTCACAAGGCCCGCGGCCTCTGCCGGCGCGTCCACACGGGTGAAGACATCGGCGTGCTCGCGCGCAAGTGGAGCAACCAGGGAGGCGCCCAGGCGGACGGCTTCTGTGCGGTCCCCTTGCCGGGCAACCGCAACAACCCCGACGCTCGCGACATCGCGCTCTTCAAGACGCCGGTCGGCCAGATCACACCGCTGATCGAGTGGAAGGGCGGCTTCTGGTTCGCCAAGCGCATCAGCGACGCGCAAGGGCGCGCGCTCAGCGATCAGCTTCGTCGCGCGACGAAGGTTCGGGCGCGCGCGCGTGCGATCCACATCCACCACGCGGGGGCCTTCCCGCGCCGCCATCAGTTCGACACCCATCCGAAGAAACTGGCTCTCAGTACGGCGCGCTGGCTCATCCAGGAGCTGCAGCGCGGGGTGAAGTTCGAGACGCTGGCGAAGAAGTGGTCCAACGACGGCCCGTCGCGCGAGCGCGGGGGTCTCCTGCAGACCAAGCACCCCGTAACCAAGAAGCCGACCGAGTGGATCCGCTGGGGGGACCGCAACTTCTCGCAGCAGGTACTCGACGTCATCTTGCGACACGGCAAGCCCGGCGAGGTCTGGCCCACGCCCGTCGAGTCGGGCATGGGCGTCGACGTCGTGCTTGTGCTCGAGCGTCGCGACGACTGAACGTCCTAGATCCAGCCGTCCGCGAGGCCGTGGGCGGCTTCGATCTCGGCACGGGGCGCGACGATCTCGACTCCGGGTGCAGCCGAGGGCGCGGTGTGGATGTACATGAAGTGCACGTCCGTGATGCCACGCGCGGCGAGCCGGGCGCGGAACGCCTCGTAGTGGGGGCTCTCACGGAACGGCCCGAGGTGGTCTTCGAGCGGCGCGGCGTCGAGCAGGTGGACGCTCAGGCGGTGCCCGGGCAGGGCGTCCCGCACAAGGTCGACAAGCAGGGCGCCATCGGCGGTGGCCGGGGTCCACGTGATGATCTGAAAGCGGCCGTCCTCGGCAAGGTACGTCGGGAGATCGGCGAGCAGCAGGCGCACGATGTCGAGGCCGTCCTCGCCTCCGTCGCTGTGCAGGAACCACGTCTCGTCTTCCGGAACCAGCTCGAACGGCGGATTGACGAGCACGGTGTCGAAGGTGCGACCGCCGGGGACTGGCTCGAACAGCGAGCCTTCGAGCAACTCAAGCGGGTGGGGTGCAGGGCCGAGGGCCTGGTTGAACCGGGCGAAGGCTAGAGCGCGCGGGTTGATGTCGAGCGCGGTGACCGTGCGCGCAGCGTCTGCGGCAAACAGACTGTTCACGCCGGAGCCGACACAGAGCTCAAGGACCGCGTCGTCGGGCCGCACGTCGAAGTTGCGGACGAAGTACACCTGCTCGAACATCAGGGAGAAGACCTGGTCGGGCTCCTTGCGCGAGAGCAGGTCCGTGGCGATGAAGCGTCCGTAGAGCGGGAACAGCCGCACGCAGGGCTGGACGACCGACGGGCCGATCCGCTCTACGAGGCCATGCGCTGCAAGCTGGTCGAACAGGGCGCGCTCGCTGCGCTGGACAAACAGAGGCTTGCCGTAGATGAAGATGCGCGCATAGCGCGCCGGCGTGCGCGCGTGCCAGTCAGAGAGGCCCGAGCGCAACAGCGCGGCGGCTTCGGCATCCGGGGTCGTCGGCGCGGGAAATGCGCTCCGGCGTCCGAGCAGGAGATCCAGTGTTCGGCGGGCACCCTTCAGCATGGCCAGGGAGGATACCCGAGTGGGATTCGCTGCGCGGCCCCCGTGCCTATGCCTCGCTGAGTCGGATCTCCTTGCGCTGGAAGCGCCGGCCGATCCAACCCATGAGGAAGCACGCGACGACGAACTGCACGGCCGTAGCGATCAGCACAGACCAAGACTTCTCGCCCGTAGCACTGCCCACGGCAATGAGCGTGACGATGCCCGGGAGCAGGGCCAGGAACTGCGCGAACAAGCGTCCCATGGTCTGCAGGACGTTGACGCTGCTGGGGTCGGCCTGGCGCAGGAGGAACAGGCCCTCGACTGCTACCAAGGTGCCGCCGACCACGAGGAAGGCAGGGAGAGCGGCCAGCCCGGTCGAGAGGGCAAGCGACCCGACGCTGACCAAGGCGACGATCCCGAGCACCTGCAGCAGAAAGGGCATGAGGGTCGGCACCGTGACCAGCGCGGCTACCAGCGCCGTGGGCCGGACCGGCAGCTGCCGCACGAGCATCAGCTGGTCGCGCGGGAGGCGGAAGCCCACCGGGAGCGTCATCCAGATGGGCACCATGGTCAAGACCGTGAGGAACGTCGTGGGGTCGGCGGAGCTTCGGGCAGAGAACATGGAGAACATCACGACGATCACGATGACGCCGCCCAGCAGCGCGCGGAGCTGGCGGCGCATGATGAGCAGGTTGAGCCAGAGCACCGCTCCCGCGCCCCGATAGAGGGCGCTGCGCGGCACGCCGACGCTGCGCTTCACGTTCGCGGTGCGCAGCCCTCGCTTGGCGTCGGCCATGCGCTTGCGCATCTTCGTCGTCGCCGTGTACGAGCTCTCCATGAAGTCGACGTTGAGCAGCGTGACAAGCAGGAAGCTCCCGGCGGTGCAGAGCACGAGGCCAGTGAGCGGGATCCACGCGTCGGCGAACGAGGACGCCGCGCCGACTTCGGCGGCGGCGACGGCGGGGTAGAGCGCGACGCGCAGCCAGGGGCTGTCCCACGCGCCGCGCAAGTTGCCACCGACTTGACCGGCCTCGCCCAGGCTAAGGACCACCGTCAAGACGGCACCGATCGTGAGAACCACCACCAACCCGATGACGACGCGGCGGAGTCGACCGTAGACGCGGTCTGCGAGCTTCATGCTCAACTCGGCGGCGAAGGCCGAGAGGTGGCCGCTGGTCATCTGGCAGAGAACGATGGCAACGAACAGGGGGATTGGCGCCGGCATCGAGCGTCCGCCCATGAGCAGCAGGTAGACCCCGGCGAGCATCACCGCGGCGAGGTACTGCGGGATGAAGTGGTAGGCCAGCAGGTGCCGGCGAGGGATCGGTGCCGGGAAGAGAAAGTCGAGATCGGCGCGCGAGAAGATCAGCCCGCGCTGACCGATGCCGCCCAACACGCCCAGGATGATGAGGAAGCCCAGGAACGACGAGAGCATGGCCTGACGCTCGGCGATGGGGGTGGTGGAGCGCATCCCGGAGCCGAGCACGATGCCTGTGACGGCCAGTGCGATCACGATGCCGCCGAGCAGACCCAGCGGGGTCTTGAGCCGGCGCAGCCAGGAGCGGGCCCGGTTCTTCCAGCGCGTCGCAATGAGGAAGCGCAGCGCGGGGTGCAGGATCACGAGGCCTCACCCTCGGGCTCGGTGATCGCGAAG
>JAJDEM010000123.1 GCA_029259795.1 Planctomycetota bacterium
ATGCCCCCGAGCAGCATGCCCCCGAGCAGCATGGCCCCGAGCAGCATGGCCCCCGCGCGCGTACGGACTCGCCAGGAAGCGCGCGGGCTGATCGAAGCCCAGTGCCTGCCGCATGGCAGACGGCACCGTGGCGAGGATCGAGCGTGGCTCCTCCCGCTCGTAGCGCGCCGGTTCGCAGCAGCCGGGCTCGCTGGGAGCCGAGCTGCCGCCATTCACGCTCCACTCCAGCAGTTCGACGGGCGCCCGCCGCTCGTTCGGCGGCTCGTTCGGCGGCTCGCCTCCCGGTGCCGCGCCTCCCGGTGCCGCGCCCAGGCCACGGCGCGAAGCGGCCCCCCGGAACGGGCGCGACGGATACGAACCAGGGAGGCGATGGGCCATGCGAGCACTCGGTCGGTCAGGGGGATTGGGGTGGCCGAGCCCGCCACCGAATGCAACACTAACACCGCACGAACGCCTGTCAAGCGATGGCCCCCCGGAGCCCGCCTACGAGGCCCGTAGCCGCCCCAGGCCACCGTTGTGGACAGGCCGTCTCAGGCTGCGACGCCTTGTCTCAGATTGAGGCTGCTGCCCCAGGGCCCGGGCGGTCGATGGGCCAAGAGAACGCCCCACCACACCGCCGGCTCGCCCCGGTGCAGGGAACCCCGCGCATGCGCACCGCCCTTGCTTCCTTCCTCATCCTCACGAGCGGCCTCCTGTTCGCGGCCCCGGCCCAGGCTGGGGAACACGTCGAGGGCTCCGGCTGGGAACTCGTCGTTCCCGACGGCTTCACAGAGGCCCTGAGCATGGAGGGCGGCGGCAAGTTCGACATGAGCTCGCGCTTCGGCACCCTCCCCATCGAGGGCATGCCGGACATCAAGGCCTACACGGCCGGGGATCCCTCGCGCCCCAACGGCGTGCTCGTCATCACCAAGATCTCGCTCTCCAAGTCCGTCACCACATCCGACGAGCTCGGGATGAAGGACATCGCCAAGATCCGCGCCCAGCTGCCCGACGGCGCTGTGATCGACGTGGCGAGCGTCGGTACGTACAAGGCGATCGAGTTGCGCTTCTCGAGCGACGACTACGACGACCAGACCGCGCGCATTCTCGCCATCGCCTGCGGCGACTACGTCGTCGTCGTCATGCTCATGACCCAAGACGAGGCGTTCCCCAGTGCGAGCGTGCTCTGGGACACCATGAAGGCGTCGATCGAGATCGATCCGCCGATGAACAAGTTCCTGCTCTTCGGGCTGATCGGCATCGGCGCCCTCGGCTCGCTCTTCTTGCTGAGCCGGGTCGGCTCGCGCCAGGTCCACGACATCCCCGATCACAAGGGGCACTGGCAGGGCGCGCCGAGCGCGGACCCCGCCACGGGTGCACTCGAGGACTACAAGCCGATGCAGACCGGCGTTCGGCCCAAGGTGCTGCCAAGCAGCAAGCCGCGCTTCGAAGATCCGGCTGCTGACGGTGGCCCCAGCGCTGCACCCTCGCTCGCCCCCCCGCCGCTGCCGCACAATCCCGGCGCGACGCGGGTCTCCAGCAACCGGGAGGCGTCGCCGGCCGTCACGCGCCCCGCCGTCTCTGCACCGCCCGCACCATCGGGCCTGCGCTCGACCCGCCCGACGTCTGGCCAATGGGGCCAGTAGTCGCATGAACCCCGCAAGTGCCCCCGAGCAGCGCCCCGTCTCCCATCGCGCGGGCGCCGCGGTTTCGATGGTCGCCATCGGCTTCGTGATCCTCGCGATCGGCCATGCCGGCCTCTACCTGTTCCTCACAGGCGATGCCCGGGACGGGCTCGCGCGGCTCGAGACCCAGCACAAGGTCGCCGATCTCGAGGGCGCCAAGAAGCCGGGGCCCACACCACTCGCCGGCAGCGCGGAGTACTCCCCCTGGCTCCGGCGCTACGAGCGTTGGGACGCTGCCAGCGAGTACACGTTGCACGCCCGCCACGAAGGCCTCGTCCGCACGGGCATGATCCTCTCCTTCCTCGTGGGCCTCGGCCTACTTGCCAACGGCATGTTCCGCACGGCGAAGACGCCCCAGCGCCGCAGCAGCGACCGTCGGCGCAGCGTGGCGCCCCGGCCCGCCCAGCCTGTCCGCGCAGCTCCCGCCCGCGCCACGCCCGCACAGAAGCCCGTCCGCCAGCCGGCCCGACGCCCGGCCCGGCAGCCCGCACGCCAGCCGGCACGCGCCGCGGCCCTGAAGCCGGTCGCCGTGCGCCCGGTCCGCCTGCGCAAGTCGGCGTAGCCGCGCCGAGGCCGTAGACTCTCCGGGCCGCTGCCGGGAGGATCGCAGGTGAACACGTTTCGGTTCTTCTGGAACACCCACAAGTGGGTCGGCATCAGCGCCGCGGCGTTTCTGCTCCTCATCGCCTCGACAGGCTTCCTCCTCCTGCTGAAGAAGGAGTTCGCCTGGATCCAGCCGCCGACCCAGGTGGGGAGCGAAGGCAGGCTCGAAGGCTTCCTCACCCTGGAGGAAGCCTGGCAGCGCGTACTCGCCGCCAAGCACCCGGATTTCCGCACGATCGACGATCTTGATCGGATCGATGTCCGCCCGAGCCAGCGCATCTACAAGGTCCGCTCGAAGCACAACCACACCGAGATCCAGGTCGACGCGATCAACGGCGCGATTCTGAGTACCGAGACCCGCCGCTCGGACTTCCTGGAGGAGCTCCACGACGGCTCCTGGTTCGCCAAGCCCGTGCACGACTACCTCATGCCGATCGTCGCGCTCTGCGTCGTCTTCCTTGTGTGCAGCGGGCTCTGGATCTGGTCCGCCCCCATCCTCAAGCGTCGCCGCAGCAAGCGCGAGCGGGCACGCACGGAGAAGGGCGCCGGCTGACCTACCCCTGCGTGCGTCGGGCGCGCGGGTCCGCTACTCTCGGGTCCCGAAGGAGGTCCACCATGGGCACACTTGTGAAGGTCATTGTCGGAGGGTTCATCCTCCTTGTCGTCGGCTGCGGCGCGATCCTGTTCTTCGCCCACAAGGCGGGCAACGACGTGCAGGAGGACTTCTACACTGCCGTCCTCTCGGGCGATGTCGCCAAGGTGAAGGCCCAGTTCCATCCTGAGCTCGCCCAGAAGGTCGACGACCCAGTCCTCGCCGCCTGGATGAAAGCCGTCAAGCGCGATCTCGGCGCCTTCAAGGGCATGTCCGCGAGCAACTTCAAGACGTCGATCAACCAGACCTCGAACGGCAGTGAAGTCACAAGCAAGGGCGTCGCCGAGTTCGAGAAGGGCGAGGCCGAGAGCATGCTCAAGCTGCTCGACGACAAGATCGTCGCGTGGGAGGTCAAGTCGAAGAGCCTCCCGAAGAACTGGTTCTCCTCCCTCGAGGACGCCTCCTTCTACGACCGCAAGGCGCGCGCCTTCCTTGGCGCGGTCCTCACGGGCGACGCCGAGACTTCGTGGAAGCTCATGCACCCGAACCTCCAGGCGAAGCTCAAGGCCGAGGATTGGCCGGGCGCTGTGAAGCGCATCCAGGAGCGCTACAAGGACCAGACCCTCGCGCTCGACCACCACGACTTCAAGCCCGCCCCGCCGCAGGAGGTCGTGATGTTCTACGGCGTCGCCGGCACCGAAGGCGCGCCGATCACGGTTCGCTTCCAGTTCGAGGGCATGGTCGGCCACCTGCTCGGCTTCAAGATCCCGCTCTAGGGTGCACACGGCACCCACGGACCAGTCACCGAAGACCCGCTCGGCGCTGCTCCGCTGGGCACTGACCCTTGGCATCCTCACGGCCCTCGGCAGCGTGGGCGCGCTGGGCCTCGACTGGGCGCGGGAGCCCGGTCGCCGCAACCCGACCACGATCGCGTTTGACTTGCCGCTGAAGCCCGGCACGCGCGTCGAGCACGAGTTCACCGCGCAGACGGACTGGATGTTCGAGGCCCGGATCCGAGTCGAGCACGACCCTTCCGTGGCGCCGGGCCCCGTCGACGAGCCCTCTCGACGCACGGACGAGGATCCACCTGAGGGGCTCCGCATTGCCTACGAGGTCCACGCGGACGATGCCACCGACGTAGCGCGCGGCAGCACGAGCGAGTTCCAGACCTTTGCAAACAACGGCAAGCGCTGGACGACAGGCTACTTCGCTGTCGAGCATGGAAAGCGCATCCCCTACCGGATCGCTCTCGAGACCACGAGCGCACCACCGGAGTTCGCCGAACTCACCGCGCGCATCGAAGTCGGTCCCGTGGGCGACTTCATCTCCTACCGGAGTCTCGAAGGCCAGATCCGCCACCTGCTGCTCTTCGTCGCGCTGGGCCTCGGCATCGCCCTCGCCTTCGCCTGGCTCGTCATGCTCTGGCGCGCGCGTGCGCACGAGCCGCGCGGCCCGCGAGCGACCCAGCTGAACGAGGCCCCCATAGAGCCGAGGCTGTGAGCGCTTCAGACAGCGCCGTACTAGACTTGAGCGCCGTGAAGCGCGTCCCGATCCTCCCGCCCCTGATTCTCGCCTTGGTCTTGCTGGTGCCTCTCGCCACCGCTGGGGACGAGAAGGACGGCGCCGCGAAGATCGATCCGGCGATCACGGCCTTCTTCGATGCCGCGCAGCTCGCATCCATGGCCAAGGACCCCGGCGTCATGGTCGCGCTTTGGGACATGGCCGAAGCCGTGAACTCCGTGGAGCGTGCCGGGTTCCTCGCCTCGGTCCCCGAGGGGCGGATGGAGCGCATCAAGGAGCGCATCCGGCTCAGCCTCAAGAAGGCGTTCACGCGCAGGCCACTCGTGCATCCGTTTCAGACGTACACGATCCGCCGCGTATCGAAAGGCGCTCGCCCAAGCACCGTCACCGCGTACGCGTGGCTGCGTGCACCGGACGGAACGCTCTTCAAGATCCGCTGCTTCCTGGTGAAGCGCGCGGACTCGTGGGCTCTCTACGACCTCGAAGAGCCCGACATGGGCCTTCGCACGCTGCATGTCTTCGGCATGCTCTTGGTCGAGACGCTCGGCGGCGTTCCCGCAGCCTGGAAGGGTGGCGGTGCCAAGCTCGCCCAGGCCCAGGCGCACCTGTATGCGGGGGAGTACGAGGCAGCCAAGGGGCTTCTCATCGAGTTGGAGGCCATGGCACTGCCCGACGCGCTAGCCTCCGCCATCGAGCTGATGCTCGCGATGTCTTCGCTGGCCCTGGGCGATCTCGCCGCCGCGACCAAGTATCTCGACGAGGTTGCCGACATCGGCAAGAACCCGCCGGTCCAGCACTTCCTCAGGGCCACCATCTACAACCAGCAGCACTTGCCGGAACAGGCTCTAGCGGAGGCGAGACGCTACATCGAGCTGTTGGATGCAGGTCCGGATGTGGTGCTGGAGCTGGCCCTCGCGCTGCGCGCCCTCGGCCGTGGAGACGAGGCCTTGGCCGCACTGACCCCCGCGGTTCGCGAGAGTCCCCAGGACGCGGACCTGCTCGCCCAGTACGCGAACTGCCTGCCTGAGGCGAGGCTGCAAGAACTTGATGCGCGCTTCGCGCTGCTCCCGGACGCCGGCGAGGGGATTCGGCTCGCGGCGGAGCTCGCAGTCGCGGAGGGCCTAGCGGACCGCCTGCACTTCTTCGCTGGCGTTCTTGAGAAGCACGAACCGGGGCACCACGATGTGGACTTCTACGAAGGACACGCGCTCTCCTCGGAAGGCAAGTTCCAAGAGGCGGCGACACGGTTCGAGAAGGCCCAGGCGAAGGTCTTCGCTCTCCCTCAGGAAGAGCAGCCCGAGAAGGATGGTGCCGAATGGCGTCGCTACATCGATGCCCTGCTCGAAGCCCTCCTCGCGGCCGACGACCCCTGCGGGGCCTACGACCGCGCGCATGACCGGGAACACGCGCTTGACTACCTCGCCGAGCACCTCAGGTACGACGGGAATGCGCCCGCGCTCCGCACACTGCTCGCGCACGCCTTGGCACATCCGCCCAAGGATGGTGCTGCGTTGCTCGCGCTGCGCGCTGGCTACTACAGCGCGGAGGCGGACGTCCTGGACGGCAAGCACGCAAGCGCCCTCAAGGCGCTCTCTCTCCTGCGACCCGCGCTGGAGAAGAAGCTCGAAGCCGACGACGAGGCCGTGCTGGTATGGCTGCTCCTCTACCAGGTGGAGGAGCGACTCGTACGTCTATGGCTGCGCGAGAAGCGCTACAAGGAAGCCGGGGAGCTTGTGAGCACCATCGGCGCTCGGGATGGCCCTGAGCACTACCTCCAAGCGCTACTCCATGTTGCCAAGGGCGAGGTCGCCAAGGCCGTGGCGTCCATCCGCGAAGCAGTGAAAGGAGACGCCCACCCCGACGACTTCTTCGATGACGCGGACATGGGGCCGATCCTGCGCGGCCCCGCCTACGCACCTTTACGGCTCGAGTTGCTGGGCGAGAAGTAGCACCAGGCAACCGAGCCGGGCGGCCGCGAAGCGCGCAACCTATGTGGCTCTGGACTATGCGAGCTACTCAACGCGTTAGAGCGGTACGGCGCCCGCGGGTGCCGCGGCCCCGGCGAGACGACGACGCGAGGAGGCGCAGTGCGCACCGACAGGCTGCACGTGTGGATACCGATTGCCCTCTTCGCGCTCGTAACGATCCCGCCCGCCATCTGCCTGCAGCGCAGCGACTGGGTCGCGGAGTTTCATGCCGCGCGTCATGGAACGCCTGCATTCACCTCCGCGTACCGCCAGCGGAGGAGCGCGGAACACCGAGCCCACGTAGAGGCCCGGCGATTGGCATTGATCCGCAAGACCAAGCGCGAGCTGTTCTCGGCCGGCTGGCGCTCTGACCCCAGCAAGCCCAAGGCCGTCGACGAGTACAACCTCCGCCCTCGCCAAGACGAGCCGCTCACCAAGGGCGGCTACTGCTATCCGACGGGTCCGAGGCCAGGCAACCTGCCCCTCCCCGTACCCCAGGGCGGTAGCGGCTCGGGACCGGGCGGTATGCGCTAGCGCCTCCTGAGAGAACACGGAGTTCGTGGGACGATCCGCCTCTGAATCTGAGTCGCTGAGTTCTCCACGCGGCGCCGTGCTCCCTTGCCTCATGCGACGATGCCTCCGCAAAATCGAAGGCGGAGGATGCACACCATGTCGAGCAAATCCAAGTGTCCGGAGTGCGCTGGAGACTCTGTCTATCGTCACCGCTATTCGGACGCAGGCAGCAACATCGGGCCAAGCCTACTACCCGGTCTCGGTAGCCCTCTTGCCTTCGCCACCTTCACGATTCTGGTGTGCGAAGACTGCGGCTTGGCCCGGTACTACGCCGACAGGACGGCGCGGGCCAACCTGTCGACGGCGGACGGCTGGAAGCTCACGCGCTAGCGAAGGCGCGGCCACCTCTCGGAGTACAGGCGGAGCAAGCCATGCATTGAAGTGGCCTGCCCGCCCGGATTCGAACCGGGGACCTCTATGTTGGCCTTTGGGGCAGCGCTCTATCCAGCTGAGCTACGGGCAGACCGCAGCACAGGCGATCTCGCTCGGCCACAAGCGTCCATACGCACCGCTACTCAGCGCTTCCGGGAAGCCAGCACAAGAAGCCGCTCCTTGGGGCGGCCGAGCCTGCCCCCGCGACTAGCGGATGGCCGAGACCTTGCGCACGATCGAGCGCAGCTTGCTGACGTCGTCCCAGATCTCGCCGTAGTGCTCGTTGGCCACGGCGTCCTTCTCGGCTTCATCGCGACCCGGCATGCCGGGAACGATGTCCTCGTACCAGACGTCGTCGATCTCGCCGAGGTGCGTACCGGCTTGCGAGAGCTTTTCCTGCCACAGGTCGTGCGAGCCGTCCGTCCGCGCCTTCTGGCCTTCATTGAAGGCGGCGGTTGCTGCCTCGAGCAGCTCACGGATCTCCGCGAGCCCCTTCTTCGCGACGCGCTCCGCCTTCGGCGTCAGGGCGGGCAGTTCCAGTGTGTCTGGCGCGGTCGACGGTGCCGGCGTCGGCGGGCGGGGCGCCACCGGGGTCGGCTGAACGGGCGGCTCCCGTGTGGGCTCTTCGGGGACAGGCTCCTGGGGATTCGGCTCCGTGGGTGTCGGCTCTACGGGCGTCGGCCGCACGGGCTCGGGCTTGGCAGGCGCCGTCTCACCCGGCTCGACAGGCTCCCACCCGGGGTAGGTCAGCTCGACAAGGGATACCGTCTTGGCCTGCTCGAGCAGGGACATGCTCTCCCACGCCGATTGGTCGTGCTTGGCCCGCGAGATCCCCGAGGTCCAGCGGGGTCTGAGCACGTTGCGTCCGTAGGCGTCTCGCCACAGGTCGTGCCAGATGGCTTGGACCCGATCCCACGGCGCCTTGCCGGAGAGCGCTGCCCGCGCCAAGCGCACGGCATCGATGCGCACGCGGTCGGCAGGCACGCGACCCGCGCCGTCCGTACCGGGGCGCAACGTGAGCTCGAGCGCGGAGCCGGACTCGCTACTCTCGGTTACGCGGAAGGTGATGCGCGCCTGGGCGACAACACCCCGCAGTGTCTGGGCCTGGGCTTGGGCCAAGGACTCCGTGCCGGTGCGCGGCAAGGGCGCCCCACCGGGCGTCGCCCCCGCCGGCCCCTCGGGCCACTCGCCGTCGGAGCGCGCGTCGTAGAGAAACCAACGCGACTTGCGCCCCTTGAGGTCGAGAGCATAGATCCAGCGCGTCGGCGTGGGCACGCGATCCGCGTTGTAGCGAAACGACACGATGCCGTGGGTGGCGTCAATCATCTCCCACTCGCCGAGTCGGTAGCGCTTGATGATGAGCGGCCACGGCTGGCCGGTGCGCGCCAGCTTGTACTGGGCTTCGAGCGTCTTCTTGATGTCAGGCATCGTTTGATACGCGGGCGTGCGCATGTCGTAGTAGACGGCCTGGTAGTCCTTGGGCGCGATCCAAGCGCCCTTGCCCACGCACTGCGAGCAATCATAGATCTTGTAGCCGCGGTGCTTCTTCACGCGTCGCTTGCCGGCGCCCTTGCAAGCGGGGCACCGCGACGGGAAGCGCGCGCGGTGCGTGATGTAGCGACCGGCCGCCGTCCTGAGCGCAGAGCGCCGCTTCTTGAACTCCTTCTGCGACAGGGCTTCGCGGCCCTCGGCTTGCGCGATCAGCGGCAAGGCGAACGCAGCAGCGAGAACAGTCACCAACCCGATGAGCCTGGGGCGGGAGAACAGCACGGACCTCACGACACCCCTCCAGCTTGCATGTCCAGGACCGCTGCGCGCTGCAGAAGCCTTCGTCAGAGTAGACCACAAGGCCCAGCGATCGTACCCGGCGCGGGAAAGCGGCGCTTGCTGGCCAGCGACATCCGTGCTGCGGCGCGCGCCGCCCCGAATGCCGAGGAAGCACTCCCTGCACGACATGGAGCGGCTTGGTCACGGTGGCGGGCCTGTGCTCCGATCGGTTCCGGGCAACGTGCTAGGATTCCGGCATGGGCAGAAACACATACAAGGTGCACGCGCCCCGCAAGCGCAAGCTCAGCCGCTACGACTCGGATGGGACCGAGACGAACGTAGGCGGCCGAATCCAGATGAAGATCATCATGTTCGTGCTCATCACCCCGGGCATTGCCGGAGTCGTCATCCTCAATGACGGGGGGAGTCGCCCCATGGGCTTCGCCTTGATCGGCGTCTCGATTGCACTCGCCGCCGGGCTGGCCGCCATGCTGATCCACAAGACGAAGAAGCGAGCACGCCTCGAGCAGTCGCGGCTCGCTCGTCGAGAACAACGACCCCGACACGAGTGACCATCATGCCTGAGTCGCGCCGCGCTCGGGCGCGCACAGGGCCGCGAGAGCACCGTCAGCACCGAGACCGCTCCATTGATCCAGGCCCGACCCAGTCCGTACGCCGAAGGTGTGGACACTCGTAAGGTGTGGATGACTCGGCGCATGCACGCGCACGTAGGGTGCATCGGTGAGTACCGCAACGGCCCATCGAAGCTACGCCCGCGGCGTCCGACGGCGCTGCTGGCATCCGTACTCGCTCCCACTGGTGCTGCTCCTGCTCGCTCTGCAGGCCTACGTTCTGCTGCCACCCAACCCGTGGCTATGGTTCTGGATGGCGGCGCCACCCAGCATCGTGTGCTCGATGTCGCTGATCGCGGGTCTGCTAGCCATCAATCAGCCCTGGTCCGAGCGGTGGGAATTCCGCGTCTTGCTGAGCGTGAAGATGCGCTGGGTCCCGCTGGTGCTACTGCCCTCCTTCGCCATGGCACCCTTCCTCTCGTATGACCCGGCTCTTCCTCACGCGTCCGCAGCGTCCGCGGAGCTTGCGTGGTACGGGATCGTGGCGTCGTGGATCCTCGCCTACGGCGCTGGCATGGCGACGGCCCTGCCGCCGCGCCTGCCCGGGTCGCTGGACCCGGCGCAGGTCGCGAAGCGGGTTCAGTTCCTGACGCTTCTCCTCCCGCTCGCGGCCCTGCTGGGCACCATGGTGCTCGCCACGCGCCCGGTCATTCACTGATGTGACCGGAAGGCTGCGCGCCCCACCGGGGCAGCGCGTCGCCGCGGCGAAGAGAAGTGGTACCCGCTCGAGGACTCGAACCTCGGACCCATGGATTAAGAATCCATTGCTCTAACCAACTGAGCTAAGCGGGCACGCTTGTCAGCAGGGACGCAAGGTACGGAAAAGACGGCCCAGGCCAAGCGTTAATCGGGCCGAAGTCCCGGCGCCGTAGCTGGGGTTGGCGCTAGCCGCCACCGCCCGAGGCGGGCTCAGGGAACCCGCCACCACCGTCGGCCGGAGGCGGCATGTCGGCGGGCTTGTCCTTGACCGGCGGCGGAGGCGGCGGCTCGGCACCCCTGACAGGCTTCTTCGGGGTGGAGGTGGGCTTGGGGCACGTGCTCGGCTTCCCAGCGAACTCAGGGCAGCCCGCATCGATCCAGTCGGCCAGTTGCTTCATGGCGGCGGGCGGCAACGGGTCGCCGTCCTTGGGCATGGGGTCGATGTCGATCGTCTTGGTCGTTCCGTCGGGGTAGCTGATGAGCAGGCCCTTGCCGTCCTTGAACGCCTTGAGCATGTTGCTTGCACCGCTGTCGTAGGGAATCAGCATCCGGATCTCGCCGGGCCTGCCCATGCGCAGCGGGAAGTCAAACGCGATGAACTCCTGGTAGCTGAGTTCCTTCCAGAAGTCGCTGTGGGGTGCGTTGGGCGCCTTCTGGCGCAGGTCCTTGAAGAGCTTCATGACCTCGGCGAAGCCCAGCGCACTCGTCTTGGGCTTGGGGGCATCCTGCGGGGCATCGTTCAGAGGGCCCTTCGGGGCGTCCTTCGCGGGTGCCTTGGCTGCACCCGCGGGCGCCGGGAAGTGCGGCGGACCGCCTGCTCGCTCGGGGCAGCCGGCGTTGATCCACGCCACGATGCGTGCGACAGCCGCCGGGTCCATCGCACCACCGCCCTTGGGCATGCGCTTGATGTCGGTGCGGCGCTCCTTGCCGCTGTCGTCGGTGTAGGTGATCCCGCGACCGTCGAGGAGGGCCTTCACGAGGTTCGAGCCTGCGCCGTCGTACGGCGTGATCATCGTGATCAAGGAGTCGACCTCGTCCCAGCTCAGGGGGAACTGCAGTGCGCAGAACTCCTTGTGGGTCAGGCTCCAGAACTTCTCGTGCGGCGCGTCGCCGGCGTCCTTGCCGAGCGCGGCGAAGAGCCCTTGGATCTCGGCGTAGCCATCCTTCGAGACGCCGACCGAAGCCGACTGCTTCGGCGCATCGCCCTTCGGTTCCGCCTTCTTGGGTTCGTCCTTGGCCGGCTCGTCCTTGCCGGGCTCGTCTTTCGCCGGGGGCTTCGCGGCTGTGCCACCCGCCCGCTCCGGACAGCCGGCGTCGATCCACGCGGCGATGATGGCGATCTGTGCCGCGGGCATTGCCGGTGCGCCCTTGGGCATGCGCGCGATGTCCCGGGTCTCGAAGGTGCCATCTGCCAGCTTGACCTTGAGGCCCTTGCCGTCCTTCAGCGCCTTGATGAGGTTGGACGTTGCGCTGCTGCCCACCTCGATGAGCTTGATCGTGTCGTCGACATCGTCCCAGCTGTAGGGGAACTCGAGCTCGATGAAGTCCGTGTAGGGGATCTCCCAGAACTTCTCGTGCGGCGCGTCGCCCGTGTCCTTGCCGAGGCCGGCGAAGATCGCCTGGATGTCGGCATAGAAGACGCCAGCGCGGCCTGCGGGATCGCTGCCGTCCGGGTCGGTCCCATCGGGATCGCTGCCGTCCGGGTCCGTGCCGTCCGGGTCGGTCCCATCGGGATCGGTGCCGTCCGGATCCGTGCCACCCGACTGCGAGCCAGGCTCCTGGCCCGGCTCGCAGTCGGGTTCCTCGACCTCGCAGCCCACGCGCATCCGGATCGACGCAAAGTCGAACAAGAGCGCCCACTGGCTGCCGGGCGTGCCGTCGTGGTTGGTCTTGCCGTTCTTTACGCGGCGGTAGACGCGAATGTAGCGGCCGGTATCGGACTCGTCTTTGCCCTCGGCGGTCTTGGTGCTGAGGAAGATACGCCCCATGGAGAACACGTAGGAGCCAACGTCCTCCACGGTGCCGGGCACATAGTCGTAGCGGCGATCGGTGAGCTCGAACTCGACGACCTTGCCATCGCCTAGCGCCTCGAAGTAGCCCTGCCACTCGCCGACGACGTCCTCGCGGCCGAGCGCCCAGCGCGGACCGTCGATGCGGTAGAGCTGCGGACGCACGCGGTCAGGCCAGCAGCAAAACGACATCGCCTCGACGTTCTTCGCCACCATGGCGTCCTCGATGTCTTGCTCGAGGCGCTCGATGCCCGGCGGCGGGCGCCGGTACTTCGGTTCGATCTGCGAGGCGTCGTGGCCCCAGCTCGAACGCACGAAGTTCACGACCGCGACCAACTCCTCATTGGTCATGCGCGGCCCCCACGCAGGCATCTGGATGTCGCCCGACGCCTTGGTGCCGGTCACGATCTTGAAGAGCAGCTTGTAGGGGGTCTCGGCCAAGGCGAGCTTCGGGGTCTCACGGAGCCGCTTGACCAGGAAGTCGTCGTGATTCGACGCACTGCGGAGTCCACGCCCACCTTCGCCATGGCAACGGGCGCAGGTGTCCATGTAGAGGCGCTCGCCAAGCTCACGACCGACATCGAACGTCGTGGCAGCGGCTACGCGCTCCGGTCGCACCGGGTTCATCAGGTAGAAGAGCGCCCACGCAAGGACCCCCAGCGAGAGGACCCAAGCCCATGTCGGTACGGGCTGCGGCGTCTCCGCGCGGCGAGGCTCGAAGTCGACCTCCGTGTTGCCCGCGTAGGCGTTGACGATCAACTCGACCTGCCCACCGATGGTCTGGTTGGGCTCGAGACCCGAGACCGTCACGGCGACGCCGTTGCGCACACGGAACGGAATCTCCTTGGTCGTGGGCGGCGCGAGGCCGTTCGAGGCCTCGACCCGTAGCACGTGCGCGCCGTCGGAGAGCGGCAACGTACTCAGGGCAAAGCGCAGGGGCGGGTGATCGATCTTGAACGGCTCCTTGGCGTCGTCCAGGTAGATCTTGATGGGTTCCTTGGCTTCACTCATCACGGCCCCTCGCTTCCGGGGGGAGGTTGGGGGGCGGCGGCGCAGTCATCAACGGCGGCGCGCCGGGCGC
>JAJDEM010000124.1 GCA_029259795.1 Planctomycetota bacterium
CGGCAATGCCACGGCCCTGCCCCCGGGCCATCCGGTCAAGCGCCCAGGCCGCGTACGCCGGCGTGCTCGGCTCCTGGTGCGCGGCCCGGCGCCACGCGAGGGCGATTCCCGTGAGGGCACCCAGGCCGAGTACGGCTGCGACGACGAGGCTGTTGGAGACGCTGCCCCCGAGGACGGCCGGCCCGAACGCGCGCCACGCCAGTGCCGGCACACACGCACTCAGCAGCGCAACGCCGACGCGGCTGAGCACGACGCCCTGGCGGTCCCGGCGCGTGACCCGCGCGGCGAGCTGCTCAGCCGCTTGCGCCCAGGTGGTGCTGGCGGCGGTGGCAGACGGGGAGGGGCGTGCGCTCATGCTCATGGACTACTTTTCGGCGTCGTCCTTCTTCGGTTCGTCCTGCTTCCGGGCCGCCGCCGCGATGGCTTCCTTCGTCAGCGGCGTCCGCGAGAAGAGGAGATCGACATAGAACGGCTTGCCAGGCGTGTGCTTCGGCAAGCGGGACCAGTTGTAGGCTAGGTGCCCGCCAATGACGCTCGGCACGGCGACCTCGATCAAGGCCGAGCGGTCCGGGTAGGCCGAGACGAGGAAGCCGTTGCCCTCGGAGAGCAGCATCTCGTCGCCGGTCTCGCGGTGTTCGACGCGCATGGAGCCCGTGAACTTGAACGCATCCTCCGGAAGCACGCCCTTGGTCTTGGGATCGAGCATCCAGTCGGTCGCGCGGGCGTGGACGGGTGTGCCGTCCTCGTCGAGCCAGCGCACGTACATGTGCACGGTGTCGCCGGTGGCCATGACCCACGGAACCTGTTCGAACGGCTCCTTGGGCTCACGCTCCGGGTGGCTGTACTTGCCCTGGAGGAAGCCTGCCGCGAGAAGTCCCTTGTAGAGCGCCGTGCATACGCCTGTGAGGTTGGGGAAGGGCGGCTCGTTGAAGTCTTCGAGCTTGGCCTTGCCCATGAGGTGAAGCAGGGTCTCGTGACCGGCTTCGGGGTAGCGCGTCATCAAGTACTCGATCGGCATCGCACGATCCTGCTCGCCGTTGAGCAGCCCGCGCGCGATCAACAGTCCGTCCTTGACCTGCATGCCCCAGCGCTCGGCTTCGGCCTTGTACTCCTTGCGCTGCTCCATGGTGAGCGGCGTCTTCGGATCCGGCAGGCTGGAGGTAAAGCCCTCGAATTGGCCGCTGGCCCGCAGGCCCTCGAGGATGCGGGTCGTGCGTACCTTGATGCGGCCGATCTCTTGGCGGAGCTGGTACATCTCGGACTCGAGATCGATCACGCCCTCGTAGACCTGCGTGTGGACTTCCTCGAGCTTCTCGACCAGCCAGTCGAGCTTCGCGTTCACATCCTTGGTCGAGAGCGGATCCGGCGGCTGTGCGGCTTCGCCGCCGCCGTTCGCGGGCGCCTGCCCGGGGCCCGCCGCCGGGAGGTTGGCGCGGGCGTCCAGATCACGCTCCACGTGGGTGAGCCGCGTGCGGACGTCCGAGAGGAAGTACAGCAGCCCGATCGCGGCAATGAAGGTCGCGACGGTGAAGGAAAGGGTCAGTCGGCCATTCATGGGGTCGGTTCCTGGGGCTCGGCCCGCAGCTGCCGCTCGCAGCCTCCGGAGGCGGGCTGGCCATGGTACGTCCGCCGCGGGATGGACGGACGCAGGGCCGGGAGTGGAGGTAACGGGAGCCAAACGTCACGGTTCGACGCCGACGGGTGCCGCCGCGCCCGACCCATGGCACCATGGCCCCGGAGGGATCCATGCGTCAGCCGCGCGCCTTGGCCTGCATCACCATCGCACTGCTCATCCTGGGCAGCGGCTTCGCCGTCGGATGCCAGGGTGCGCCGCTCTCGGCAGCGGTCCCGGCGCAGCCTCTTGCACGACCGAGCGCGCCAACGCCCCGGGCTGATCCCGCCGCCGCGTTTGCGGAATTCCTGGGTACGGGTCCTGAGCGCGGCGCGGGCCGCCTTCTCGACAGGGACGGCGCGATGCGCACGATTCTCTCCGCGCAGGCGCGTGCCAAGACACCCCGCCGGGAGCGGCTCTCCACCGACGCCTGCAGCCAGACCGACTACTTGGACGCCTTCGCCCGCGAGCGTGGTATCAGCCGCGAGCACGCTCGCCTGATCTACAAGAACAAGAAGTACGAGAAGCCCGCCGAGGCGAAGAAGTAGTCGGCAACTTCCCGCGCACCGCCGCGTGAAGCGCAGGGTGAAGCGCGCCCGCCGCGCCGCGTAGGATCCGCCTCGAGAACCAAGGGGACGCCATGACCGCAGCCGAGGATGGCCCTTTCGAGGGCACTGCCGAGGGCACGCCGGAGGGCACCGGCGAGGATCCGCGGGAGCCCACGCGGAAGCTCCCCGACGGCGCGGCGGAGCCGCCGAGGAACGAGCCCTCCGTGGAGGCGCGCGACGAGTTCCAGGGCATGCCGTTGGGAGACACCGTCCTTCAGGAGCGCATCGGCGAAGGCGGCATGGGCTTGGTCTACAAGGCCTGGCAGGAGCCGCCCGGTCGGACGGTGGCCGTGAAGCTCTTGCGTGACGCGCTCGCGTCCGATGACGCGCGGTTCCGGTTCCGTCATGAGGCACGCATCCTCGCGTCCTTGCGGCACCCGACCATCGCAGAGATCCATAGCGCCGGGACGCATCGGGCCACGCCCGAGATCCCCTATCTCGTCATGGAGTACGTCCCCGACGCGTTGCCGATCACCGACTACGCGGCCGAGCACAAGCTGGGGATTGACACCATCCTCGCGCTGGGTGCGCGCGTCTGCCGGGGCGTACAGGCAGGCCACGCGAAGGGGATCATCCACCGGGACCTCAAGCCGGCGAACATCCTGGTCGATCCGGCTGGCGATCCGAAGGTGATCGATTTCGGTATCGCCCGCGCCGTGCATGCGGACGACGACGCGAGCACCCCCCGTACCGAGACGGGGCAGCTCGTCGGGACAGTGCCCTACATGAGTCCCGAGCAGTTTCTTGGTGTGCGCGAAGCCATCGATACACGGTCGGACGTCTACGCCCTCGGCGTGATCCTCTACGAGCTGTTGACCGGACGCCTACCGCACCCGATCGAAGGGCTCGGACTGATGGACGCGATCCAGAAGATCCGCCAGGAACGGCCGCCCTCGCCGCCGAGCCTTCGTGAGGATCTCTCCGGCGACATCAGTGTGATCCTGCTCAAGGCGCTGGCCAAGGACCCGGACGCGCGCTACGCGAGTGCGGAGGCCCTGGCCGACGACATCGATCGCTACCGGGCCCGGCGTCCGATTCTCGCGCGCCCGCCGAGCGTGACCTACGAGCTGAAGCTGTACGCGCGCCGCCATCGAGGGGTGTTCGCGTCCCTGGTCGCCTTGGTGTTGACGGTCGTCGTGGCGCTTGTCTCGATCTCCGTGTTTGCGGCTGCAGAGTCTCGCGCCCGCGCACACGCGGAGCGCGAACGGCAGGTCGCAGAGGACCTCCTTCATACGAGCGCTGGGTTCATTCCCGAGGTGGCCGACCACCTGGACAACAAGCTCACCGCAATCTCGGGGACCGCGCGGGTTCGCCAGCAGCTCGCCGCGCAGCTCGAGACGCTGGCCGAACGGCTCGCCGCGAGTCCCGGTGCCGACGACGATCCGCAGGTCGCCTACGCCGTCGGCGCCGCAAAGCTCGCAGTGGCGCGCATCCAGGGCGGGGTGGGCGGCGCGAGTCTGGGGGCGAGCGACACCGCCCTCCTCAACTTCCATGGTGCCGTCGAGCACTTTCGCCGCGCCGCGGTCTTGCGTCCTGACGATGACGCACTGCTCGAGGCACTGCTCGATGCACAAATCAGCCTTGCCACGCAGTACTCGGCCGCAGGCCAGACGACGACGGCAAGGGCCATCCTCAGCGAGGTGAAGCCCCCGCTTGCTGCGTGGCTTGCGCGCGCCCCCTCGAGCCGTGCGGCGCTGACGCAAGGGATCGACTTCGAGCGCACCGTGGGCTCGACCGCGTGGATCGAGGGCCATCCGGAGCCCTCACTCGCCGCCTACGAGCGGGCGCTGGCTCTCGTCGCCGCCTTCCCCTGGGAGCCGCAAGATGCCGCCGCGCGACAGGGACTCGAGCTGCAAGGCCATCTCGACATGGCCACGGCCTTCTGGGCTGTCCAGCGGGGCGCGGAGGCTCGCCCGCACTACGAGGCGCTCGAGGCCCTGGCGAAGCAGATCGAGGCGAACGGTACCGGCTCGGCGCCGCTCCTCGCGCTGTGGCACGTGCACGACAAGTTGGGCGAGTTTGCCGCGGACAACGATCTTCTGCCGGTTGCCGAGGGCCGCCATCAGCGAGCCCTGGCCGTTGCAGAGCGCATGCGCACGCGGGATCCGGTCGCGGTCGAGGGACCCCGCCACATGCGGATCAGTCGGGGAGCGCTCGCTGCCGTGCTGGAGAAGGCCCAGAAGTTCGAGCCCGCCCGCGCAGCGTTCGTCGAGACGCTCGCAGCCCTCGAGGTCGAGCAGAAGCTGGACCCGACCAACCGCGTCATCCAGTGGGATCTGCGTGTGACCCTCACCCGCCTCGCTTCGGTCCAGTCGCGGCTGCACCAAGCGAGCGCGGCTCGTCAGAATCTGGAGCGCGCGCGCGGAATCCAGACGCAGCGCGTGGAGGCGATGCCCGGACGAGCCATCGAGCGGGCCGGGCTCGCCGAAGTCGAGTTCACGGACGCGATGCTCCACATCAACGAAGCGGGGCCGGGCGCGACGCGCGCGGAGTCGCTTGCCCTGAACGCCAAGGCGCGTGCGGCGCTGAAGCAGGCGATCGCCCGGCTCGAGGCCCTCGCGGTCGAGGGAGCGTCCCAGCCCTCGGACGAGGCCAACCTTGCGCTGTGGCGCCGCATCCTCGCGTTCCTGCTTGAGTCCTCCGCGAAGCTCGAGCGAACGAAGTAGCGATCGGCGAAGGCCTCTCTGCCGGTCGTGGGTCGCAAGCCGGACCCGTGTAGGCTGCGCGCCATGAGCGAGCGCAACTACTACGCGTCCTGCAATCGTGGCCTCGAGCCCGCTGTCGCGCAGGAACTTGGAGCCCTGGGTGCGGCGGACATCGTCGCCGGTCGTGGTGGCGTTGCGTTTCGCGGTGACTTGCGGACCGGCTACCTCGCTTGCCTCTGGCTCCGCTCGGCCATTCGCGTCCAGGAGGAGATCCTCGAGGCGCGCGTGCGCGACGCGGTCGACCTCTACGAGGCCGTAGGTTTCGTGGATTGGGATCGCTGGCTGACGCCCGACCAGACGCTCGCGATCTACGCGAGCATTCGTGACAACCCGGAGTTCCGGCACTCGGGCTTCGTTGCGTTGCGTGCCAAGGATGCGATCGTCGACCAGCAGCGCGAGAAGCACGGCAAGCGCTCGAGCGTCGACACGCACATGCCGGACTTGCCCCTGAAGCTCGTCCTCAAGCGGGACAAGTTGCTCCTCTACCGCGACTTCGCCGGCGTCAGCCTGCACAAGCGCGGCTACCGTCCCGTGCAGGTGAAGAGCCCTCTCAACGAGGCGACCGCGGCTGGGCTGCTCTTGCTCAGCGACTGGGACCAGGCGTCGCCGCTGGTCGATCCCATGTGCGGCTCGGGTACGTTCCTCATTGAGGCTGCGCTCATGGCGTCGGACTTCGCCCCGGGTTTGTTGCGGACCTTCCCGTTCGAGTTCTGGGTCGACTTCGACGAAGCGCTCTGGAACTCGCTGCTCGACGAGGCGCGCGGTCGCGTGAAGCAGAGCCTGGGCTTCCCCATCGCCGGCGCGGACCGCCATCCGGGCGCGATTGCGATTGCGGGCGAGAGCGCCTACGCCGCACGCGTCGATCACCTTGTGACCTTCGAGATCGCCGACGCCCGCGTGTGGAAGCCCGCGACACCGCCTGCCTTCGTCGTGTCGAACCCGCCCTACGGGGAGCGGCTCGACGCGGCCGAGGACGACCCCGAAGACGCGTGGCGCGCCCTCGGCGACTTCCTGCACGGGCAGTGCAGTGGCGCCGAGGCGTGGCTGCTCTCAGGGAACAAATCACTCACGCGCCATCTGCGCCTGCGCACCTCGGGCCGGACGCCCGTCATGAACGGCCCGATCGAGTGCCGCTGGCTGAAGTACGAGCTGCGCTCGAAGTCCGACGGCCCGAAGTCCGACGGCCCGAAGCCCGACGGCGCTGAGTAGATCGCGCGGGGCGCGAGCTACTCCGGCTTGGCGTCCGGCGCGCTGTCGCCCTCGGGTGCCTCCGGGGTCGGCTCCGACCCCAGCTCGACGGCTGCCGCCGCGGCCGCCGCCGCAGCTTCCGTCTGTTCAGCGGTGTCGCCTTCGGCGGCGTCGTCTTCGACCACAGCCACCGGCTCCTCGCGGGAGGCCTGGAAGTGCACTTGGCCTTCCTTCATCTCGACGAGCACCTTCGTGCCCTCCGGGAAGTTGCCACGCAGCACCTCTTCGGCGAGCGCGTCCTCGAGGATCCGCTGGATCGCCCGACGCAAGGGGCGCGCACCGTACTCGGGGTCATACCCCTCGTTGATGATGTGCTCCTTCACCTCCGGCGTGAGGATGAGCTGGATGCTCTTCTCCTGCAGACGGCCGGCGAGACCGAGCGTCTCGATGTCGATGATGTGCGTGAGATCCTCACGCGTGAGCGTGCGGAACGTGATGATCTCGTCGACGCGGTTGAGGAACTCCGGGCGGAAGTGGCGTTCCACCTCCTTCATCAGTTCGTCGCGCATGCGCTGGTGGGTGTTCTCTTCGTCCACCTTGGCGAAGCCCACACCGCCCTGGCTCTTGATGGCGTCGGAGCCGACATTGCTCGTCATGATGATGACGGTGTTCTTGAAGTCGACATGCCGGCCGAAGCTGTCGGTGAGGCGACCCTCTTCCATGATCTGCAGGAGCATGTTGAAGGCGTCGTGGTGGGCCTTCTCGATCTCATCGAAGAGCACCACGCTGTACGGACGACGGCGGACCTGCTCTGTGAGCTGGCCGCCTTCCTCGAAGCCTACGTAGCCGGGAGGCGCACCGACGAGTCGGCTGACCGTGTGCTTCTCCATGTACTCGGACATGTCGATCTGGATGAGGGCGTCCTGGTCGCCGAACATGAACTCGGCGAGGGTCTTCGACAGGTGCGTCTTGCCCACGCCCGTCGGACCCAGGAAGATGAACGATCCCATCGGCCGCCGGGGATCCTTGAGTCCCGAGCGGCTTCGGCAGAGTGCGCGGGCGATGGCCTTGATCGCGTCGTCCTGGCTGACGACCTTCTTGTGGAGCTCGTCCTCCATCCGGAGCAGGCGCTCGGCCTCGGCCTTCTCCATGCGCTGGAGCGGGATGCCGGTCATCTTCGAGATGGTCTCGCGAATGACCTCCTCGTCGCATACGCCCGTCGTGCTGTTGGTCTCCTCGCGCCACTCGCGCATGAGGTGATCCTTCTTGCGGCGGACCTGCTGGGCCTCGTCGCGCAGCTTCGCGGCGCGCTCGAAGTCCTGGGCGGCGACGGCCTCCTCCTTCTCGCGGTCGAGGCGGGTGATCTCACCCTCCATGTCCTTGAGGTCCGGCGGCTGGGTCATGGAGCGCAGGCGCAGGCGTGCGCCTGCTTCGTCCATGACATCGATCGCCTTGTCGGGGAGGAAGCGCCCGTTGATGTAGCGCGAGCTGAGCTCGACGCAGGCGCGCAGCGCGTCGTTCGTGAATTTGATGCGGTGGTGCGCCTCGTACTTGTCGCGCAGCCCGAGCAGGATCTCGTAGGCCTCGTCGCGCGTCGGGGGGTTGACCATGACCGTCTGGAAGCGACGCTCGAGGGCACCATCCTTCTCGATGTACTTGCGGTACTCGTCGAGCGTCGTGGCGCCGATGCACTGCACCTCACCGCGGGAGAGGGCGGGCTTCAGGACGTTGCTCGCGTCGATCGCCCCTTCGGCACCGCCTGCGCCGACGAGGGTGTGGAGCTCGTCGATGAAGAGGATGACGTTCTTGGAGCGGCGCACCTCGGTCATGACGGCCTTGATGCGTTCCTCGAACTGACCGCGGTACTTCGTGCCCGCGACCATCATGGCGAGGTCGAGGACGACGAGGCGGCGACCGCTGAGGATCTCGGGCACGTCGCCCGTGATGATCGACTGCGCCAGGCCTTCGACGATGGCGGTCTTGCCGACGCCGGCTTCGCCGAGGAGGACGGGGTTGTTCTTCGTGCGGCGCGAGAGCACCTGGATCACGCGCTCGATCTCGTCCAGCCGGCCGATGACGGGGTCGAGCTTCCCTTCGCGGGCAAGCTCGGTGAGATCGCGACCGAAGGCGTCGAGCGCCGGTGTCTTGGACTTGCTGCCCGAGGTGCCGCTGGAGGACGAGCCGATCTCGCCCGGCTCGCCGGACGTCTGGTCCGGGTCGGCGGGGTCCGCGCCGAGCAACTCGAGGACTTCCTCGCGTACGTCGTCGAGCTTCACCTTCAGATTGCGTAGCACCTGGGCCGCGATGCCCTCGTTCTCGCGAATGAGGCCGAGGAGCAGGTGCTCCGTGCCGATGTAGGTGTGGCCGAGGTTGCTGGCCTCCTCGAGGCTGAGCTCCAAGACCTTCTTCGCGCGCGGGGTGAAGGGCAGTTGGCCCATCGTGACCATGGTCGTGCCGTTGCTGACGAGCTTCTCGACTTCGCTGCGGATCTTCTTCAGGTCGATCTCGAGGTTCTTCAGCACCGAAGCTGCGACCCCCGATCCCTCTTGCACCAGCCCGAGCAGGACATGCTCGGTGCCGATGTAGTCGTGGTTGAAGCGCTGGGCCTCTTGGCGGGCCAGCCCCATGACCTTGCGGGCGCGATCGGTGAAGCGGTCGAACATGGGCGTCTCCGGGCCCCTCTGGGGAGGTGCCAAGGGGGTGCGTCTCGATTCTGATTGTGTCCCACAGGAGTCCCGCTGGCGCGGATCATCCCGACGTTGGCCGGTGCCACCGCCGAGTCTATGCCCGTCCGGCAGGGCCGCAGCCCTGACCGGGGCCCGCGTCATGCCGTCCTGGCACGGCTCGGGCCGGGACCTCGGTATGCGCGAAGCGCGTGCCAGGGCCAATTTCCTGCGGCTTGGGGAGACCTTGGGCCCCGTCGGGCGCCTTGGCGGCGTCCCCGACAGGCGACCTGGGGCTAGACTCCAGGTGGCTACAGCAGCTCGGGGTCCTCAGGAGGTCCTACCCATGCGTCTCGTCCTTTCCGCCCTCGCGCTCGCCGCGGCGGCCCTGTTCCTGAATCCGGTCCCTGCCTTCGGCTGAGGCTGAGGCGGTGGGGGAGGCGGGGGCGGTCGCTCTGCAGTTTCTCTCGGTGGTGGCAACACAGGCGGTGGCATCGGCACACCCTCCATGGGTGGCGGAGGCCGCGGAGGCCGCACGGGCGCGTCCATGCCCCGCATGACCTGGTTCCAATGGACCGAGGTCAGTATCGGTCGCATCCAGGCCGTGACACCGGCCGAAGGTGAGCAGGCCGCAAAGCCGATCACCGATCAGGACCACCTCAAGAAGGTGCTCCAGTACGACATGGCGAAGGCGCGCGGCGACAAGCGGCCCGTGCTCGTCTACTTCCACTGGCCTCATGACCACAAGGTCCACGGCAAGCTCTCGACGACGGTGTGCTCGCGCACGCTCGACGACGAACTGGCCGCCCGCTGGAGCCAGCTCTTCCGCTGCGTCCAAGTCGACATGGGCACCACGCTGAAGAAGTACGCAGACTTGATCGGCAACACGGGGCAGCCGCTCTTCGTTGCGCTCGACGACGAACTCAAGGTCGTGGACAGCCTTCCGGTCACCAAGAGCGGCTCGAAGCTGCGCAAGGCGCTCGAGGGCACCTTCAAGAAGTTCCCGGCGGCGGTCAAGCAGCTGAAGAAGACCACCGCGGAGCAGCGCAAGCTCATCGCCGAGGCGAAGAAGCTCGAGAAGCTGAAGCGTCTCGACGACGCCGTCGCCGCAATCGACAAGGTCCGCTTCAGCAAGGTCCGCGTCACCAAGGAATGGGCGAAGGCCCAGGCCTACGGAATGATGCTGGCCCAGAAGGCCGAGCGCGCGATGGAAAAAGGCGGGTAGGCCATCTGGATGGCGCCTGCGGCGCCATCCAGACCGGTGCCACGCTGCGTCGCTGCGCTCCTTGCGCACACGACTTCGCCGGTGCCCTGCGGGCACCGGCTCCGTCGCTGACCCGCGCGGAGCGCGGGTGCACCTTGGCCTAGCGTCTACCAGGGGGTTGCACCCCCTCGCGGGCAGGCGTGCTCGGCCCTTTGGGCCTGCGCCGCGCCCGCACCCCTGCCCGGACATCCGGATGGCGCCTGCGGCGCCACCCAGACCGGTGCCACGCTGCGTCGCTGCGCTCCTTGCGCACACGACTTCGCCGGTGCCCTGCGGGCACCGGCTCCGTCGCTGACCCGCGCGGAGCGCGTGCGGCCCGACGGCAGAAGGCCCGGCAACCGGGCCGCTGCCGTCGGGTCCCGTGTTGGTACGTACGTCCCTCCGCGGCCTCATGAATCGGCCGCTGTGGTTTGGGCGACCTCGGGACCAACAAGCGCGAATGGCCCTGCGCGCTGAGCCTGCCGTTGTTCGCAACGGCACCCTGCTCCGTCACCTCCGCTGAGCGCCGCCCCATGGCAGAAGGCCCGGCAACCGGGCCGCTGCCGTCAGGTCCCTCTTCGTTGCAGCACGGGCCTTCGCGGCCTCCACGTGTCGGCCGCTGTGGTTCGGTGGGCTTCCCCACCGGGACCCCGAATGGCCCTGCACGCTGAGCCTGCCGTTGTTCGCAACGGCACCCTGATCCGTCGCCTCCG
>JAJDEM010000125.1 GCA_029259795.1 Planctomycetota bacterium
GCTGCGCTTCTACAACCCCACGGAAGGGGCGGTCACCATCGACGGCGTGGACCTACGCGACTTCAAGCGCGACAGCTATCTCACGCGGACCGCGTGCGTAACCCAGACCCCCTTCCTGTTTCACGCGTCGATCGGCGACAACATCCGCGAGGGGGATCACTCGGCGTCGGATGAGCGGGTCATCGCCGCGGCGAAGGCAGCCCACATCCACGAACACATCGCGGCCCTGCCGCGCGGCTACGACGAGCCGGCCGGCGAGGCAGGCACGCGCATGTCGGGCGGCCAGCGGCAGCGCATCACCATCGCCCGCGCGCTCGTGCGCGACCCGTCGGTCCTCGTCCTCGATGAAGCGACCGCAAGCCTGGACACAGCGAGCGAGCAGGCCGTGCAAGAAGCGCTGGAGATCCTCCGGTCCGGGCGAACGACGCTGGTCGTCGCCCACCGCCTATCCACCGTGCGAGACGCCGACCTCATCGTGGTCCTGGACGACGGACGGATCGTCGAGCAGGGCACGCACGACGAGCTCCTCGCGCTGGAGGGGCTCTACGCACAGCTCGTGCGGCTGCAGGACGTCTCGGCCAAAGGCACGTAGCGGCGCCTGAACGGCAGCCCCTTGCCCCGCTACGGCGCGAAGCCGTGGGTGCAACGGACGGGACGGTCGAGTCGGCGCCGCGCGCGACTGTTGGCCAGGCTCTTCGAGACCGGATGCCAGAGGTGGTACACATCGTTTTGCAGGTACAGCACCTTGACGCGCGGCTTCGGACGCAGGCGCATCGCCCGGTCGCGCATGTCGCTGTCCTCCCCCACGCCCCAGTCGGTGAACTCCTCGTCAAAACCGTTCAGGGCCTCGAAGAGCCCCCGATCGAAGCCCATGTTCAGGCCGAGGATCTTGGGACGGTTGCGGCGACCGAAGCGCGTTCCCCAGATGCTCTTGCGGCGCTTGGTCCGCAACTCACGGAGGTTCTCAGGCGAACCCAGGCCCTCGAAGGCGCCCGCGGCGATGGCGTCCTCGTCCAGCTCCTCACTGAGCTCGCGCGACAGCCGGTAGGCGCCGGCCACGTGAAAACTCATCGGCTCATGCGCGGCGAGGTGGCGCTCGACGAAGTGGGCGGGCGGAACGCAGTCGCCGTCGGTGAACAGAAGCAGCCCCGCTGCCGGAGCCTGTCTCACCGCCTCATTGAGGATCTTGCACTTGCGGAAGCCGATGTCCTCGTGCCAGACATGCTGAAAGCCGATGCCCTGGTCGGCAAATGGAGCAGCAAACGAGGCGAGGAGTTCGCGCGTGTCCTCGCGAGAGCCGTCATCGGCCACCACGAGGTGGAAGTCCCGCGAAGTCTGCCGCAGATAGCCACGCAGGACGCGACGCAGGTAGGGCACCTGGTTGTAGGTCGCAACGACGACGAGGGCACGCGGCATGCGCGCAGGGTACCGACGAGCGCGGCCCGTCGGTAGGTTGCCGACGACCCGCTGGCCGAAGGGCAGGGAACCCGAAGCGAGGCCGCCATGGAGCGAGGGGCACTCCGCAGCATCTCGATTCGCGCGAACGCGGTCGGTCGGTAGAATCCCGACATGGAATTCCAGATCGAAGGCTCGGACGGCCGACCGGTACGGGCCGTGCGCCATGGCGCCACGACGGCTCCCGCCGTCCTCATCGCCCATGGCTTCAAGGGCTTCAAGGACTGGGGGATGTTCCCGTGGGTCGCCGACCGCCTGGCGGAAGCCGGGCTTCAGGCGATCCGGTTCGACTTCTCACACAACGGCGTGGAGGCCAGCGACTTCGATCGGCTGGACCTGTTCATGCTCGACACGGCCTCGCGCCATCAAGTGGACCTCGACGCCGTGGCGCGGACGATTCAAGGCCCCTTCGGCATCTTGGGGCACAGCCGGGGGGGCGGGGACGCCATCCTGTACGCAGCCCGGGAGCCCCGCGTGCGCGCCGTCGCGACGCTCGCCGCCGTGGCCTCGACCGATGCGCGTCCCCCGGATCTCGACGCGCAGCTGCGGGAGAACGGCTTCTACGCCTATCCGAACGCCCGCACGAAGCAGCTGATGCCGGTCGCGCGGCATGCCTTCGAAGACGGCGCGCGGCACTCGGTAGCGCAGTCCGCCGCGGCGCTCACCTGCCCGCTCCTGCTCGTCCATGGAGACGCCGATGGGTCCGTGCCGCCCGCCGCCCAGGCGACGCTGGCGAGAGCCCAGCCCGCAGCCGAGCTCCTGACGATCGAAGGCGCAGGGCACACCTTCGGCGCCGTCCATCCCTTCCAGGGCCCGACGCCCCACCTGGAGGCAGCCATGGCCCGCATCGTGCCGTTCTTCCGCGAGCAGTTGCCCTCCGCCTGATGCTCAGACGAGTGCTTGGGTGAGAAGCGCCTCGAGTGCTTCGGCCACGACCGGCGTGGCAAAGGCCGCGTCGGCGCGGGCGGCGGCTGCGGCCCCGAGCGCGCGGGCCTCGTTGCGCTGCGCCGCGAGTTGCGTCACCGCTGCGGCCAGGCTCTCAGCGCTGTCGTCGATCAGCAAGCCGGTCACGCCATCGTCGACGATCTCGGGCAGCATGCCACGGCGGCTGGCGATGCTCGGGACCCCCAGCGCCATGCCCTCGCGGAGCGCCCGGCAGGTGGGGTCGCTTCCGGGCACGAGCAGAAGCTGGGCGTCGAGCGCCGCGAGCGTCTGCGCGTACTCGACGCCGCGCAGGTACCCCGCAAACGTGACGAGTTCGCCCAAGCCAGCCGCCCGCACGGGTTCGCGCGCAACCTGCAGCTCGTAGGTCCCCCGGCCGACGGCGAGGACATGCGCTGCGACGCCGGCCCGGCGCCACGCCGCCACGGCCTCCCACAACATCTCGAAGCGACGATGGCGCTGCATCCGCGCGACGATCCCGACGAGCAAGGCCTCTGGCGGGATGCCGAGCGCCTCGCGAACGCTCGCGCGGTCGTCCCCACGCGCTGCGCGCGCGCGCAAGGCGCGGACGTCGAGCGGCGGCGCGGCTTCCACGACGCGCTCCGCCGCCACGCCAAGCGCGCGCAGCTGCTCGGCGGCGTGCTTGGAAAACACGAGCGCTCCGGCGCCTCGGCGCAGGGCTCGTAGATCCCGTCGGTCGGGTTCCTCCAAGCCGTCGCCGAACCACAGCCGCACGACGGGTACGGCGGTCCCCTGCACAGCCCTCAATGCCAGCATGTGATCGGTACGCTGCGTTGCCACGACGGCAGCGGGAGCCTCCCGCCGGATCCAGCGGCGCAAGCGCCGCGCGTCACGCCAGTCGCGAATCGGCGCGCTGTGCTTGGCAAGGGTGGCGCCGGTCCCGGCGGGGGTCAGATCGCGCAGGTGCGCAGCGACATCGGCGTTGTCCGCCTCCCCTTCCGGGGCCCGCCCCACGGCAACCCGGACGTCGTGGCCGCGCTGGCCGATCGCAGCAGCGAGGTCGAGGCTGGGCTCGAGCGGTCCGGTGCGCTTCCAGTTGCTGATCGTCCAGAGCAGCTTCATTCGATCGGCTCGTCGACCACGAGAATGCGGTCCGCCATGATCGCCGCGACCGCGGGTGCCACCGAGCGCACATCCTGCATCGTGCTCGGCGCCAGGCGCGCGTAGCGGCGGAAGAAACGCAAGCGCTCGGTGCGCGTGACGGAAACGGGGATCGAGGCAGCAAGTTGCGCGAGGTTCTTGACGCAGCGCCGCCGCTCGACGGGCTGCGGGTAGGACGCAAAGTGGCAGTGGTCGGTGTCGATCAAGCGGAAGCCCACGACGCGGGGGCCTTCCTCAACGAGGACGTTCACGGCCTTCAAGTCCCCGTGATAGACGCCGCCGGCATGCAGCGAGCCGAGCCAGTCGGCGCAGGCATCCCGCAGCGCCACCTGCCGCCGGCGGTCGGTGGCCGCAAACAGCTGGCGCGTCAGATGATCCAGGCGCGGCAGCTTCGAGAGGTCTTCGTAGAGCGAGAACACCCGCCCGTCGCGGTGGAGCCACGCGAGGGGCTTGGCGGTCCCCACGCCGAGTACGCCGAGCATGTGGGCGTTCACGTAGCCCGCCGCATGCCGAGTCGGCAAGAGGCGATCGCGCACGCGGCCTAGCGCCGACGCGGCCCGGCGCTCCTTGACGATGATGTCTCCATGGCGCGTCACGACGCCCTTGCGGTTCTCCTTGGCGAGGCCTGCACGGCCGGGATGACGCTCCCGGTCGTGCGCGAGCAAGACGGACTCGAGCCGCGTCAGGGGGAGATCCCGCCGGCGGGCGCCGTGACCCGCGCCAACATCGAGCGTGTAGACGGTGCTCTCCTTGAAGCAGCGCTTGCCGCGGCTGGCCCGGCGGCGGCGCTCGAGCGCTCGAACACTCGCGACCACGCGAGCCATCGGCAGCGGGCAAGCCGCAGCTTGGGACTGATAGCAGTCGAGGGTGTGGATCCACTCCTCACCCGAGATGTGGTGCTGCAGCGAGTGCAGCCAGCGGGCGATGGCGCGCAGGCGTGCCCCATCCGAGACCCGCCCTCCAAGTGCCGAGCGGTGCAGGTCGGTCACGTAGATGGGGCACACGTCGCCAGGGCCGGGGCCGACGAGGATGTTTCCACTGTGGAGGTCTTGGTGGTCGAAGCCGGCATCGTGCATCGTGCGGATGAGCTCCGCGAGGCGCCCCACGAGACTCCGCCGCTTGTCCGCTGGCTGGACGAGGAGCACGTCGTGCACCGGGCGCACGCCCTCCAGGAACGTCGCGACGAAGAACGACTCCACGAGCACGCCGCGCGCGCGTCTCTCCGCATACGCCAGCGGCTCCGCAACAGGCACCCCGGCCGCGTTGAGGAACCGGGCCGCCCGGAACTCCTGGTGTGCGCGGCTCTTGCGTACCACGGATAGGGCGCGCTCTCCACCAGAGCGCATGCGGTGCACCTTGAGCAACACCGCGCCGAACCCACCAAGGGAAACGCGGCTCGTCAAGCGGGACATGCTTGGCCGCAAGGGTTCGCCGGCCTGTGCGACCGCCATGGGATCCGGCAGCAGCTGGGTGTGGAGCGCGGAGAGGATCGAAGCCACGGCCTCGCCGCGGAATCCCCCCATGTCAAACGCCTCGATCGGCCCTGGGTCCACACGCGGATTCACTGCCGGTCCACGCTCGCGGCCTCGCGGGTCAGCTCGCTGAGTTGCGCGTACTTGAGAAAGGTCGTCGTGGCACCGAGGCGCGCGAGCAGGTAACCGGCGCGGCCATCGAGGAATCCACAGCGCACGAAGTACATGTAGACGAAGCGCCACGCCGGTCGGAAGACGAGGTCCACGACGCTGGCCTTGCGACCGCGGGCGTGGAGCTCGCGGGCGCCGACCTCGCTGAAGCGCAGCATCTGGCGGAAGTGGTCCTGGATGGAGCGGTAGGTGTAGTGCTCGAGGTGACCGTCCCGGATGCGCTCCACAGCGCCCTTGCTCTCGAGGCGATCATGCGGGTCGACGCCCCCCCAGCGCGCGTGGGTGCGGTGGAACAGCCGTGCCCGCCACTCGGGGTACCAGCCCCCGTGGCGGATCCACTTGCCCAGGTAGTTCACCCGGCGGCAAACCTCGTAGGCGGCCGGTCCGGCCTCGGCATCCAGGCCGCCATCCCGCAGTCCCTCGATGGACGCGCGGAGCGCGTCATCGACGCGCTCGTCGGCATCCAGCGACAGGATCCAGTCAAACTGGGCCGCGTCGGCTGCCCGGTTCTTCTGCTTCACCCAGCCCGGCCAATCCGTCTCGATCACCCGCGCGCCCTTGGCCCGCGCCAGATCCTGAGTGCCGTCCGTACTCCCGGAGTCCAGGACAAGGATCTCGTCACAGAACTTCAGGCTGTCGAGGCACGCCCCGATTCGATCCGCCTCGTCCTTCGCGATGACACACCCAGAGAGTCGCGGCCGTGCAGCACTCACGAGCGGGTCTCCTTGCGCGGCGCGCGCGTGGCCCCCGTGAGCGACCACCAGAGCTTGCGGAGTGTCAGGTCGCCCAGCTGGGCCCGCGTGCTCTCCGCCCAGGTATCGCCGTCGCTCGCGACATCGGCCGGACCTTGGCCTGCGGCCTGACCCGCGGCATACCCGGCGAAGAACGCGCGGGGCTTCCAGCGCGTGGCGGGCATGCCGCGGCGCAGGTGCTTCTCGATGGCGCGCTGAAAGCGTGCAAGATTGCGCAGCCGGGCTTCGCGCTCGAGCCCGCCCCCATGCCGCCGTGCGTTGTCGAGGTCGATCACCAACACCCGCCCCTCCGGCGTGAGCAGCAGGTTCTTGGGATGCAGGTCGGCGTGCTCGACGCCCGCGTCATGCACCGTTCGAACGGCCCGACCGGCGCGGCCCAAGACCTCGGCGACAGCATCGGCATCGGCATGCCCCGCGTAGAACCAGGCCTCCAGGTCGACGGCTCCGAGCACCTCCCGCACGAGCAAGGCACCGGTCCAGCCCGCCGACTGCTGCTGCACGACGCAGCCGAGGGCTTCCGCAACGGGTGCACCCTCCGCAGCGAGGTCGTGGTGAAGAACCAGTTCATCCAGGGGGCGCCAGCGGCCCCGAAACGCGCGCCCGCGCACAGCACGCAGCAGGCCGCCCTTGCGGTAGCTGCGGACCAGCGCAGGGCCCCCTGGGGCCGCCACGCGCCCGAGCGGGGCCCGTCCGGCGACGGTCGCCTGCTCGACATCCCCGGGAGCCGTGGCGACAAGCCGTACGGCGTCTTCCGCATCCGGTTCCCAGGCGAGAACGAGCGATCCCTCCACGGAGAGCGAGACCGCCGTTGGCACGGCGTAGGCCTCCCGGAGGGATTGGGGGGTCGGGTCGTGACTCACCCCGACCATCGTAGTCCCCCGGCTGCCGAAACCGGAGCGGGGGCTACTTCTTCTTCTCGAGCTGCTTCTTGAGCTCGAGGATGGCGTCGTTGACGTCCGGATCGTTGCCACCGCGCTGGACGAACTCCTGATAGCGCGCCAGGCCCGTCTCGAGGTCCTTCATGTGGGTGACGTAGATGTCGCCCAGCAGGACGATGAGCTCGAGGTCTTCCTTCTTGATGGTGCGCGCCTTCTCGAGCGCCGCGACGCAGTCCGCCCAGCGCTTGCGCTGGGCAAGGGTCAGGCCTAGACCCCGCCAGGCGAAGAAGGACTTCTCGTCCATCGAGATGGCCTCTTGGTAGGCGTTCTCGGCGTCCTTCCACTTCTTCTGGAAGTACCCGTTGTCACCGATCCAGACGACGATGTTGGCGTCTTCCGGCAGGAGCTTGTGCGCCTCCTTGAGAAGCTTCAAGGCCTTCGGAAACGCCCCCATGGCCTCGTAGTCGAAGGCGCAGTTGATGAGGGCCCGGAGGTTCTTGTCCTGGCCGGGCAGCTTCAGGATCTTCTCGTAGATCTTGATGGCATCGCCGTACTTGGCTTGCGAGTCGAGGGTCGCGCCCAGGTTGGCCATGGCGGTCACGTAGTCGCCCTTCATGTCCAGCGCGCGCTTGAACTGCACCTGCGCACCTGACACGCGCCCTTGCTTGAACAGGCAGTAGCCCACCGAGTTGACGGCGGCGACGGAACTCGGCCGCACCGCCATCACCTCGCGGTAGAGCTCCTCGGCCGTGTCCCACGCTTCCATCCGCTCGTGCACCCAGGCCTTGCCGTAGAGCGCGCGGAAGTTCTCCTCGTCGCGGGCGAGCGCCTCGTCGTAGTACTTCAGCGCGAGCTTGTAGGAAGCCTCCGTATCGTCCCGGGCCGTCAGGTCCGCGAGCGCGATCACGACGTCGTCGATCTCCTTGTTCGCCCGATAGGCGTTGGAGAGGGTCTCGCGCGCCTTGTCTTCGGCGTCCGAGGTGCCCAACGCCACGAGGGCCTCGGCCTTGAGCAGGAACGCCGCGATGTAGCTGGGGCGCTGCTCGACCACGACGGTGGCATTCTTGGCGCTGTTCTCGGCGTCACCCGTCCCAAGCTGCAGACGGGCCAACACGAGCCGCGCGTTGAAGTCCTGGGCGTTGGCGCTCACCGCGTTCGCGAGGCGCGCTACGGCCTCGGTGGTCTTGCCGGCGGCGTGCTCGGCCTCGGCGAGCATGACCAGGATGTCCGGCCGCTTGCCGCTCTTGAGCGCGAGAGCCTTTGTGAGCGCCTCCACGGCGGGCTTGACCTGGCCCAGAGCGAGCAGGGTCCGGCCGTGCTCGAGGTGGATGTCCGCCCCCTTGGGCTTCGCCTTGAGGTGCTTGGCGAGCTGGACAAGGCGCTCTTCGGCCGGGACGAGCCGCAGCCGATGGAGCTTCAGCGGGAAGTACGCAGGGTACTCCTCGATGAACTTGTCATAGTCGGCGATCAGCTCCTTCGCGGCGTCACCGGCCTTGAGGGCGCACTCCACATAGCGAACGTGCGCCCGGTAGTTCTGGAGATCGGTCTCGAGGGCGTCCCAATAGGAGTTGGCGGCCTCACTCCACTTCTGCTCCTCGCGCAGGACCTCGGCGTCCTCGAAGTGTTGGCCGGACGTGTCGGCGTCGCGCTCCATCTTGACGGGCTCGTCCTCTGCCCAGGTCCTGACGGCTGCCAGGGGCACGAGCAAGAGGAGTACGAGAACAGCGAGGGACCGCCAGCCGGGGAACGGGAAGCTGTGCATGGAAGGTTCCTCAAGAGGCGAGCGACGGCCGTGCCTTTGCCCTCTCCTAGGTTTCGAGCGTACGGGTCTAGCGGATGTCCGTCGGCCGCGCCTGGAGATTGACCGCCGCGGCGCGCTTGTCGGCCAACCAGGCCTCCTGCTCCTTCTTGCGATCGAGATCCATCAGGCGCTCACGACGCGCCTTCACCATGGCCAGGCGTTCCTCCTGCTCGCGGAGGACCTCCCAGTCCTTGGCGGTCTTGCCGGCACCGCCGGTCGCGCCGCCACCCGCGCGGCCCGCGCCGCGGCCTGCGCCGCGCAGGGCACCCCGGGTCGCGCCACCGCGACCGCCGCCGCCGCCACGACCGCCGCCGCGACCGCCGCCGCGACCACCGCCACCGCCACCACCACCGCCACCGCCGCCGCCGCCGCCGCCGCCGCCACGGGCGCCGGCTTCTTCGGAGCCGACCATCGTCAGCGTGAATACGGCTGCCGCGAGTGCGGCCCACTGTCGGAGCTTATGCCACATGGGATTGGCCTTTCGTTGGCGCCCCGCGGGGAGGGTCAGGGCCCTCCCATCGTACGGGACGCGGCTTACTTCTTCTTCTGGGGAGGCTCAGTTGTGCCCTCGAGGAGCTTGGCGTTGCCACGAATGGCCTTCTGGAGCTTCTGGATGGCCGCGCTGCGGCTCTTCTCCGAGCTCTTGGCCTTGAACCCGTAGCTGTCGCCGGTGTGGGCCGACACGATCTTGATACCCAGCCCGCGGACCCGCTCGTCTGTGTTGTAGAGCAGGTCGATCGCGTACTGGATGGTCTTCTTGGGCCCCTGGCTGAGGCAAGCGACCAGCGGGCCATAGACCTTCGGGCTCGTCTCATCCTTGAGAATCGCGAGCAGCTGACGGGTCGCCTTGCTCTTGCCGGCGGTGTGCTGCTCCATCAACGCCTGGGTCTCGGCGTCGAGCTCGCCTTCGCCGGCCGCCACGATGGGCTTGGACGTCTTCAGCACGACCTTCTCTCGGCGCATCCAATCCGTCGCGAGCTCGCCGCTGATCTCGATGTTGTCGAGAAGCATGCGCCCCTTGATGGCGTAGAAGCCGACATGGAAGCGCTTGAGCTTCTTGCCGTAGTCCTTCTTCTTCAGTTCGTACTCCGGCAGGCGGAAGAACAGCTTCTTGCTCTGGATGCCGAACGAGGCGCGGAAGCCCTTGCCGATGACGATCGGGTTCTTCGGCGGCTTGCGGGGCCCGTAGCGGAAGCCGATGAACTCTTCGCTGTCGGTCTCCTTCCACTGGGGGCCGAACTTGATGATGCTGTTCAAGCCACCGGCCTGCTTGTCGAAGGCGTGGAAGTAGGTCTCGACGAAGGTGAACGTCGCGAAGTCCTCCGTCTCGGAGACGGGGCTCACAAAGCCGCCGAAGTCCTTCTCCAGATCGGGGATGTAGGTCGCCGTCACGGTGACCTCGCCCACCCACTCCGCCTTGTGACGGGCACCGGAGTTGCCGACGACCTCGAGCTTGTCGTCGAACCACTTGATGCGCTGCCCCTTGCGGGGCTTGATGCGGAAGGGCACCCGATCGACGAAGTCGCCAACCTGCTCCTTCGATCGGAAGTCGTAGCGGAGGGTCACCACCTTGCCCTCAAGAGCGGTAACCTTGCCCCGGAAGTACTCGTCCAGAGCCTTCTCGCCTGCGGCTTCGGCCACGGGCAGCGGCGCCCCGGCCTGGAAGCACGCAGCGAATACGCAGAGAGCCCCAAGGAGGAGCATGCGCACGATCGACTGGTTCCCCGGCCCCCGAGCCTCGAAGGGGGTGATGCGCGGAGGGTGGGCCCGGTCCAGTTGCCCTGAGGACTTCACGATGCTCTCCTTACCCCTGGGTAGACTGACGCCAGTGGTCGCGTTGGAACGGCACCAGCGTGATGCCGTCCCCTGATTGAACCCGAGGAAACGGCAGAAAGTACGCTCTGTGGCGGATGCTAGGCCCAAAGACCTGAGAGCATGGTTACCACCGGAGAATCGCCCGGCCAGGATTCTGATCGTGCGCCTCTCCGCCCTAGGAGACGTCCTCCACGCCCTTCCTGTTCTGTCCGCCTTGCGGGCGCGCTTCCCGGACGCCCAGATTGACTGGGCGGTCGAGGACAAGGCCGCCGCCTTGATCGAGGGCCGACCGGACCTCAGCCGAGCCCTCGTGTTCCCCCGCAAAGCCCTGAACGCAGCAGCTCGGGGCGTACCGAACCTCCGGGACCTCTGGCGCCTCGCCGGGGGCTTCCTCAAGACGATGCGCGCAGAGGCCTACGACGTGGCGCTCGATCTGCAAGGGAACCTGAAGTCCGGGGCCGTCACCCG
>JAJDEM010000126.1 GCA_029259795.1 Planctomycetota bacterium
GCTCGCGCACGGCGACCCGGTTCACGTTCGCCGACGCTGGGATCCGCCGGACTGGGTGCGGGGACGCGTCGCCACCCGCCAGGGCCACGCCCTCGCGGCGGGGCCGCTCGCGCGCCCCCGCCGAGCGCAGCATCAGCGCCACCACCACGCAGCCACCCACGGCATAGAGAATCATCGTGTGGAGGTGCGGATCGATGAACGGGCGCAGGGTCAGCGTGAAGCCCAGCAAGACCCCGCCGAAGCCGAGCACGAGTCCGGGGGCTTGGACTGACATCGCCCGGAGGCGTGGGAGCAGCGCACGGGGCCGAGCAAGAGCGACCAGCAGCGCGGTCGCTCCGAGGAGGGCCCACGCAAATCGCTGCGTCGGATTGCCACCGGCCTCCGCGCGCGTGAAGGTCTCCTGGATGGTGATGCCGGCCCCGGTCAGGATCGGCAAGGCGGCCAGGCACGCGAGCGTGGTCTGCCAGCCCGCCAGCGGGCGCCAGGCCGTCGCAGCGAGCGAAGCCAGGCAGCCCACGAAGACGAAGACGCCCGCCAAGGGGGCCGTGACCGAGAGCAACCCCGGCAGGAGATCGAACATCAGCAGCGCCAAGGCGAGGTTGGCGATGCCGGCCGCCAGGACGCCCCCGCCGGGCGCAACGCTGGCGCGCGAGATCAGCGCAACCAACACGACCAGCCAGAGCGCGGCGAGCAAGAGGGCGCCCGTCGCATGCCCCACGTGGTTTGGCAGCAGGAACAGGTTGAGCGTCTCCGCCATCTCCCGGACGCTCTGCTCGGCCCGACGTTGCTCGATCACATCGACGGCATCGCCGTGCAGCGCGCGCGCCACATCCATGCGCGCCTGGACGTAGGCCTCGAGCGCCTGCTGCTCCAGGGCGGGCTCGAGGGCGGAAAGTTCAAGAGCCGGCGGGGCATCCGCAAGCGGCGGCTGCGGAAGGCCCAGCAGCATGCAGAGCGTCGGCGCAAGCGCGCACTGATCGACGTGATGCTGCGGATGCAGGCTCGGCCGATGGACCAGCGCCACGTTCGGGCCCACGAGAGCGAAGGGTGCACGCTTCGCCGTCGCCTCCCCGCCGCCGTGCGTTCCCATCGCCGACACGCCGTGATCGGCCGCGACCAGCACCGTGCCTTCCGGATAGCGACCGAGGAACACCTCGATCACCTCACGGAGCTGTCCATCGACCGTGCGACAGGCCGTCCAGTACTCACGCCCCACGGCCCCCCACTTGTGGCCCGCGTGATCCGGCCCCGTGAGATGCAGCGTGATGCAGTTCGCACCCGTGGCGATCTGTTCAATGACATGGGGCACGGCCTGCGCATCGCATTGACCCTGATCCGTCGGGCCCTGATCGAGGAACTGCAGGACTCGCTCGGCCGGATAGTGCGGCCGACAGAACTGAAAGGCGGCCGCGTCGCCGCCGTGGGCCGTGATCGCCCCGCGATCGCGCAGGTAGCCGATGATGCTGCCTTGCACGGGGCGCGCGTCGAAGTTGCGAAAGCCCGTCAAGAGATCGGGACGGCGCCCCGTCAGCAACGCCCGCACGCACGGGGCCGTCAAGGTCGGCTCGCCCGCGATGGCCGTGCCGTAGGCACCGCGCTTCGCGAAGGTCTGCAGCCACGGCATCGGCGCATCGTCGGTTGCCCACGCGGCCGGTTCACGCAGCCCATCAATGATCGCGAGCAGGAACGGCGCGGCCTCGTCGGTCCGGGCTCCGTGCTCAGGCAGGGTCTCGGGGGCCGTGCGGATGAGCCAGGCCTCCATGGCGAGGCGACCGACACCCACGAGCCCGAGCAGGACGAGGGTCACGACAAGGAACAGGCGCGCGGGGCGATGCCCCTCGCCCACCGTGCTCACAGCAGACCGCCCGTCTGGAGGTAGCGCAGCGCGAGCACGCCCAGGGCCGCTGCGGTCGCAGCGCTGATGAAGTACACGCGGAACCAGTTGCGCGGGCGGACACCGAACACGCCGGCTACGCAGAGCCCCACACCGCCCCACAAGAGGACGTACCAGCCCAGCCCGAGCTGTGCCCCGCCCTCGATCAGCGCGGGGGTGATGAACGCCTGGGTGAGGTCCAGCACGGCGGCCGTGACGATGGCGCCAAGCCCGGTGAGGATGGCGAGGATGAGGACCGGAGCGCGGGCGCGGCGGAAGCGATGCATCAGGAAGTGCGTCGCCAAGAGAAACGCCGCGAGCGGAAGCCCATACAGCAGGACCTTCACAAGCTCGAGGCGGCGCAGGTGGTCGTCGGCACTCACACCGGGATTCATCTCGCTATCGAGATCGCGGCTGAAGCTTTGGCCGGCGCGCAGCCAGTGGATGAAGTCGGTGCCGCGCAGCGCGCCCTCGGCCACGAGCGTCTCGGCGACGTCCAGGAACTCCTCGGCGCCTTCGGACGGCTTCTCGCGCCGCTCGATCTCCCGGGCGACGGTGGCGTGGAAGTCGGCCGCGAGCTTGGCGTCGACTTCGACCCACGGCAGGAAGTAGGCCACGCACAGGCACGCGGCCGCGATGCTGCCAAACAGGCTCGTCAGCCGCAGCGGGCGGGGCGGCGGGGACGGTTCCTGGGCCGGGCTGGCTTCCGCCGGCGTCTCCGAGGAGGGATTTGCTGCCTCTTGCACCGCCCGAGAGTATCGGGCAGAGGGGCCGCTGGCCCTACGATGCCGCGCATGGCTCCCGACACGCCCGCGCCTGCCATCCTCATCCACGGCGCGCGGACCCACAACCTGCGGGATCTCGACCTCCGTCTCCCGCGCGAGGCCTGGACCGTGGTCTGCGGCGTCTCGGGCTCCGGCAAGTCCTCGCTGGTCGTGGATACGCTCGGGGCCGAGTCACGGCGCCGCTTTCTCGGCACCCAGCAGCGCGGCGCCTCCCTGGATGGACTGCCGCGACCCGACGTGGATCGGATCGATGGCTTGCCGCCGGCGGTGAGCGTGGGCTTCAGCGCCCGGCGCCCCGGGGTGCGCAACACGCTGGGGACCCTGACCGAGGTCACCCATGCCCTGCGCGCCCTGTTCATGCGCGCCGCCCTGCCCCACTGCCCCCGCTGCGCCGCCCCCGTCGAGGCGTCGAGCCGCGAGGCCGTCAGCGAGACCCTCCTGCAGTGGCCGGAGGGCACGCGCGTGGTCTTGCTCGCGCGCCGGGGTTCGGGCCAGGAGGCGCTGGCGACAATTGCGAAGGATGGCTTCGTCCGCGCCCGCGTGGACCGCGGTCCCGTCGAGCGGCTGGAGGCGATCGACGAGGCCGCGGTCGCGGCCGAGGCCCGCGTGGAAGCCGTTGTCGATCGGCTCGTGGTCAAGCCGACGGCCGGCGATCGGTTCGCCGCCTCCGTGGACCAGGCCTTCACGCTGGGGGACGGTCGCCTGCTCGCGCTGCGCCTTGAAGCGGGCGCCGAACCCACGGAGTTCGCGTTCGCCGACCGCCCGTGGTGTGGGGCGTGCGACCTCGTCTATCCGCCGCTGAGCACAGCACTCTTCTCCTTCAACAGCCCGCAGGGTGCCTGCCCGACCTGCGAGGGCCGCGGGGCCGCCGACGCCGACCCCTGCACGGTGTGTGCTGGCACGCGCCTCGCGCCCTACCCCCGCGCAGCGCGACTCGCGGGCTCAAGCCTCCCCGAGCTCGAAGCCCTCACGATCCGCGCCCTGCACACAGAGCTGCGGGAGCTCCCGCTCTCCGAGAGCCAGGCAGCCCTTACCCGGCCCGCACGCGAAGACGCGCTCGCCCGACTGGCCTTCCTCGAGGAAGTCGGCCTCGGCTACCTCGCGCCCGCACGCGCGGGCGACACGCTCTCCAGCGGTGAGCTGCGTCGCGCCCGGCTGGCGACGGCGTGTGCCGCACGCATGAGTGGCCTGCTCTACCTGCTCGATGAGCCCACGGCGGGCCTGCATCCCGCCGACCGGGGACCGCTGCGCGAGCGCCTCCGCGCGCTGGTCGAGGAGGCGAACACCGTGATCTGCGTCGAGCACGACCTCGACACCCTGCGCCACGCCGACCACCTCGTCGAGATCGGCCCGGGCTCCGGCCCGCGCGGCGGCGCGGTCCTGGCCGAGGGCGCGCCGGCGGAGGTGCTGGCCTCCGCGGACAGTCCTACGGCGCAGGCCTTCCGGCGTCCGCCCACCGAACTCCAAGCCGCCCCGCGCCACGACGGGGCGTGGATCGCCTTCACGGGCGCCGCGCGCCACAACCTACGCGACCTGGACGGCCGCTTCCCGGCGCGCGGGCTCACGGCGGTCACCGGCGTGAGCGGTGCCGGCAAGAGCACGCTGGCGCTCGAGTGTCTGGCGCCGGCCGCCCTCGCGTGCGTGCAGGGCGAGCCGCTGCCCGCCGACACGCTGCGCACGCTCACCGGCATGGACGCGTTCGACCGCGTCGTGCGCGCCGGGGCCTCGGCGCCGCGGCATCCGCGCGCCACCGCGGGCAGTGTCTTGCGGGTGCTGCCGCCGCTCCGCGCCTTGTTCGCGCAGACCTTGGAGGCGCGGGCGCGAGGCTGGGAGGCCGCCCGGTTCTCGACCCATGTGCCGGGGGGTCGCTGCAGCGCCTGCAAGGGAACCGGCCGCCGCACCGTCGTGCTGCGCGATCTCCCCGAACACCGCATCGCGTGCGATGTGTGCGGCGGTCGGCGCTTCCGCGCCGAGATGGATCGCGTCCGGGTGAAAGGCTTCTCGTTCGCCGACGTCCTCGCGTTGACCGTGCAGGAGGCGCGCCAGGTGTTTCGCGACCTTCCGCGCGTCTACCGTCCGCTGGCCGCCGCCGACGATGTCGGTCTCGGCTACGTCCCCCTGGGTGAGGCCACCACGCGCCTCTCCGGCGGCGAGGCCCTGCGCCTGCGACTCGCCGCGGCGCTGGGTCGGGGTGGTCACACGCGAACGCTCTATGTGCTCGACGAGCCGTGCTCGGGCCTGCACCCCACGGACGTCAGCCACCTGATCGACGTCCTGCGCAAGCTGACCGACGAGGGCAACGCGGTCCTCGCGGTCGAGCATCACCTGGAACTGGTGCGCCGAGCCGATCATGTCTTGGACATCGGCCCCGGGCCGGGTGCTGCCGGCGGAGGCCTGCTCTACGCCGGTCCCCCCGCGGGCCTGGTCGCCGTGGCGGACTCCCCGACGGCGCGCTACCTGCGCGACTGAGCGCGGGCCTGGGCGAACTCGGCGAGGACCCAGCCCGCCGCGCGCTCGGCCACATCAGGAGCTTCGAGCCGACGCCGGACCTCGCCGAGGGCTGCGCGCGTGCCTGCCCAAGCCGCCGCATCCCCGGCCGCCGCGAGGAAGTCGCGAGCGACGCGCTCCCCGGCATCCGGCGCCCAGCAGAGTCGCTCCGGCACGGCGCGCCGACCCAGCACGATGTTGGGCAGGGCGATGAACGGCGAGGTCACGAGCACCTGGCCGAACAACCAGCTGATGAACCCCAGCCGGTAGACGGCCGCGAGCGGCACGAGGTCAACCGCCAGCTGCGCGGTCGCCGTACCGCTGGACGCGAGCGCCCCCCAGAGCGCTGCGTCGTAGGTCGGTCGCGGCTCGGCCGTGAACGAGAGGTTCGCGGGCGCCCAGCGCGCACTGCGCTGGGCATGGCGAAAGCGTGCCTCGTGCGCCGGCCGCGCCAAGCGTACGACGAAGCGGGCGCGCGGGAAGCGCGCCTCGACGATGGATGCGGCCTCGACAAGCAGCGGCGTCAGGCGATCGATCTCGCGGCGCCGGCTCCCGGGCCAGAGCTCGATGATGCGCGCCTCGTCGGCCGGGGGTACAGCCGGCGTGCGGGCGGCAGGCAGCGGGGCTTCGAACAGCGGATGACCCACGAACGACGTGGCGATGCCCGAGGAGGCAAACAGCGCGGGCTCGTGCGGGAAGTTCGCCAGTACGCGATCCACGGCCTTCCGCCAGCGGAAGATGCGCCAAGGGGTATGCGCCCAGATCTGGGGTGCGACCAGATGCACCGTGCGCACGCCGCGCTCCCGTGCCCAACGCGCGAGCCGAACGTTGAGCCCGGGGAAGTCGATCGTCAACAGCAGGTCCGGCGGGTCTTCCCGGAGCCGAGCCAGCGTGCGGGCGCAGAGCTTCCACCAGAAGCCCAGGGACGCAACGACCGGGAAGAAGCCGAACACGGCGTTCTCCACGATGTCCTCGTCGAGCACGGCTCCGGCGGCTGCGCAGGCGGGGCCGCCATAGCCACGGATGTGCACACCCGGCGCTTCGGCACGCAAGCGCGCAATCACGGACGCGGCCAGGGCATCCCCCGACGCCTCCCCGGCGACGATGAAGATCGTGCCGTCCTCGGGCACGGCCAGCGGCTCGGGGGGCGCGGCAGGCTCAGCCGGTGGCGCTGCAAGCTTCTGCTTGGTGCGGGCGCGCAGCCACGGCGTGAGCACAGGGCTCAGCAGGAGGAACAGCGTGAACGGAATCACGCCGGCGAAGCTCCCGACGAGCAGCCAGGCGACGCGCAGGTGATCCACAAGGCGCGGACGCGGGGCCGCCCGCTCCGCCCGCAGGCGCGACTCAGGCATCGGGCGCCTCGGACCCGGGCGCGCTCGCAGCCGTGGCCGTGGGATCACTCAGCGACGCCGCAGGCGGCGCTGCGGGCGCGGCATGCTGGCGCGCAAGCCACCAGAGGTTGAGGCCGTTCACGGTCATGTGGGCGAACATCGCCGGCAGCACGCTGCCACTGGCGTCGCGCAGGATGCCGAAGAGCAACCCTGCGCCTGCGGCGAACAGCGGATAGCCCCACAAGGCCCGCCGCGGCACGATGTGCACCAGCCCGAACAGCAAGGTGGTTCCGAACAACCCCAGGTGCGACCACAGCGCGCCGCGGAAGAGCAACTCCTCGGCGAAACCCGAGAAGACGGCCAACCAGATCGCCTCGCGCGGCGTGATGGGACCAAGCAGGCTCGCAAGCTCCTGGGCGGCGCGGTCGACGCCCGGCACCGTCCGCATGCCGACGTGCACCACGGCCACGAGAATCGCACCGACCCCGATCCCCGCGACCGCGAGCCCAAGCGACGGCAGGGCGATCCCGAGGAACACGTAGTCCCCCGGGACCGGACTCGCCATGCGAATCCAGTCGAAGATCGCGTACCCGGCGGCGAAGAGCGCGACGATGGCATAGAACCCGCCCGCAAGGCGCAGCAGGGAGAGGGAGGGTGAGGCGGTCTCGTCGGTCACGGTCGGCGAGGGTAGCATCCCGGGAGGAGGCTTTCCGCATGCCCAGCTCGCCTGACGCCATCTCGACCCATTCGCTGCATGAACTCGCCGCCCGATTCGACATCGAGCCGCCGAAGCGCGACCTGGAGATTACGGGTCTCAACACGATCGACGACGCCGGCCCGAGCGAGCTCACATTCCTCGCCAATGATCGCTACGCCGTCCGCCTCAAGGACAGCAAGGCGGGGGCCGCCCTCGTGCCGGCGGACTTCGAGGGCAGCGCGCCGATGCCCATGCTCCGCACGGAGCGGCCGCGAATGGTGTTCGCCGAGCTCCTCGCCCTCTTCCATCCGCCGCGCGCCCATGTCGTCAGCCGCCACCCGACCGCCGTCGTCCCGGAGAGCTGCACGCTCGGCGCGGGCGTCTCGATCGGCGCGTTCGTGGTCCTCGGCGAGAACGTGCAGGTCGGTGCGGGGAGCATCCTGCACCCGCACTGCGTGCTCTACGACGACGTCGTGCTCGGATCGGGCTGCGAGATCCACAGCCATGTCAGCATCCGGGAGGGTTCCGTACTGCGTGACCGGGTACTCATCCACAACGGCACGATCATCGGCGCCGACGGCTTCGGCTTCGAACCCGACGCGCGGGGGCACTTGCACAAGGTGCCGCAGGTCGGCATCGTCGAGATCGGAAGCGACGTAGAGCTCGGGGCCAACGTCTGCGTGGATCGCGCGGCCCTGGGTGCCACGCGGATCGGCGACGGCACCAAGGTCGACAATCAGGTACAGATCGCACACGGCTGCTCGATCGGGCGGCACACGATCCTCTGCGGCCAGGTGGGCATCGCCGGCTCCGCGAAGATCGGCAACCATGTCGTGATCGGCGGTCAGGCCGGCACGGCAGGCCACATCGAGATCGGCGATGGCGCCAACATCGCCGGCTGCGCCGGGGTCATGGGCGACATCGAGCCGGGGATCCAGGTCGCGGGGATGCCAGCCATCCCCCTGAAGGAAGCGCTGCGCGCGGCGCTCTACGCGCCCAAGATGCCGGGCATGTCTCGCCGCCTGAAGAAGCTCGAGCGCACCGTCGCCGATCTCGCCGACGCCGACTGATTCGCGCGGCCGCGCCGCACCGCCCCGGCGCTCCGGCTACCCTGTCGACCTCCGGGAGGGCCTCGATGGGACGCACGGTGATCTGGGTGGTGCTCGCACTGGGCCTCGCCGCGGGAGGCTGGGCCCTCTTCGGCAATTCGACAGACCCCGGGGACGACCCGGGACTCGGCGAGTTTGACGACGACGCGCTGCCGACGGACGACGAAGACGGTCCGGGCCTGGTGGGCGCGGCGCGTACGACGACCGGCGGGGCGCCGACAAGCGTCGGCCGCTACCCCATCCGCGGTCGCGTCATCGGCCCCGAAGGCGAGGCCGTCGGCGACGTCGCCATCCACGTGCGCGCCGACGGTCGGGCTATGGAGCCGAGCGACCCGAGCACCTGGGGCCAGTCCCTGGCGGAGGTCCAGCAGCGCGTGCTCGACCCCTACGAGAAGTCGCCCGACGAGCAGAACCCGCTTGTCGCGGAAGGCCGCGCCGACGCCGAGGGTCGCTTTGAAGTCCGCGTGCCGCGCTTTGGCAAGTTCCGGGTCTACGCCTTGCCGCGGGCACCACGTGTGGGCACGTTCCAGTCCGTGAGTCTGCACAAGAGTGCGGAATCCGCCGACACGCTCCTCCACGTGCTGGCCGGTGCCGAGCTGCGCGGTCGTGTGCTCGATGCCAAGGACAAGCCCTTGGCCGTTCAGGTGCGGGCGCGCCTCTCCGGGATGGTCGATGGGGTCTACCGCGCGTGGGCCAGCGACCGGCTCGAGTCCTCGGCGAGCGACGGGACCTTCCATCTGCCCGCGGCGCCGCTCGGCAGGGTCAGGTTCGAGCTCATGCTCTCGAGCGGCCTGCGCGTGTCGGGGTTCTCAACCGAAGTGCCTCACGACGGCGTGTTCACGATGCGCCTCGCGGCCACCGGGGGTGCGGTCGAGGGCGTGGTCACCGACGCGAGCCAGACCCCCGTGGCGGGTGCCCATGTCGTCGTCAGCGTCCGTGCCGAGAAGACGGAGACGCGCGACGCAAGCTCCACCGGCGCGCGCGTGACGACGGACGCCGAGGGTCGCTACCGGATCGAAGGCCTGCCCGCGGCTCGGCTCTCGACCATCCGGGCGGTCGCACCCGACTTCCTCCCCTACTACAAGCACATCGACGCCAAGGGTGAGGCGCCGCCGACAGTGCCGGCCACGGGAGCCGTGACGTTCGACATCGAACTCAGCCGGGGCGGCGTCGTGCACGGCCGCGTGACCGAGAGTGACGGCCAAGCCCCGATCGCAGGCGCCGTGGTCTCCCTCATCCGACGCCAGGGCTCGGCCTCGAGTGGACGCTCGGGACCGACCCATGTGCACGCACCGATCACGACGGACGCCCAGGGCCGCTACCGGTTCGAGACCGTGAGCCCGGGCACCTACGTCGCGCTGCCCGAGGCCAAGGGCTACTACCTCCCGCAGCTCAAGCCGACCGGCAGCAGCAGCGTGAACTACGTGCAGCCGGGCCAGAACAACTCGGCACCGACGGCGCTCAGCGTCGTCATGACGGCGGAGGGCAAGCAGATCGAGCGCGATCTGGCCCTCTCCCGCGGCCACACGATCACGGGTCGCGTCGTCGACGCTTCGCGGCAAGGCGTCGCCGACGCCGAGGTCTTTGCGCAGGGTTACGGACTCGCCCAGGTGGCTTGGACCTGGGGCATCGGGGGGCGCGCCCAGGAAGCGCTCACGCGAAGCGACGCAAGCGGCGCGTTTGTCGCGGAGGGACTCCCGCCGCACAGTGCGTGGGTCCTGTACGCGCGCAAGGAGGGCCTCGCGGGTCGCCACGCGAAGCCGTTCGCGCTCGGAGGGGACGCCAAACCGGGCGCCCTCACCCTCGAGCTGCTCGAAGGTGCCACCATCCAAGGCCGTGTCGAGGGCCTTACGGCCAACGAAGCGGCAACGGCCCAGATCGGCTTCTGGGGCACGGCACAGGAACTCGCCGCCAAGAGCAGCGGCCACAAGCTCAAGCCCGATGGCAGCTTCGAGATGACCGGCGTGCCCGCAGGCGACTGGACCCTCAATGTCTGGATGAACGGCCGTCAAGGCACGCAGGCCGTCGTGAGCGGGCTCAAGGCCGGTGAGGTACGCACGGACGTCGTCCTCAAGATGAAGGAAGGTGTCGAGGTCGAGGGCACGGTCGTCGACCTCGATGGCGAGCCCGTGGCCAATCTCGGGGTCATTCTGCAGGTGGTCGGCAGCGGTGGCTGGAACACCACCTCCACGAACAGCGCCGGACGCTTCAAGTTCAAGGGCATCGCCGAAGGGCGCGCCCAGTTGATGACCTGGGGGGCGGGCGGGAGGCAAACGCCGGTAGGCAGGCCGTTTGAGACGAGCGAGCGCGATATCCGCGTGACCTACGACAAGCCGGTTGCCGTGACGATTCGCGGCGAGGTGCAGGCCGTGGACGGCACGCCCATCGCGGTCTGCCAGGTCCAGGTACGCAGCAAGGCCGCGCCACGCAGCGGCAACCGCATGGGGATGCCCGTCATGGAAGGGCCCGGCAATCAGGAGGCGCTCGCCGGCCGGTTCGAGATCCAATCCTCCGGGAGCGGCCCCTGGGCCGTGACGGCTTCCGATGCACGCGGCGAGGATGGCCAGAAGCTGAACCTGCGCAAGGCGGGCATCGTCGTGACGGACCCCGCCGAGGCCGTCGTGCTGCGCATGGAGGCCGGACTCGTCCTCGAGGGCCACGTCACCGACGCGAAGGGCAAGGGCCTCGGCGACGTGGTGGTCGGGATCGGTCGTGTGTCGACGCGGACAGACCCCGCTGGCGCCTTCCGCATGGCTGGACTCGACGAGGGCAAGGTCGTCGTGCAGGTGACGCCGCCCGCGGGCATGGTCAGGCCACCGGCACAGACCGTGGACAGCGCAAGCACAGACGTCCGCTTCACCCTGACCCAGGGCCTCTCCATCAAGGGCACTGCGATCGGTCCCGACGGCGAGCCCTTGGTACGCGGCTTCGCATCGGCCACCTGGCCCGACACGGGCAGCGTGCGCCAGGGCAGCGCCGGCGGGCAGATCCGCGCAGGCGGAGTCTTCGAGGTCACCGGCGTTCCGCCGGGGGTCCTCGTGAGGCTGCAGGTCCAAGTCTGGTCCTCCAGTGGCGGGACGGCCTTCGCCCCCGCCATCCTCGAGAACGTCAAGCCGGGAGCCACGGGCGTCGAAGTGCGCCTGGGGGGTGGCCTCACCATCGAGGGCCGGATCGTCACGGCCGATGGCAAGGTCCCCTCGGCCTGCTTCATCTACGGCCGGTCGAAGGACGGCAAGAAGCAGACCGGCTGGGTGCAGGTGAACGACAAGGGCACCTTCCGCCTCGGTGGGCTCGACCCCGTCCCCTACGAGGTTCGGGTGATGCTCCAAGGAGGCGGCGCGACGCCGCCGCCCCAGACCGTGACGCCGCCCGCGACGGGCGTCGAGATCCGCCTACCCAAGACCGTTTCGCTCAGCGGACGCCTGGACGGACTCGATAGCGAGGACGGGTCCGGCTGGCGTGTCCGCGCCTGGCGCGAGGACGGCACGCAGGTCGGCTTCACGAACGTAGCCGCGGACGGCTCGTGGTACCTCACCGCCATCGCCGACGGCCCGCCCGTACACGTTGCGGCGTCCAAGCAGCGCGACGATCGCTACGCGCTGAAGACCGACGTCAAGCCGGGAGCCAAGGCGGTCGTCCTTCAGCTGCGCGCCGGTCGCACGATCCGCGGCATGGTGGACGGCGGCGTCGCGGACGGCCGCGTCCAAGCGGTCGTCGGGGCCGAGGGCTCAAACGGCTGGCGGGGCAGCGGCATGCTCGACAAGGACGGCACCTTCGTGATCCACGGCGTGCCGCCAGGGAGCTACAAGCTCACGGCTCGCACCTACGGCCCCGAGTCCAAGACGGCGGAGGTCTCAGGCGTGAGCGACGGCGCAGAGGGGATCCGCCTGGTCCTGAAGTAGCGGCCACGCGCGCCGGGTGCGAATCGCGTAGAGTGGACCGCGAACCGGGAGGCCCCATGCGAATCGCTGCGCTCATGACCCTCGGCCTCCTCGCATGCACGGCGGCGACGCTGCTTGCCGGCGATGACGCGGCCCTCAAGGACGCCCTTGAAGATCACCTGCTTGTCGGGGACTGGATCTACGACGACGTGGACGCGGGCTACGCCGAAGCGAAGAAGACGGGCAAGCCCCTGCTCGTCTCCTTTCGCTGCGTGCCATGAGCGGGTTGCGAAAGCATCGACGGCCAGTTGGTCGCCCGCGATGACATCGAGCTCGCCGCACTCCTGAAGCAGTTCGTCACCGTCCGCTGCGTCCAGATGGGTGGCGTCGACCTCGACACGTTCCAGTTCGACCCGCTCGTGTCGTGGTCGGTGTTCTTCATGAACGCCGACAAGACCATCTACGGCCGCTTCGGAACCGCCCACCCCCAGGCCAAGCGCAGCAAGAGCGACTCGAACACCAACCACACCATGAAGGGACTGAAGGCTGCGCTCCTCGGCGCCTTGGACGTGCATCGGGGCTACACGTCGGACGCCAAGACCTGGGCGCCGAAGCTCAAGGGCAAGACCGGCACGCCGTGGCCCTGGCGCTTTGCCGAGAAGACGCCGGCCGCCCGCAAGTACAAGCGCCTCAAGCGAGTGAAGGGCACGGACACCAAGGGCTGCGTTCACTGCCACGAAGTCCAGCGCGTGATGATCGACTCCTTCTTCATGAAGAAGAAGGCGCTGCCCGACAGTATGCTCTGGATGTATCCGCACCCGGAGATCATCGGACTGACCATGAGCAAGGACCACCGGGCACTCGTCACTGCCGTTGCGCCGGGCTCGGTCACGAACAAGCTCGGCATCAAGGCGGGCGACATCATCGAGACGCTGCAGGGACAGCCACTGCTCTCCGTGGCCGACCTCCAGTGGGTACTGCACAACGCACCCGATGAGCGCGCACGGCTCACGTTCGGCATCCTGCGGGGCGGCAACGCCGAGAAGCCCCGCACGGCGCGTCTGCCCCGCAACTGGCGCCGCCGCGGCGACTACGCCTGGCGCTACCGGGTGGCTGGCTACGCCATGTGGCAGTGGGCCGGGGCGACCCTCGCCGATCACGCCGAGGGCGTCCGCATCGCCAATCACGCCCCCTACTGGTTCAAGCACGACCACAAAGGTGCGCGCAAGGTGCTTCGGCCGGGCGACATCATCCTCGACGTCGACGGCGGCGCGGATCCGCTCAGCCTACCCCCCACGGAGGGCGCGCCGCTACCGCACGCGACATGGACCCGAAGCAGCTACCTCGCCTACCTCATGCGCGAGAAGAAGCCCGGCTCGGTCGTCAAGCTCAAGGTCCGTCGCAAGGGCAAGGAGATCGACGTGCGCTTCAAGCTCCCGAAGCCGCGCCCGGAAGTGCTAGGCCATTAGCCCGTTTGCTCAGGCGGGCTTGCGGGCCTCGAGGACCGCGGCCGTACCGTGGTTCAGCTCGGTCAGGTTCACGTCGACGAAGCCCGAGGCTTCGAGGAGCGGACCGGAGTCGGTGTTCCAGGTGCTGGCATTGACGACCTCGACCCGTCCGGCGTGCCCGAGTAGGTACGATCTCATCCATTGAGCCGCGTGGATGCCGGCCCACAAAGCCCGCAGGAAAAAACCTGGCACCGTATCTCTGCACAAAGCCCGCAGGAAAAAACCTGGCACCGTATCTCGGACAAGCCAGAGGATCCACCGTGTAGATGCGCTTGAGAAGCCGTGCCCAGGATCGCCGCCTGGCCTTGGCGCAGGCAGGTTCCTCGGGTTTGCCCAAGTCTTCGGTTGCGGGCGGCGCGCCGGGGCCGGGGGCCTCCTGCTCCTGCTCCTGCTCCTGCTCCTGCTCGGCCTCGCGGTAGATGCGCCGGACACGGTTGGCGTACGCACCGTAGTAGCGCACCAGGTGCTGGCGTGGATCCGGGATCTGCGTCGTGATCGCATGCACCCAGTCGAGCGGGTCGAAGTAGCGCGCCTCTTCGCCGGTGGCGCGATCGCGCGGCGTGCGCAGCTTGATCCGCCCGTCCGCCTGCGGGTGCACCTTGCCAAGCGCGACGGGCGCACGCACGAGGTAGCGGCCCACGCGTTCCGTGGCGCCGGGGTCCGACGCCTCCAGGGGCTCACCCGCGTGCACCGAGAAGCCGGAATGTTCCCAGGAAAGGAGCCTCTCCATGAACGACTCGGACAAGCGCTCGGCGCGAACCAGGCGCAGCAGGAGCAGGCGCCGGAAGCGGGCCTCGATCGCCGCCGTGGGGAAGCGCTCCAACGGGACGAAGCCCCCGCCGCGCTCGAGAAGCCCAGCGCTCACCAGGGCGTGGATGTGCGGATGCCAGTTGCCGAACGAGCCGAAGGTTTGAATCGAGGCCACGACGCCAGGGAGTGCATCGCGGCGGTCGAGCCCGGCTTGCAGGCAGAACCGCAGGGCGTCGTAGGCCGAGCGGCAGAGAATGGAGAGCAGGCGGCGGTCGCGCTCGAAGAGGCCGCGGAGGGACTTGGGAACCGTGAATACCACATGACGGTGCGCTACAGGTTGGCGCACCACCTCCAGGAAGTGTTCCGCGAAGAGTGCCGCGCGCTTGGCTTGGCAGCTCGGACAGAAGTTGCGCGTTTGACAGGAGAACGCGATCAGGTGCTCGGCCCCGCAGGCCTTGCAGCGCAGGCGCGCGAAGCCTGCGAAGTGTCGCCCGCAGTCGAGGAACTGCTTTACGAAAGCCGTGACCCCCACTCCCAAAGCCGCATTGCATGAGGTTGAGGCACGCGATCAGCCCGCGCTTGCACCCATGCTTGCACCCGAATCCGCGAATCTGGCACCCCCAGCCATCGCGCGAGAGCTTCTCCGGCAGGCCGAAGGGGCTGAGAACCCACGCCCGTTGATCGCCGCCGCGCGCGCGTTGCTTGAGGGTGAGGCCGCTGCCCGGTTGGAGGAAGGGCAGGCGACGGGTTAGAGGCCGCGGACTGCCGTGCCGCCCCCGCCGCTCTGCATCGCCCGCCCAAGGTCCAGCCCCTGACCCGCCACTCCTCGAGCAGGCTGGAGCACAGGTCGAAGCAGACATTGAGGCGGCCGAGACGAGCGCGACGAAACGGGTCAGGAGCGTATCGTCGACATCCACGGTCGATGGCGCGAGGTCCTGCTTGAGGAGCCCGGGGTCACCGGACCCGTCCTGAGGACCCATCGGCACAACACCGCCCTCTACGCGGGGCTCAGGGCGGCGTACGCGGCGGCCAAGCTCCCCTACCCGGACGGCCGCCCGCTCCATGGTCTCCGTGGCGCGCTGACAACGAACCTCATCGAGAAGGGCGCGCCGCTCACCGTGGTTCGGGACATCCTCGGGCACTCGAACATCCGCACTACAAGCCTCTACGGCGAAAGCCGGCCGGCAGCGCGCCGGAGCGCGCTCAAGGGGTACGGGCCGGCCTAGCCGACGGCTGGGCTAGCAATCTGGGCGCGCCTACTCGTCGTCCTCCGCGGGCTCCTCGAACGGACCGGCCGGCAGCGGTTTCAGTCGCGTGGCAAACGCCCGCTCCGAGACTGGCTCCCACGGCCCTGGCCTCATGGCTCGGCTGTCAAGCCGCTCCAAGTCCAGGCTGCGTATCATCCAAGTGTCACCTACGAGGATCAACGCCATGGCCACCTGTTGCTTGTGGGGCAGGTCCTCAGATGGACGAACGACCTGGCTTTGGGCGGGGCCTTCCACGAGCTGCCTCTTGGCAAACTGCAAACGAACGCACCCGCCGTCGATACTCCACGCGCCCCAGTGGATCGCCACCTGCATTCCAGTGTTCCCGATTGAGTTGTCGAACTCCTGCAAGACAGCCTGTCCACCAGAGTGCAGATAGACATTCACGAAGTTGCGATGGCCGCGGGGGGCCTCCCGGAACAGAACCCGGGACGGCGTAGACGGCACGCGAATGCAGGGGGGAGGCTCTGCGCACGACGCAGGAACTAGTGCCAGCACGAGAGCACAAGCAACTCCGAGGCGCCGGCTTGCTCCTACTTGCAGCAACCCGGCCCCTTCCCTGGCCGTGTCCGGTCTGGTCCGGTGCGGGGCCGGTCCTTGCCTGCTGGCTTCTGCACGCCCGGTGGCGTACTCCAACCCTTCGGCGGCTTCCCATGCGTCCACGCATCCTTGCCGCGCGCCGGAGGCGGAGCCATGTTGGTCCATCCGGTCCCGCTGCGCTCCCACGGGCTCTCCACATCTGGTCTTGAGTTGGTCACTACAGCCATGAAGCGCTGAGCCTCTTCGATTCGCCATCCATTGCATCGGTCATAGACGACGCCCAAGAAGTCCCATGTCACAGTCTTGGAGAGACTGTCGCCGTACGTCTCGTGTGGGGTGTCTGAGAACTTGAGCGTACACTTGGATGCCTGATATGCGCCTTCCGCTGCCGGAGTGTCAGGTGTGTCTTTTCCGGATCCGTCAGGGCGCGAGCCCCCATAAGACAACCCCGCTGACTTGTCACGGCCAAGGTCGATTCTATAGTCGGCGCCTGAGCCCGCGCCTCCATCATGGGTGACCCGTATCCACTGACGAAAAACGCAGCACTCACAGTAAATGTGCTTCGCGCGATCATCCTTGAACTCCATGTCCACCTCAAAGCACATCGATATGTTGATAGGGTTGCGGACTGGGCGCCAGCAGCGCGGGTAGTGGAACGACTTGACCTGACATGACGGCCCGAAGTGCTTCCGCATGCGCCTTCCGTACCTGTGTGGGAAGTCCCCGCCCGGGCGAGCCCCCGGATGGTACGTCCGCCTGTTTCCATCGACCCAGCTATTGGAGGCGATCTCCCACTCCTTGTTCGCTTCGGACCCCGAGCCGACTCCGCCGACGCCCGGCGGCAGCTTCACGCCACTCGCCTGCCCGAAGAGCACGTTCGGGACAGGAAAGGATGCCGCGATGGCCGGGCCACCACCCCCAAGTTCACGCCACCGGCCTCGCGGATCTGCGGCCCAGTCGACCGAGGCGGGTAGCGCCAC
>JAJDEM010000127.1 GCA_029259795.1 Planctomycetota bacterium
GAAGAGGGTGTCCCAGCCAAGAGATCATAGCGGCACGAACGAAAGAACGCCGGTGGCCCCTTGGGGACCACCGGCGAAGGGTCTGGCAGCATGCCAGGGTAGGGGATCCGAGCAGGGGCCTAGGCCTCGTCGTCGCCTTCGTCATCGTCGGCGGGCGGCGGCGGCGGCGGGGGACGCTTGCCGTCCTTGCCATCCTTGTCGCAGTCGCGCTCTTCCTTCTTGACCTTGTCCTTGAGCTTGTCGCCCTTCTCTTCGCTGTCCTTTTCGCGACGCTTCTTGCAGTCACCGTCGCGGTCGTCCTTGTCCTTCTTGCGCTTCTTCTCGTCGCGCTTCTTGCGCTTCTTCTCGTCCTTGCGGTCCTTCTTGCGGTCCTTCTTGTCGTCCTTCTTCTTGCCGTCCTTCGGAGGCGGGGGACGCTTGTCACCATCACCCTTGCGCGGGGGCGGGGGACGGTCGCCGCCTCCCTTGCCGCCGCCACCAGCCCGGCCGCCACCGCGGGCGTGGGCGGGCGCGAGGTCGAGGCCAAGTTCGAGAACGCTATCGCCAAGATCAGCGCCGGTGATGGAGGAGCCGAGGTCGTCGACCCAGCCGATCGAAAAGAGCGCGGCTGCTACGGCGACCAGCAGGCCTCCGGGGAGTCGGCGCTTCCAGGCGCTGGTGGTGTTCATGCTCATCGATCCGATCTCCATGGTCTTTCGAGGGGGGCTCGCGTGGCGTATGCCGCTTGGCTGGGTCCAATGCAAGGGTCGTTCCGCGCGGACCGGGAGATGGCATGAAACAAGGATATCCCAACGAATAGGCGTTTCCCGGCCTGCCCCGTGAACGCATGCCCCCCGGAGGGCTCGACAATCTTGTCGAACGCTCGCCAAAAGCGGCGGGCCGCCTAGCCGTCGCGGCGCAGGTCGTACTTGCCCATCTTGTAGCGCAGGACGCGCTCGGCAATCCCCAGCAGGGCGGCCGCACGGGTCTGCACGCCGCCGGAGGCGCGGAGCGCCTCGCGGATCAGGCGGATCTCCAGGGCCCGGACCGCCGCCTCCAGCCCCTGATCGACCGGCTCCTCGCCAGCCGTCGCGCCGCGCAGCTCGGCCGGCAGATCCGCGGCGGTGATGGCATCCCCGGGAGCCAGGAGCAGCGCCCGCTCGACCGCGTTGCGGAGCTCACGCACATTGCCGGGGAACGCGTGTCGCTCGACGAGGGCCAGCGCGTCCTCGGCGAAGGGCAGTGCTGGCACACCGTCGCGTTCGGCGCACTCGCGCGTGAACGCGGCGATGAGCTCGGGTAGGTCTGCCTTGCGCTCGCGGAGCGGCGGCACCTCGAGATGGACGACGTTGATGCGATAGAACAGATCATCGCGAAAGCGCTTGGCTTCGACCTCGGCCGCGAGGTCCTTGTTGGTCGCGGTCACCAGCCGAACCTGGATGGGGCGGATCTTGTTCTCCCCCACCCGAACGACCTCCCGCTCCTGCAATACGCGCAGGAGCCGGACCTGGACGGAAGGCGGGATCTCGCCGATCTCGTCGAGGAACAGCGTGCCGCCGTCGGCCTCCTCGAAGCGGCCCTTGCGGTCGGCGACCGCCCCGGTGAACGCCCCCTTCGCGTGACCGAAGAGCTCGGCCTCGAGCAACGACTCCGGCAGGGCCGCACAGTTCGTGGCCACGAAGGGGCCGCTGGGCGCGGCACCCTCCTCGTGGAGCAGGTTGGCGATCAGCTCCTTGCCCGTGCCACTCTCGCCTGTCACGAGCACCGTCGCGCGCGTCGGCGCAATGCGGAGGGCGGTCTGTAGCAAGGCCTGCATGGGCTCGCTGCGCGCGACGATGCCCGAAGAACCGAAGCGTTCTTCCAGCCGGGCGCGCAGCCGCACCAACTCGCTGCGCATGCCACGCAGCTTCAGGCCGCGGCCCACGGACTCGAGCAACATGCCTGGATCCACCGGCTTGAGCAGCACATCGACCGCGCCCTCGCGCATCGCCTCGACGGCCATCGGGACCGTGCCGTAGGCCGTAATCACGATCGCGGCCAGTTCGGCATCGTGCGCGCGCGCCGCGCGCAATACGTCGAGCCCGGTGCCATCGGGCATGTTGTAGTCGGTGAGCAGGAGATCGGGGACGGCTTCGGCAAGCGCGCGCCGCGCGTCCTCCACGCCGCTCGCCGTGCGGACGGTGAATCCGCGTTGTTCCAGCAACGCCTTGAGCAGGCCGCGCTGGCTCTCCTCGTCTTCGACAATCAAGATGCGGCCATCAGACATCCGTGGAGGGGCTCCCTTCCCAGGCCGGGAGATGTACCACGACGCGGGCGCCTCCCGAGGGCGCATCATCGAGTGAGAGTCGGCCCCCACTCGATTCGACGAACCGCTTGGCCAGGGGCAGACCCAGGCCGTGCCCCATTTCACGCTGTGTACCGCCCAGGCGCAGCAGCGCCGCGCGGTCCTTCGGGAAGCCGGCACCCTCGTCGCGGACTTCCACCACGACGCCCCCATCTTCGGCGGCTGCCCAGGAGAGTTCGACTTCGCCACCCGGCGGCGACGCTTGGATCGCGTTGCGCGCGAGGTTGCTGAGGGCCTGATCGAGGATCACAGGATCGCCCGCCGCGGACGGCGCTCCGAGCTCGAGCGACAGGCTGAGTTCCACGCCGAGGCGGTCGGCTTCGACCGAGACGCGCTTGAGCACTACGACGAGCAGGTCGCTGGTGACTTCCTTGGGCGGCCGACGGTCGCCGCCTGCGAGCGCCATATAGCCGCCCAGGGTCTGCTCCATGCGTGCGACCTCGGTCTTCATCGTCGAGAGGATGTCCGTCGAGGCTCGGCCGAGCTCCGTGCCCTCCAGCACGCCCAATGCAAGTCGGATCGAGTTGAGGGGGTTGTTGACTTCATGGGTGACGAGCCCGGCCAAGGCCCCCATCTCCGCCAGGCGGCGCTCCTCCTCCAAGCGGGCCTCCGCCACGCGGCGCTCCCGTTGGTGCGCGCTCTCGCGGCGCACCAGCAGCGCTCCGGCGCCAACCGCGATCACGAGGGCCAGCAGCGCACCAAACAGAATCGCCTGGCGCGCGTCGGCCACAGCCTCGTCCGCGCCGGCACGCTCGAGCCAGACGGCGGCATGCAGAGGCTCCGGCTCGGCGTCGACCGGAAGGACAGTGCGCAGATACGCCAGGACCCGGTGGGGTCCGCGCACGCTGCCAGGGTCGCGGCACAGGGGCACCTCGGCGCCGACGCCCATGCGCACGCTCCCATCGCTTCCCAACACCTGCACGGCCGCGACCCCCGGGGCTTCCAGCACGTGCTGCAGCATGCGCTGGAGCCCGAACTGGCGGTGCAAGGTCGCCAGCTCGTCGCCGTCGGCCAGCAGCAGCAGCGTGCCCCCCGCGCGGCGGCCGAGGAGCACACCGAACCGCTCGCGCGTGCCGAAGGCGTTCAACTGGAGTCCCTCGACGGCGACCTCGCCAGCCTTTGGGGAATCCGCAGCGCGCGAGCGCTCCGCCGCCGCCCACTGCAGCTTGCGCTTGCGCTCGAGCGTGAGCATGCCGCTGGCCTCGCCCGCGATCATCGGGGGGTGCTGGACGCGCACGACGGGCCGGCCCGTGCCGTCCCACAGGAACGCCCGACCGATGTGTTCCTCGCGGGCGATCCGCTGCAAGACCTCGGCCGCCGGCTGGCGCGTCGCGGCGATCTCCGTGTCCGCGCGCCGGGCGACTGCGGTCAGGCGCGCCGCGAGGCTCGCCTCCGCTGAGCGCAGGCGCGCAGACGCCTCGACGGAGGCTCCCCGTACGACGCGCGCAAGAGCGCGTCCCTGATCCTCGAGGCCGGCGTAGCGGTCACGGCCGACGCGCACCCAGCTGAAGACGGCGAAGGCTGTCACGGCCGCAACGAGCAGAAGGAGGAGCGACCGCATGCCCGCAGGCTACTTGGAAGGCTCTCCCGGGGGGAGCCTGTCCGGGGGGAGCCTGTCTGGGTGGGGAAGCTGTTACTTGGCGGGCTTGGGATCGAGCGGGTCGCCGGCCTTCGGCGCCTTCGCCCGATCGCGCCGTGCCACGTAGTCCTTGATGAAGTTCGCGATGAGGGGGTAGTCCTCGTCCAGGTCGCGCCCCCAGGTCTCGACGCCATCGAAGGCCTCGGCGCCGTTCTCGTTCATGTACTCGCGCCGAAAGAGTCCTTCGGCGGCCGCGCTGCGAATGCTGCCGTGATAGCAATGGGCAAGCACGGGCAGATTCGCCTCATCGTCCATGATCTCGAGCATCATCGCGATCTGTTCCGGCGACGGCGGCGTGCCCGCCTTGAGCGGGATGTCCACGACGCGGGCGCCGTGTGCCTTCGCGACGCGCACCTCGGTCTCATACCAGGTACCGTGCGTACGCTCACTCACATCGCGCAGGTTGAAGATGGTCTTCAAGCCGTAGCGCTCGATCGCCTCGCCCAGCTCCTTCTCGCCCAGCTGGCTGCTGCGATAGAACTTGCCCTTCTCGACGGTCCGGAAGTGCCAGTAGGGCCAGTACGTGTTGACGTACCAGTAGATGCCGAACGTCGCTGCGCAGAGCAGCCCAACGCCAAGCACCCACCGGATGGCTCGCTGTGTGGTTGCACTCGGGGCCTTGACTGTGTCGCTCGTCATGCCCGGATTCTCCGCGAGGTAGCGGGGATCCAAAACGGAAAGCGGCCGCCCCGTGAAGAGGCGGCCGACTTGGCGTCTGAGGGCCTCCGCAGAGGCCACGCTCAGCGCGTGAGCGTCACAGGCTTGCCACCTCGGATCAGCTCGACGGACAGGGCGCCACGCTCGGTACCCGCCTTGCGAAGCAGGTCCGCCGCCTCGCTCAGGCCGACCTCCTGCGCCCCGACCTTCAGGACGATGTCGTTGCGCTGGATTCCAAGCGCCTCGGCCTGGCTGCCCGGCAGCACGTTGTCGACCAGTGCGCCCTTGTGCTTGGCGAGTCCCAGGTGGCTCGCAAGGGCCTCGCTGACGTCGGTGAGCGTCAGCCCGAAGACGGCGCGGCCGGTCGTCCGGGCACGCGGCGTCAGCGGCGTGACGGGGGGCTGGAGCGGGTTCAGGCGCTGCGGGCGGAACCCGGGCCAAAACACCTGGGGCGGGCTGACCCGGAAGGAGAGGGAGCCGATCTTGTCCTTCAGCTCCGGGTGCTTCTCCTTGAGCTCCTCGATGGTCTTGCCTTTGAACTCCTTGATGGTCTCCTTGCCATCCTTGTCGCGCTCACGCAGCTTCACGGTGACGCCGTCCGCATCCTGCTGGATCTCGACACCAGAGCTCGTCGTGATGCCGATCCCGCCGTTGCGGAACGGACTCAGGTGCACGCGGTTGCCGCCGAGCTGGCGGCGGAAGTCTTCCAGGCCGGGCCAGTTCGTCTCGGCCTCGCGACGCTTCAGTTCGGCCATGCCCGCGTGCTCGGTGAGCTTCGGGTTGTTGGCGAGGATGTCGGTGAGGCTGTGACCGGTGTAGACGTCTTCGACCTTGGCTCCCTGCTCGTTCTCGCGCTCCACGCGAAGCTTCGCCGTGCCGTCGGCTGCGCGCTCGAGCGTCAAGCCCGGCACGGTCACCCGGCGTGCGCCGAGGACGAAGCCGAAGGGGCTGCGCGTGCCGCCCGCGAAGCGCTTGTCCTTGAAGAGGTTCTCGAGCTTCTTCATCGCCTCGCGCATGAGGTCCGAGCCCGTCGTCTTGGGGGATGTGCCGGGTGCCGGGGACGGCGTGGGCTGGCCCTCCGCCGGGCCGCCGATCGGCTTCTCCTGATCCCCGCCGCGGAGACGCCGCAGGATCTGCTCGGCGCGCCAGCGGAGTTCAGGGCTCTTGGAAGCCTTGATCGCCCGCTCGAGCGCCGGACGCGCGCGCTCGCCCAGGGCGGCGAGCTTCTGGCTGGCCTCCTCGCGGGTCCGGAAGTCATCGTCGCTCAGGGCGGCAATGAGCTTCTCGACGGTGGCCGCGTCGGCCTGAGGCTCGTCCTCGGCCCGGCTGTCGTAGCTCAGCAAGATGACGGTCAGCGGCAGGGCGAGGCCCAGCGCGGAGATCCAGAGTGCGCGTTGCATGAGGGGGACTCCTTTCGATACGACCTTCGGCGGGACTACTTGCCGGCCTCGGCAGGCACCGCTGCGGCCGGAGCTGCAGGCTCAGCGGCCTCGAACTCGAGCTCCAACACTTCGGTCTTGCCATTCATACGACGCAAATGGATGCGGAGTTTGCCCCCGGGTACGAATGCGCCTTCGGCCTTGCGCAGCGTCTCGGGGGTGGCGGGCCTCCCGTCGAGCGTCAACAGGGTATCGCCGGGCTTCAGACCCGCGGCCTGGGCGGGGCTATCGGCCGGGATGCGGCGCAGGACCACGGCGAGGGTGTCTGGGCTCCCCTCTTCCGCGACGTACATCAGCTCGGCCCCGCCGAGCGTGCGCGGCCACGCGTTCGTGCTCATCGTCGCGGGCCCGTGCCGGGCGGGGCGGGGCGCGCCGCCGGCCGCGGGGGGCACCGGCGGGGTCGCCGGACGCGCCGTGGGCGGCACGCGAACCGAGGCCGTCAGAGCCTCGCCGAAGATCTGCATGATCTCCCGATAGACGGGAGCCTTCTTGGGATCCTGCATCCCCGTCATGAAGCGGCCCATCATGCGAACCCCGATCTGATCCAGGTTCGCATCCTCACCCTTGGCGAGTGACGTGCCCAGATCGCGGAGCAGTTCTTCGTAGACCGCCGCCTTCACGGGATCGGCCTTCTCGTCGAGGTACTTCAGGAGCAGCTTGCCCAGGGCCTTGGTCATCGCGGGCTGGGCGGCCGCCCCCCCGATGCCTCCGAAGGCCGGCCCACCGTATGAGCCCATGCCCCGCGGACGGAAGCCCTCCGGGAGCTTCCCCCGGCCGCGGACGAGGTCCTCGATGTCCTTGCGCAGATCGGCCTCGCTGCGGGGCCCCCTCGGCCGCTCGCCAGCGGGGCCACCTTTCACTGGGCCCCTCTTCTCGGGCGCCCGCTTCTCGGGCGCCTTCTTGGCCGGCACCTCGTCCTCGGCCAGGGCCGGACGGCCGCCGAAGGAACTCAGGACGATGGCCGCGGCGACCGCCAAGCCCATGGCAGAGGAGGCCCTGGCGCAGAACAGATGTTGGTGCACGGGACGGATCCTCCGGGGCGGCGGTGCCCCGGGGATTCTACGTCTGGCGGCGGGCCCCTGTTGGCGGGCCGCCTGGGAAGCTACGACGAGCCCGCTTCGCCCAGGGGCGTCAGGTTGTTGCCCATCGCCCGCAGGCGCGCATAGCGAGCGTCGAGGCGCTCCTGCGTGTCCATCGCGCAGAGCTCGTCCAGCTGGCGGACCAGCATGTCCTTGAAGGTGTCAATCATCGCGTCCGGGTCGCGGTGGGCGCCGCCCAGCGGCTCAGGGACGATCTCGTCGATGACCCCGAGCTTGATGAGGTCACCGCTGGTCAGCCGCAGCGCCTCCGCCGCAGCCTCCCGACGGCTGCCGTCGCGCCACAGGATGCTCGCGCAGCCCTCTGGCGAGATGACGGAGTAGTAGGAGTGCTGGAGCATCAGGACGCGGTCGCCCACGCCGATGCCGAGCGCGCCGCCGCTGCCGCCTTCCCCGATCACGATGCAGATCGTGGGAACCTTGAGCCGGCACATCTCGAGGATGTTCTCGGCGATGGCCCAGGCCTGGCCGCGCTCCTCGGCGCCGACACCCGGATAGGCGCCCGGCGTGTTGATGAGCGTGACGATCGGAAGGCCGAAGCGCTCGGCGAGCTTCATCTTCGAGAGGGCCTTGCGGTAGCCCTCCGGGTGCGGACTGCCGAAGTTGCAGGCAAGCCGCTCGCGGGTGTCGCGGCCCTTGCGATGGCCCACGACGAGGAAGCGGCGGTCGCCGATCCGCGCAAAGCCGGTGCCCATGGCGTGGTCCTCGCCAAAGAGGCGATCGCCGTGGAGCTCGACGTACTCGTCACAGATCGTGTCGATGTAGTCGCTGAACTGGGGGCGACGCGAGTGCCGGGCCACCAGGACCGTCTGCCAGGGCGTGAGGCTCGAGTAGATCTCGGTCAGCAGGCGGTCGCGGCGGCGCTCCAGCGGCTCCAGCTCGCTGGCCAGCCCATCGTCGCCCATGTGGGCATCGGAGATGCCCCGGAGCTCCTCGATCTTCTGTTCAAGCTCGTGGATCGGGCGCTCGAAGTCGAGCGGAGCTGCCACGAGGTCTCGCAACTTGGGCTGTTTCGCGGTCTTGCTCGTGGTCATGGAGGATCCCCGGCGCAATGGTTGCAGACCCCCGGAAGCGACGGCGGGCCTACATCTAGAAGTCGGTCGGTTCCGACCCTACCGTGACCCTTGGCACCGCGTTCCCGATGGCAGCCGCACATGATAGCGAAAAGGGCGCCCTCGCGGCCGGATTGCCCCGATAAGCAGGCCTGATCGGGGAATCACCGAATCCCCAGTCGCTTCGGGGCCCTGGGGCGCGAAGATCCGGTCCATGCCCTCAGCCACCAAGTCGTCGTCCCGTTCTGCCCGCGCCCCGGCGCGGGCCTCCCGCCCCGTCTACCGCGTAGAAATAGGGCTCCAAGCCGGATTGCCCGACCCGGCGGGCCGCGAGGCACACGAAAACCTCGCCGAGGCCGGCCTCGGCGGCATCCGCGAGGTGCGCGTGCTGCGGACCTTCTATCTCCGGGGCAGCCTCTCCCCGAAGCAGGTGGAGCGGGCCGCCCGCGACGTCCTCGCCGACCCGGTGCAGGAGCGCTTTGCCGTGCGCGAGGACCTCGAGATCGGCGCTGGGCCCGGTGGTGCGCCCGTCGTGGTCACCGTCCTGCGCAAGGCCGGCGTCACGAACTCCGAGGCCGAGAGCGCCCGCCACGCGCTGCAAGGCATCGGCCTGAACGTCCGCGACGTCCAGAGCGCACGTACCTACCTCGTGTGGTCGAGCGCCGAGAAGGGCGAGGTCCTCGCCGCAGCGCGGCAGGCACTCGGCAACGACGTCATCGAGGACGTCAAGCTCGGCCGCGTGCGCACGTTCGTCTTCCCCAAGCCCGCGAAGCGGCGCATCAAGCGCCGGACGGTCGCCATCCGCCCGATGAAGGGCAAGGCGCTCGTCACGCTCAGCTACCAGATGGGTCTCTCCCTCACCAAGCTCGAGATGGAGACCATCCGCGACCGGTTCATCGAGCTCGATCGCGACCCGACCGACGTCGAGCTGGAAACGCTGGCCCAGACCTGGTCCGAGCACTGCAAGCACAAGACGCTTGCTGGTGCCGTCACGATGACCGACGCCGATGGCGAGCGCTCGTTCGACAACCTCCTCAAGGAGACGATCTTCGACGCCACGATGAAGCTGGGGAAGTCGTGGTGCTGGAGTGTCTTCGAGGACAACGCCGGCGTCATCGACTTCGATGGCACCGACGGGGTCTGCATGAAGGTGGAGACCCACAACCACCCGAGTGCGATCGAGCCCTACGGCGGTGCCGGCACGGGAATCGGCGGGGTGATCCGCGACATCCTCGGCACCGGCAAGGGTGCGCGCCCCGTAGCCAACACGGACATCTTCTGCTTCGGCCCGCCCGACCTCCCCATGAGCGAGGTTCCCAAGGGCTCGATGCATCCGCGTCGCGTCCTCAAGGGCGTCGTCGCCGGTGTGCGCGACTACGGCAATCGCATGGGCATCCCGACTGTGAACGGCGCGGTCTTGTTCGACCCGCGCTACGTCGGCAACCCGGTCGTCTACGCGGGCTGCGTCGGAATCATCCCCAAGCGTGACGTGAACAAGCGCGCGCGCCCAGGCGACCTTGTCGTCGCGTTCGGCGGCAAGACGGGCCGCGACGGCATCCACGGCGCGACGTTCTCGTCGGTCGAGCTGCACGCGGAGAGCGAGAGCGTCAGCTCGGGTGCCGTGCAGATTGGCGATCCGATTACCGAGAAGAAGGTGCTCGACGTCCTCATCCAAGCACGCGACAAGCGCCTCTTCACGGCCATGACCGACTGCGGCGCGGGCGGCTTCTCGAGCGCCGTGGGTGAGATGGCGGAGAAGACCGGCGCCGACGTCGACGTCTCGAAGGCCCCGCTCAAGTACGAAGGCCTCGACGCCTACGAGATCTGGATCAGCGAGGCGCAGGAGCGCATGGTCGCGGCCATCCCCCCCGCAAAGTGGGAGACGTTCAAGGCGCTCTGCGACAGCGAAGATGTCGAGGCGTTCGTCCTCGGGACCTTCACCGACGACAAGCGCCTGAAGGTGCGCCACGGCAAGACGGTGCTCTGCGACATGGACATGGCCTTCCTGCATGACGGCGTGCCGCGCGTCGTGCGCGAGGCGACCTTCGAGCCGGGCGGCGACGCCGAGCCGACGTGGAAGACGAAGAAGCGCTACGACAAGGACATCCTCGACCTCCTCGCGATGCCGCAGATCGGCTCGAAGGAGTGGATCATCCGTCAATACGACCACGAGGTGCAGGCCGGCGCGGTGGTACGGCCCCTCACCGGCGCCAACGATGGCCCGTCGGATGCAGCGGTTGTCGCCCCGACCCTGGGCAGCAACCGCGGCCTCGTACTCTCCAACGGCATCAACCCGACCTTCGGCGAGATCGACCCCTACGCCATGGCCATGGCCACCGTCGACGAGGCGCTGCGCAACGCCGTAGCCACGGGTGCAGACCCGACGCGCATCGCCGTACTCGACAACTTCACCTGGGGCAACTGCAACCGCCCCTCGACCCGCGGCACGATCGTGCGCGCCTGCGAGGGCTGCCACGACGCCGCCATGCTCTTTGGCACGCCGTTCATCTCGGGCAAAGACTCGCTCAACAACGAGTTCCGCACGGAGGACGGCGAGCTCATCAGCGTCCCACCCACCCTGCTGATCTCGGCCATCGGCGTGATCAAGGACGTGCGCAAGACCTGCACCTCCGACCTGAAGCAGGCGGGCAACCCGGTTTACGTCCTGGGCGCGACCCACGACGAGTTGGGTGGCAGCCACTGGTACCGCCTCAAGGGTCGCGTCGGCCGCAACGTACCCAAGGTCCCGAGCGAGGCCCCGCAGTGGATGCTCGCCGTCCACCGGGCCATCAAGAAGGGCTGGGTGCGCGCAGCCCACGACCCGTCCGAGGGCGGCCTCGCCGTCGCCGCCGCGGAGATGGCGTTCGCGTCGGACCTCGGCCTGCGCTTGGACCTGCGCAAGGTCAAGGGCACGACGAAGGATGCCCAGCGCGTCCTCTTCAGCGAGAGCACGACGCGCTTTGTCGTCGAGGTCGACAAGGCCAAGGCCAAGGACTTCGAAGCGGCGATGCAGAAGGCGGGTGTCCCCTGCGGCAAGGTCGGGCGGGTGACCGCCGAGCCGCGCCTGATGATCGTGGGCAAGGTGCCCGAGGGTGGCCGAACCACACACACGTTCGTCGATGTCTCGACGGACAAGCTGCGCACGTCGTGGCGCGGCGCACTTGCGCTCAGCGAGGAGAACTAGTCATGGCGACTTCCACCGGCACACCGCGCCGCAGGGCCAAGACCGCAGCCAAGGGCAAGGCCAGCACCAAGAAGAGCACCAAGCCCATCCGCATCCTCGTGTTGCGTGCACCCGGCACGAACTGCGATCGCGAGAGCGGCTACGCCTTCGAGCGCTTCGGCGCGCGCATCACGCACATGCATGTGAATGCACTGCTCGACAATCCGAAGCAGCTCTCCCGCGTCCACGGCCTGGTGATCCCCGGCGGCTTCTCCTACGGAGACGATCTCGGGGCAGGCACCGTGCTGGGCACGGCCTTGCGCACGCAGCTCCGCGATCCGATCCATCGACTCGTCGACAAGGGCGGCATCGTGCTGGGCATCTGCAACGGTTTCCAGGTGCTGGTCAAGACCGGCCTCCTGCCCGGCTACGACGAGACCGGCGACGGCGAGCCGGACCGCACGGTCGCCCTCGCGAGCAACATGCAGAACCGCTACGAGGATCGCTGGGTCACGCTCAGGGCCGTGACGGACAACAGCGTCTTCCTCAAGCGCGGGGACCTGATCCACTGCCCCGTCGCCCACGCGGAAGGGCGCTTGGTGTGCAGCGACGCGGTCCTCGACCGCATGTCGGCCGCCGACCAGATCGCGCTGCGCTACGTCACGCCCGAGGGCGAGAGCCCGGCGTCGTTCCCCCACAACCCGAACGGTTCCCTCGACGACATCGCCGGCATCACCGATCCGACGGGGCGCGTCCTAGGCCTCATGCCCCACCCGGAGCGCAACCAGTTCCCCTGGCAAGACGCCCGCTTCCACCGAGGCACCGCCCCGCGCAAGCCCGAAGGCCTCAAGCCCTTCGAGAACGCCATGCGCCACCTCAAGAAGACGTTCAGCTAGCGGCCCAACCGCACCTGGAGCGCAGAACAGCGCAAGGTGCGCTCCTCCACGAGCTTGCCGTGGCCGTCGAGGACCTGGATGTGGCAGGTCGGGTCCTTGACCGTGGTGTCGAAGTCCATGATCGCGAACTCGTGGTCGCGGGAGTTGGCGATGCCCGAGGAGATGACCTCCGTGAGGTCGTAGAAGCCCGTGCGGGCCTTGGGGAACGTCTCGAGCTGGCCTTCGTGAAGGTCACCCGAGACCCAGATGACGCCACCGATCTTCTCGTCCCGGATGAGGCGCCAGATGCGCTCGAGCTCGAACTTGTACTTCACCCAGGTGTCTTCGCCCTCGACCTCGATGGTGCTGCCCGAGGCGATCACCTTGAAGCGCGCCTTCGACGCGCGGATCGCCTGAGAGAACCAACGGAACTGTCCGTCGCCGATCATGCGCTTGCGGGGGCCGTTGGGCGCCTCGAGACGCGAGCGATGGTAGCGGCCATCCAGCACGAAGAAGTCGACGTCGCCGCGCGAGAGCTTGAAGAACGCCCCCGGTACGCCCGGTGTCCCCGCAGATGGGTTCGCCCACACCTCGCGAAAGACATCGAGCACCTGCACCTTCCGGCGCACTTCCCCACCGCGGTTGTCCCCGGCGTAGTCGTGATCGTCCCACATCGCGTAGGTTGGCACGTTGCGCACCACGGACGCAAACTGCCAGACGCCGCGCATCCGCAGGTAGTGGTCCCACAACACGCCACGCACGGTCGAGTCGGCGTAGACGTTGTCGCCGAGCAAGAGCTGGAAGTCCGGCTTCGTCTCGAGCAGGCGCAGCCACGCGTCCTGGAAGTCGTGATCGTGCTTCATGCACGAGGAGACGGCGAAGCGAAACTTCGTCGGGCTCCCCGTGCGGGGGGCCGTGCGGAACGCCCCCGTCCAGGCTTCCTCGGTCTTGCCCTGAAACACGACGCGGTAGACGTAGGCGGTGTCCGGGGTGAGGTCTGGCAGCGTGACCCGCGCCGTCAGAGGCCCCGCAGCGCCCGCCGGCATGACCACGGCCTTCGCAGCCGTCTTGGGAGCCTCCGCCGTCCGATAGAACACCCGCACCCCCGCGCGCTGGCCTGTGTAGAACCAGATCACGGCACTCGTGGGGCTCACGTGCCCGACCAGCGGGCCGCGCGGGCGCTGGCGCTTGGCCTCGGCCGGAGCAACGGTCAGCAGCAACGCGGCCCCCAGGCCGAGCAGGATCCAACCTACGGCGCGCCGCTCAGGCATCGGAGGCTACCGTCGCATCCCGGCCGGCGCCTGCCACCCGCTCCTTGGCACCTGGGCGGAACGAGGTCCGTCCGAGGAGGAAGGCTCCGGCGATACCCACGAGATGCAAGGCGAAGTCGGTCAGGCCGAGGCCCTCGTGGAAGCTTGCGATGCCCGCCAGGAGACCGGCGTCTGGCGCGGTGGGCGCGAGAACAACCTGGGCCAGGGCGCCGGCCCACGCGGCCACACACGCGAGGACGAGTCCGCGCATCGTGCTGCGCTCGGTCGTCAGCGTCGCACAACCAAGCCCGATGCAGATGCCGAGGATCCACGGCTGGAACGAGCCGGCCTCCGTCGCCCAGAAGGACAACCCCGCTCCGAGCAGCGCGCCCAGGAGAGCGCCGCCGTACGACCGGGTGTCCCAAGCGAGCCAGTTCACGGTCTGCGCCCCTGCCCCTGCTTGAGCAGATGCAGGCGGCCCTTGCGGGCATCGGCCGTGAAGCGCACGAGCCAGGGGTGCAGCATCTCGAGGATGCGGTCAAACCCTGCCCACGACTCCGCATAGGTGAAGCGGTCGTCGTTGGGGTTGGAGTGATGCCAGGCGTGATAGCGCGCGGAGGCCAAGCCCCAGCTCGGGCGGGGACGCGGCGGCGGCTTCACACGCACGGCCGTGTCGCTCCACCAGCCGTGCTGGTAGAGGTGAAACAGCAGGCTGTGGACCCACTTGAGGGCTGCCCCCAGGACGAACCCGACGTTGCCTGTGAACAGGCTCATGACGCTCATGGCAATGAGCAACCCGAAGCCGGCGGAGTTGTAGGTGGAGAGCTCGAAGTCATCGAACTGGGGTTGTCCTCCACGCGCTCCGTTGTAGCGCCGGTGATGGCGGGCGTGGGTCTGCCGGTAGCGGTCCCGGTTGAAGTGCACGAAGTAGTGGTCGATCACATAGACGAGATCGGCCACGAAGAACACGCCGAGGACAGCAGCCAGCTCCGGAAGCCAAGCAGTGAATGACCAGGCGGCGAGGATCACTGGCGTGCGAACTCCGTGTGGGGAACCTCGAGCGGACGGTATTCTCGCATCCGCTTCGATAGCGGCCAAATCCCGAGGCACCCGAGATCCGGTCGCGTCCAAGCCAAGCAAGCAGACCGTTGGCGCGCCGGGCGCGCGTCCCAAGGGGCTCCCTCCGATGACCAAGTACCTGAAGATGACGCTCGGGGCGGGTGCCGGGTTGCTGCTGATCTACGCATTTTTGCGATTGGCCTTCCTCGCGGCCAACTGGGACTACTTCACGGATGCGCCGGCGGGTGACATCGCCATGGCTTTCGTCCATGCGCTGCGCTTCGATCTCGCGGCGATCATCATCCTGAACATCCCCGTGATGGTGCTCCTGAACGCGCCCCTGCCCCAGATCAAGCCCCGCTGGTGGAAGCGCATCACCTTCGCCGTCTTCGCCCTGCTCAACACCCTCGGCTTCCTGCTGAACCTCGCGGACCTGGGCTACTACGCCAACGTCCAGCGGCGGATCATCTTCGAGCCGTTCGATCAGGCCGAGCACCTGCTGGTCTGCTTTCCCGGCTGGGTCGAAGACATGCCGCTGCTCGTGTTCGGAGGCTTCGCCGTCCTGGGCCTCCTCATCTGGCTGCTGGGGCTTGGCGCCCGTTGGCTCGACCGCCGCTTCGAGGAGACCCCCGGCATCTGGCGTACTCACATCTGGGCAACCGTCCTGATCGGGATCTGCGTGCTCGGCATTCGCGGCGGGCTGCAAGACGGCATCATGCGACCCGCGGACGCGTTCAGCTATTCGACGCACCAGGCAGTCGGCGATCTCACGCTCAACAGCACGTACACCGTCCTCCTCAACGCGGTGCTCCCGAGCTTCCCCGTCATGAACACCATGCCTCAGGAGGAGGCCGTCGCGATCGCACGCAGCATGGTCGTCGGCAAGGACGATGTGTGGGAGCCTGGCGAGTATCCGTTCCTGAGGGAAACGAAGCCAAAGGAGCCCCACCGCCCCCTGAACGTCGTCATCCTCATGCTGGAGAGCTGGACCTGGGCAAACGTGGGACCGGACGCGAAGGGCATCTCGCGCACACCGCACTTCGACGCCCTCGCCAAACGTGGTGCGCTCTGGACGAACTTCCTCGCAACCTCCCAGCGCTCGAGCGAAGCCGTGCCCTCCATCATCGCTTCGGTGCCCTCGATCTTCCGCCGCCCCATCATCGGCTCACGGATCGAGTTGGTCCGCTACCGCGGCATGGGAGCGATCCTGCGCGAGTTTGGCTACACCAGCAGCTTCCACCACGGTGCCTCGCCCACGATCGAAGGCTTTCGCGGTTTCTCCAAGCTCGCAGGCTTTCACCACTACTTCTCGCGTGACGACTACGACGGCAAGGAAGAAGCCGAAGAACGCAACGACGGCAAGTGGGGCGTCTTCGACCACTTGTTCTACGAGCACGGTGTACGCCAGATGGATGCCGTGAAGGGCCCCTTCGCTGCCGTGATGTTCGGCCTCTCCCCCCACGATCCGTACCGCATCCCGCCGTCCATCGCCAAGGCCTTCGAGAAGGGCACCGACGACACCCCCTACCAGCGCCAGCTGCGCTACTCCGACTGGGCGGTGCGCCGCTTCCTCGATCACGCCATGAAGCGGCCGTGGTTCAAGAACACGGTCTTCATCCTCACGGCGGACCACACGCGCTTCGCGCCTCCGAACAGCATCTACGAGTCGTTCCACGTCCCGCTCCTGGTCTTCGCTCCCGGCATCATCGAGCCGCAGGTGCGCCCCGAACTCGCCTCCCACGTGGACATCCTGCCGACGATCCTCGATGTCCTGCGGATTCCGACGCGCCATGCCTCCATGGGGCGCTCGGTGTTCGACTACGCGAAGCCGCGCTACACCGTCGTCAAGCGTAGCGGCCGCTACGTGATCTTCGGGGACCAACTGGCGTTTCAGAGCGATCTGCATGGCCAGGCCGGCCTGTTCGCCTATCGGGACGATGTCCACTTCACCGAGGACGTCTCCGCCGACCACACCGAGGAACGCGCGGAGCTGGCGCGGCGCCTCGATGCGTGGCTGCAAGCGGTGTCTTCCGCCGTGGTCGAAGACCGCATGTGGCCGCCCAACCGCTGATCGGCGGGAAGCCCCAGATCCTCGGGAGATCCAGATTGGACCCCGGCGGCGCGTGCAGCGTCCCATAGGATGACTGGAAGGCCCTCAGGGGCCTGCTCCGCATCCGGCCCGGAGCCTCGAGGACGTTGAATGCCGCACGGCTTGGTCGCGCGCGCTTGGCGTTTCGGGATCCGAGGGTTCCGACGGCTCCTAGGAGTCGTTTGCAATACATGGCGCACGGCCGATCGAACGCATGCTGCCGCGCGCCGCTGGGGGTTCCACATGATGCGGAAGATGCTTGCCGTCGCGGCCACTGCGACACTCTCCTTGGTGGCGTTTACGACCACCGCACCCACGTCCGCGCTCGCACGCGGCGGCGCACTCGAGGGCGGCAACCGCCCGGGTGGCCCTGCGGCTGGCGGCGGGGGCGGCGCGGCACGGCCGCGCGCGCCCACGATTCCCGGACGCAGCGGGGCCTCCGGCGGCCGACTGCTCGAAGAACGGCGCAAGCGCACCAAGCGCCTGCGCGACGTCAGCGCCCCCCAACCGACCGCTGTCCGCAGCGGCGTCACGCCGTCCGGCCCTACTCGCCCGCCGGGCCGCAACCGGGGCGGCAGCCTGCCGATGCCGGGCCCGACGGCGGACACCAGCCTCGTCCATGTCCACCACGGCAAGGTGCGCATGTTCGCGGGCCTGGCGCGGGTCGACCTCACGCTGGAAGTACAGAACGTCGGCACCCAGATCATGGAGTGGCGCCGCGGCTACGTCATCGACCCGGCGTGCGAAATCATCGGCGCCGTGCTCATGCGTGAGAACCGCAGGCCGATCACGGCACGTACCCTCACCACGTGGGACGCGTTCCAGTGCTACGCCCGGATTCGCACGCCCCCACAGACCCGCCGGCCCCCCACGCGTCCGCGCGATCCCCTGCTCGTGTCACGCCCCCAGCGCGACCGACTCGAGATCCAGATCTGGCCGATCATCGTCCAGGAGACCATTCGCGTGCGGATCACCTTCGTGACCCCGCTGCGCGGCGAAGGCGCCCGGCGCACCTACCGCGACGTCATGGGCGGCGCGGTCAAGCTGGACCGTCCCACCCCGCGGCTCTCGCGACCCGACTCGCTCCGCGAGCGGCCGAGGCGCCCCGCGTCGGCGGTCAACCACAACGCGGACTGGCTCATGCATCCCGGCGAGCTGGTTCTGAGTTCTGCCCCGGCCACGGGCATGACCTATGGCGGTGCCGCTGGCGGCCAGCTGCACTTCACGGGCTTCGCCGCCACCGAGCGCGGCCAGCCAGCTCCGACCGTGCCGTTCCTGTCGCCGAAGCGCTCGACGACCGCCACGATGGTGGGCAGCGGCCGGCTCTCGGGCCGGATTGCGGCCTTCCGCTTCGATCCGAATGACTACCTCAAGCGCAAGGGCTTCGTCCTCACCACGGGCATGAAGATCCATCTGAAGGCGCACGCGGGTGCGTCGCGCCGGATCGTGCCGAACATCTTCACGCCGAATGGGGAACCGCGCCCGGTCACGGCCCAGGTGCTCCAGCCAAACGCGGACACGTTCAAGTACCGCGTCCAGGTGCTCAATCGCCACGGCGTCGAGGTCGTGGAGTTCGAGGAGAGCCTGCCGCTCGAGAAGCCCGACGTCGATGACGACCTCGCGGCTGCGGTCTCCGGTTGGCACCGCGCGCACCTCGCGCACCGCGTGTTCCGCTGGGCCGGCTCCATCTCGAAGAAGCGGCAGGAGGCCGTCCGCTACGCGGTGGATCTCGGCGTGCTCATGCCGGGCATCGCGGCGATCGCGATTCCGGCCAACGAGCGCCAGCGGCTCACCCCGCAGCTACGCCGCCTCTACTCGGGGGATGGCGTGAACCTGGGCGCCGCCAAGCACGAAGCCGACGCCAAGCAGCCGCCGCGCGGCTCGCTGGACGACTAGGTTCGGCAGCCGACAGGCGCGCCGGGCCGCGCGGGCTCGGTGCGTCTCAGTCGGCTGCGGCCGTGCGCCCGCTCACGAGGCGCTCGATGCCGCCGAGGTCGACGGCGATCTCTGGATCGACGTAGCCAAGCTCGAGGAGGTACGCGCGCATCGCCTGCGCGCTGCCCGCCCCCACCTCGAGGGCGAGGAAGCCTCCGGGTTTCAACACGCCGAGCGCCTGATCGGCCACGGCCTTCGCGAGGACGAGCGGATCGTCCGCCGCGACATAGAGCGCCTGCTCTGGCTCGTGGTCGCGGACGTCGGCCTCGACCGTCGGATCCCCGCGCACGATGTAGGGCGGGTTCGAGAGGACCGCGTCGAAGGCGTCCCCCTGCACGGCGTCGAGCAAGTCGCCCTGCAGGAGCTGGAGGCGCTCCGTGACGCCATTCGTCTCTGCGTTGGCGGCAGCGACCTCCAAGGCGCCCGGCGCGATGTCGACGGCGACGCCGGTCGCCTCCGGCAGGCTGTGCAGCACACTGACGGCAATACAGCCCGAGCCGGTCCCCACATCGACGATCCGCGGGGCCCCTACGTCCTCCAGCCGCTTCACGGCCAGCTCGACGAGCAGCTCGGTCTCGGGGCGCGGGATCAGCACCCGTGCGTCCACGGCGAAGGGCAACGAGAAGAAGTCCTTGCGCCCTACGAGGTAAGCGACGGGCGCGCGCTCGCTGCGCTTGCGGAGCAGCTCGCGAATCGGCGCCAGCTCGTCTTCCAGCAGCGGGCGATCGAACTGCAGGTAGAGATCAAGACGCTTCACGCCCATGGCGTGGGCCATCAGGATCTCGACATCGAGCCGGGGGCTCTCGATCCCCCGCTGCTCGAGCCACGCCGTCGAACGACGCAGGATTTCGAGGACGCTTAGCGACGACGTCGCTTCGACCCACCGCCGCTGTCAGCGGTCGCCGCAGTCTTGGAGGACTGCTGGCCCTTGACCAGACCCATGACGATGACCCAGACGACGATGAAGCCGCCGAAGGCGCAGAGCCAGTAGCCCGGGGCAATCGTGCCAAGCGGCGTGAGCATGTCGTCCATGAGGGTCTTCGACTCGACATGGTCGCTCAGGTAGAGCTTCGAACGCTCCCACTGCTCGCCCCCGATGCCCTGCATGATGCCCTGCAGGCCCACCCAGAGGCCGAGGATGCCGCCGAGCATGTAGGGCCAGACCTTCATCTGGGCATGCCAGATGTTGAAGACCGCCGTCCAGAAGCCGTAGAGCGCCAGTGCGAAGATGAAGCTTCCGCGGATCGTGTCCAGACCCGTGAACAACAGGGACGGATCGAGGGCGACCTGCGAGCCATCTTCGTTGTAGCCCGAGCGGCCCCAGGCCGCGAACGCGCTGGCGAAGAAGCAGCAGTTGGCGAAGAGGAACGCGAAGAGCTGCTTGCTGTGCTGGTGCCAGTAGGCCTGCCGGTGCATGCGCTCCATCGCCGCTTCCGCCATGACGGCTGCGGGGTCGATGTCGGGCGATACGCCCTCGGGGACAAACGCGTCTTCGTCGACGGCGTCAAACTCCCCTTCATCAAGAAGGCTGGGATCGTTCTCGAGGCTCGGATCGTCGTCAGTCATCGCGCGAATCTCCTGTCCCTGCGGGCTGGCGAATCCTACCGGCCCACCCCGTCCAACGCCAAGCCCAGCTACGGGTTCGCTCGCGTCCCGTGGAAATGCGTCCGGCGAGGCGCCCCCGGGCCGCGCGGACCAGGCCGGGGGCCAGCAGTCGGTCCGCTCCGGGCGTGGATTAGAGGGCGTCGAGACGCCTGCGGACCTCGTCCTGCTTCAATCCGTCGGTGAACTCGTCGATCTCGCCGTCCAGGACCGCCGGGAGGTTGTGGACCGTCAGCTTGATGCGGTGGTCCGTGACCCGACTCTCCTTGAAGTTGTAGGTGCGGATCTTCTCGGAGCGGTCGCCGGTGCCGATCTGGCTGGCCCGGGCCTGGGATCGCTCGCGGTCCTTCTTCTCACGCTCCATCTCGAAGATCTTGGACTTGAGCAGGCGCATGGCCGTCGCGCGGTTCTTGTGCTGCGAGGGATCCGCCTGGCACTTCACCACGATGCCCGTGGGCACGTGGGTCAGCCGCACGGCCGAGGACGTCTTGTTGACGTTCTGCCCCCCGGGACCGCCGGCCCGCATCGTGTCCATCTCGATGTCGCGCTCGTCGACATGGACATCGACCTCTTCGGCTTCGGGCAGCACGGCCACAGAGGCCGTCGAGGTGTGGATGCGCCCCTGGGTCTCGGTCTTGGGCACGCGCTGGACGCGGTGCACGCCGGACTCGTAGCGCATGCCGCCGAACGCGCCCTTGCCGCGAACCGCAAAGACGATCTCCTTGTAGCCGCCCTGCTCGGAGCCTTGGCCTTCGATGAGCTCGATCTTCCAGCCGCGCTTCTTGGCGTGGTACTCGTACATGCGCTTCAGATCGCCGGCGAAGAGGCCTGCCTCGTCACCGCCGGTCCCGGCGCGAATCTCGATGATGGCGTCACGGAGGTCATCCGGATCATCGCTTACAAGCGAACGCCGGACCTGCTCCGCAATCGCTGCGGTCTGCCCCGTCGCTTCCTCGAGTTGCATCTCGGCCAGCTCACGCATCTCGGGATCGCTACCGCCGTCGGAGAGGATCTCCTTGGCTTCTTCGATCTCGACCTCGGCCTGCTTGTAGTCGGTGAACAGGTCGACGGTCTTGCGCAGTCCCGAGAGTTCCCGGTTCAGGCGCGCGAACTCCAGATGGTTCGAGGCGACCTCGGGCGTCTGGAGACGTCCCTCCAACTCGCTGGCGTGTTGGGCCAGTTCGTCGAGACGGGCGCGGAGTCGGTCCGCGAGCACGGGTCAGCTCGCGTCGGCGTCTTCGGTCTTCGCCTTCTTGGCCCGGCCACCGTAGTTCTGACCGTACTTGCTGCGGAACTTGTCGATACGGCCGGCCGCGTCAACGAAGCGTTGCTTGCCCGTGAAGAAAGGATGCGAAGCGGACGAGACGTCGAGGCGGATGACGAAGTGCTCGACCCCGTCGATCTCGCGACTCTCCTTGCTGGTCATCGTCGAGCGAGTGACGAACTCGGTGCTCGCACCGGTGTCGACGAAGACAACGGGGTGGTACTTGGGGTGGATACCGTCCTGCATGGCAAACCTCGGATTCCTTGCGCGGAGCGCAGAAGCGTACCCCCGGTGGAGCGCCGGGCAAGCGGGTACGGGGGGGCCTCCGTGGGGCGCGTAGGCGCCGGCGGCCCAGGGATCAGGGCCCAGGCGGGGTCAGTGGGCCGAGGCAAGCCGAACGGGGGGAATCGTCGGTGCGGGGCGACCGATCCGGCCGTCCGCGTCGACGGTCATGAGGCTGCGGTGCCAGGGCTCGGAGCCCTTGCCGAAGCGGACCTCGTACCATTCAATCCGACGTCCCTTGCGCTCCCGGTAGAGGCGCCCTGCCTCGCTCACCAGGCGGCGGGCGAGTCGCTCCAGACGACCCTTGCGGGAGCGGACGGACTCAGCAGGCTCGACCTCGATGATCAGCCCCCACCCGTCGGTGGCGAGATGACGAGGTTCCGCCTTGCGGGCAAGGACGAAGACCTTGGTGCCGGGCTCGAGATCGCCGCGAGCATGCAGCATGGCGGTCAGATCAGCGCCGATGGCCAGCGTGCGCTTCATGGGCTTCAACGCCATGTCGGCCGCGACCATCATTGCGACGAGCGCCACCAGGATGATGGCCATGGAGAACATGGAGGACTTGCGCATGGGGACTCCCGCTGTCCCTATCGGCCTCCGCGGGGGGCCGACCTGAGAGGCTCCGCAGAGGCCTCGAGCGCAAGCGACCCTACCAATCCGCCAACAACCGCCTTACAACCTCGATCGGCAAGCCGATCACCGTGTCGCGGGCGCCCTCGAGACCCGCCACGAAGCGCGCGGCCTGACCCTGGATGGCGTAGGCACCAGCCTTGCCGAACGGCTCCCCGCTCGCCAGGTAGGCCGCGATTTCCTCGGCGGTCAGCTTGCGAAAGCGCACGTGGGTCGCGACCGCGTCACTGAGGAGGCGCGTGCGACCACGCCCCCCGGGGCCGATGAGCGCGACCCCGGTCGCCACGTGATGGCTGCGGCCGGAGAGCGCCTCCAGCATGCGTCGGGCCTCGTCTTCATCCGCGGGCTTGCCGAGGATGCGGTCATCGAGAAACACCAAGGTGTCCGCGGTGAGCAGCAGCTCATGCGGAGCGTGCACGAGCGCCGCGCGGGCCTTGCGCTCGGCAAGGTCACGCACGATCTCGAGCGGATCCTCGAGACCGACGCCCGGCGTCTCGTCGACATCGGGGAACTCGCGAGCCTCGAACTCGACGCCGGCTTCCGTGAGCAGCTCCGCGCGGCGCGGGCTGCGGCTTGCAAGGACGAGGCTACGTGCCATGACGACTACCGCTTGCGGCGGGGCTGCCTCTTGGCCTTCTTGGCGGCCTTCTTCTTTGCAGCCTTCTTCTTGGTGGCCTTCTTCTTCGCAGCCTTCTTCTTGGCGACCTTCTTCTTCGCGACCTTCTTCTTGCCCGCGGGCTTCTTGGCGGCCTTCTTCTTGGCCTTCTTCTTGGCCTTCTTGGTCGCGGGCTTCTTCTTGGCCGGCTTCTTCGCCGACTTCTTCTTCGCGGCCGCCTTCTTCTTGGCAGCGGCGGCCTTCTTCTTCGCAGCGGCGGCCTTCTTCTTCGCAGCGGCGGCCTTCTTCTTCGCGGCGGCGGCCTTCTTCTTCGCCGCGGCGGCCTTCTTCTTGGCGATGGCGCTGGCCTTCTTCTTCGCGGCAGCCGCCTTCTTCTTGGCGGCCGCGGCCTGCTTCTTGGCAGCGTCGGCCTTGCGCTGCGCGTTCGCAGCAGCGTTCTCACGGGCGGCCTCCTCATTCTTCGGGGCGGCGGCCTCGGCCTTCGGGCGCTTGATCCGCTCACGCTCGTCGATCTTGCGCTGACGCTCCTCCTCGGCGAGGCGCTTCTTCTCCTCGACGATCTTGCGGGCCTCTTCGCGCTTGCGCTCCTGCTCTCGCACAACGAGTTCGCGAGCGTTGATGCGGACGAGCAGCTTGCAGAAGGGGTGCTTCGGGTCGAAGTCCTCTTCGAACAGGTTGGCCGCGTGCCCGAACAACCACGCGAAACGATAGCGATCCGCCGGCTTGATCTGCTTCTCGAGGGCCTTGCGCAGACGCAGCCGGGTCGTGCTGCGAGGTAGCAGGCCCAGGCGCTTGAGGAGGTGCTCCTCGAGCGGGCCAAGCGCCAGCTCCTTCTCGCCGAGGGCAAGCTGGAAGACCAAAGCCGCCGGACCACCGGGGATGTTCGGCATGTGCGCGATGAACTCGCGCTGACGCTCGGGGCTCGCGCCGCGCAGGGGCTCGAGGTCGAGGCCGTGGCTGCCGTCCCAGACGTCCTGCATGGCCATGCGTAGATGCCAAGCGGCCGCACGGTGTTGATCCTTGGGCACGTAGTCGGCGACGACGGCCTCAAGCTCGTAGAGCGGGCTGACCCGCGCTTCGTTGAAGTCGAGGAAGCGCTCGGACACGCCGCGTACGATCGCGCGCGCGCCCGCCTCGTCCGTATACGTGACCATCGTCGCGACAAGCAGGTGATCGAGGAGCGGATCCTCGATGCGCTCGGATAGCGCCGGTAGACCGTACTGCTTCTGCAGGAGGGTCAATACCTCGGAGATCGTGAGCTTCTTGGTTGTGGCTGCCATCGAGAGGGTGTCCCGGAGAGTCGCAGGTGGAAAACAGGTCGTGCGAGAGAGCAGGTCGTAGAGGCGCTGGGTGAACGATCCGGCGCGCATCGATGCGCGCCGACGCCGCGGCCTGACCGCGGGCTCGTCGGATCGATCCCGCGGCTTTTGGGCTCATCCCCAGGAGCCCCGGCCGACCTGGCCGGTGGACCCGGGGCGGGGCCCTACTCGGCCTTCTTCTTGTGCTTCTTGCCCTTGCGGACGGGGATCTCGATGCCCTGCCGACGCAGGAAGCTCTTCACCGTGTCGGACACGTCCGCGCCTTCGCCCATCCAGTAGATGATGCGCTCGGCGTTGAGCGTGACCTTCTTGTCGGGCTCTTCGACGCAGGGGTCGTAGTGACCGAGGTGCTCGATCGGGGGACCGTCGCGACGGGTACGACGGTCAAAGACGCCGACTCGGTAGTGCGCACGGTTCTTGCGTCCCTTGCGGGACAGGCGAATCACGGTTGCCATGATGGATTCCTTCTTGGGGAGTTCGCGGTCGACGCCACAGAGGACGCACTCACCGACTGAACCACTTCTTGATGTCTGTGCCTTCGCGCTTGTGCTTCTTCAAGCGCTTGGCTTTGGAACGCTTCAGGGCCCCGGACGCCACGCGTCCCATAAGGCCCTGCTTCTTCAACTGCTTGACCTGACGGCCCATCTCGCGGTGGGCCTTGATGACCTCGCCCACGACGTTCACGCTCGTGCCCGAGCCCCGCGCAATGCGGTGCCGGCGCTGCATGTGGATGACCGCGGGGTCGACACGCTCCTGGGGCGTCATCGACTCGATGACGGCCACCATGCGCTTCATGTCCTGATCCTTGGGCATCCCGGCCATCTGGTCGTCCGTCAGGGCGGCCGCACCGGGGAGCTTGCTGATCAAGCCCTTCAGATCGCCCATCTTCATGACGGACTGGAACTGGTCCTTCATGTCGTCGAGGGTGAAGCGGTCCATGAGCATGCGCTCGACCTGCTTCTGGGCCTGTTCCTGGTCGACGACATCCTGGGCCTGCTCGACGAGGCTGACGACGTCGCCCATACCGAGGATGCGCTGCGCCATCCGGTCGGGAACGAACGTCTCGATCTGGTCGAGCTTCTCGCCAATACCGGCGTAGCGGATCGGCTTGCCGGTCACGGCCCGGATCGCGAGCGCCGCACCACCGCGGGCATCGCCATCCGTCTTCGTGAGGATGATGCCCGTGACGTCGAGCCGCTGATTGAACTCGGCCGCGCTCGTCACTGCGTCCTGGCCGAGCATCGCGTCGACGACGAGCCAGATCTCCTGGGGCTTCGTCTTGTCGCGGATGTCCTCCAGCTCGTCCATGAGCTGGTCGTCGATGTGCAGACGACCGGCGGTGTCGAGCAGGACGACGTCGCAGCCTTGATCGATCGCGGCCTTGATCCCGCGACGACAGATCTTCGGCGGGCGTCCGCCCTCCTCTGCGTAGACAGGCACGTCGACTTGGCGGCCGAGCACGCGCAGCTGCTCGATGGCGGCCGGGCGCTGTACGTCGGCGGCGACCAGCATGGGCTTCTTGCCCTCGCGCTTCTTGAGCAGCTGCGCGAGCTTGGCCGTCGTGGTCGTCTTGCCCGTGCCCTGCAGGCCGACCATCATGATGACGGTCGGGCCGCGGTCGTTCCACGCGATGCGCGTCGCCTCGCCACCGAGCAGGTCGGTCATCTCGTCCTGGACGATCTTGACGAACTGCTCGTGCGGCTTGACCCCGCGGATCGCCTCGAGGCCGATCGCCTTCTCGCGGACGCGGTCCACGAAGCTGCGCACGACCTTCAGGTTGACGTCCGCCTCGAGAAGCGCCTTGCGCACCTCCTTGATGCCCTCGTCGATGTTCTTCTCGGTCAGCTGTCCACTCCGGCCGAGGCCGGAGAAGATGCCAGAGAAGCGCTGGGCGAGGGCTTCGAACAAGGTGAACCTTCCGGGTGGCCGCTACGGCCGGTGGGGATGCAGGGGTGGCAGGTGGGCGCAGGGCCCTCAAGAGGCCGAATCTCGCATTGAACCCGCTCAGGGGCGGGCCCGGAAGCTATGCCCGGGGGCGGGGCCGTCCGGAAGCCGACCCACCGGCACGCCCGCCCGCTCGGGACCGGCAGGGGGGCTTCCCGCACCCCCGACCGACGCCGCCTGCTCAGACCGGGCGGGCAGCCTCGGCCAAGGCC